>NZ_JANWOI010000001.1:349030-698061 GCF_027920805.1 Govania unica
GCCTTTGATGAAAAGCAGGGCAGCCTCAGCTTGCAGGGCTGGATCACCCTGACCAACAACAGCGGCATTGCTTACCGGGATGTGAAAACTCAGCTGGTCGCGGGAAGCGTCAATCGCGTGGGCGGCCGTCCCATGGCTGGGCGCAATTTTGAAACCGCCATGGTGAAGAGCGCGAGCCGCGAGGCGTTCGGTGATTATCACCTTTATACGCTGCCCGAGGCGACGACCATCGCCAACAATCAGACCAAACAGGTGAGCTTCCTCGACGCTCCGACGGTCAAGGCCACGAAACGTTATAGTTACGAAGCCGGGGATTTTCTGACCCAGCGTGAAGCGGCCCATGTGGATGTGGATATCACCATCGCCAACAGCAAAGCGGATGGTCTGGGCGAGCCGCTGCCGGCCGGGGTCATCCGTATTTATGGCAAGGATCAATTCGGGCAATCGCATTTCCTGGGGGAAGATACGATCGACCACACCCCGGAAGGGCTCGATATCCGGCCGCGCGTGGGCAAAGCCTTTGATGTGACGGTGCAATCGACTATCACGGCGCGGCGGGAATATAAGAAAGACCGCTACGAAAACGCCATGGCTTACCGCTTCCGCAATGCGCGGGCCGAAGCGGTGACTGTCGTCTTCCGTCAGGCCGGGTTCGGGACCAATTGGGATATTACGGCGGAATCCGCGTCCCATAGCGCTCCTGATGCCTTGAGTGCCGAATGGACTGTGACGGTTCCGGCCAAGGGGGACAGCTTGCTGACCTTCACTGTGCGCCAGAAGGAATAGCGCCTCATGCGTGTCGCGGTGGCGCTCGTTCTCTGGGCGGGGCAGGTGATGGCGGCGGACCTGGTCACCTTACCGGGGCCGGGGACAGTCTCCGTCACCATCTATCGCGACAATCTTGCCATGGTGCGGGAGCTGCGCTCCCTAACGCTGGAGCCGGAGACGCGGGTTATCGAATTTGCCGGGGTCAGTGACGGCATTCTGCCGCCGTCGGCCAGTGTCACGGGCTTGCCCGGGCCGGTTCGGGAACAGAATTTCGATTATGATCTGCTGACCCCAGCCTCCCTGATGGAAAAATCCGTCGGACGACAGGTCCGGCTGATCCGTACTTTGCCCGGCAGCGGCAAGGTGACCGAGGATGTGGCGACGGTGCTATCGGCCAAGGCGGGTCTGCTGCTGTCCATCAATGGCAAGACCGAGGCGTTTTCCTGTAGCGGACTGCCCGAGCGCCTGAGCTTTGACGCCCTGCCCGCAGGGTTGCGGTCGAGCCCCACTCTCTCCGCGAAACTTGAGACGTCGGCTGGCGGCCCGGCGGATGTGGCGCTCCAATATCTGACCGCGAGTTTGGGTTGGTCGGCGAATTATGTGGCGACGGTTGCGGCCGATGGTCGGAGCCTTGATCTTCGCGGCATGATCACCTTGACCAATCACGGCTCGGTGCCGCTGGAGGACGCCGAGGTGTTTGCGGTGGCCGGCGAACTCAATCGGACCGGGGTGGGCGCTCAGGGGTTTCGCATGTCCCATTGGTATGGCAATTGCTGGCCAAGCGGGGAGCTTTATGCCCCGGGGCAGGTCAAATATTATGCCGCAGCCGCCCCAGTGCCCGCGCCGATGATGGCCATGGCCAGGGAGATGGCCGATCAGGTCCAGGCAGAAGCGGAGCAATTGGCCGATTATCAGCTCTATAAACTGCCCGTGCGCACGACCGTTGCCGCTCATCAGAGCAAGCAGGTGGCGTTTCTCGCGAAGGATGGGGTCAGGTTCGAGCCCGTCTATCGGCTTGAACTTATGGGAGTCGATTTCGATCCGGACAGGGTACTCTATCCGGCGGTGATCCTTAAACTGCAGAACCGGCAGAAAACCGGCCTTGGGGAGCCCTTGGCAGCAGGTGTGATCCATGTCCTCGGCAGTGGTCCCGATGGCCCTTATCCGCTGGCGGAAGCCACAATACAGGACATCCCTGTAGGCGCACCGTTCGAGATCAGGTTGCCGGAAATGACGACGGTGCAGATCACCAGCATGATCAAACGCGAAAAAATGACGGCCAAAGCGATCGAAAAGACGGTCCATCATGTGATCCGCAACAGCAAGGACGAAGCCGTCACGGTCGAGCTCGACCAGGCCATGCCCGGCGCAGAGATCCATATCAAGGCAGCCAGCACACGGTCAGAGCCCCTGCGCGCCAATCTGCGACGCTGGACGGTCGAGGTTCCGGCGCGTGGGGAACGGACGCTGAGTTATACGGTCGAAGTGCCGCAGTGACAGGCTGTGCGATTTTGTGACGCGATAGACTTTCACCTCTTTAATGTCATTGCCGGGCTTGACCCGGCAATCCATGGATCAGCCTTGTGAAGTGTCAGCATGGATTACCGGGTCAAGCTCGGCAATGACAGTTGTGAGTCTGTGGCGCGCGGGTAATGGACGCTAAGCTTATGGTTGAAGCGTCTCGAAGACCGAAACCGCAGAAAAAAGGCCGAAGAGTTGCCCCTCCAGCCTTTTTTGTCTGAGATCGTTTAGTTGCGGCCGCGCTGGTTGAGCAGGCGGAGGCGGAGGGCGTTCAGTTTGATAAAGCCCTGGGCGTCGCGCTGGTCATAGACGGAATCTTCTTCGAAGGTCACATGCTGCAACGAATAGAGCGACTTCGGTGATTTGCGGCCGACGACCGAGACATTGCCCTTGTAGAGCTTCAGGCGCACGGTGCCGGTGACGTCTTCCTGGCTCTTGTCGATCAGGGCTTGCAGCATCTGGCGCTCGGGGCTGAACCAGAAGCCGTTATAGATGAGCTCGGCATAGCGTGGCATGAGATCGTCTTTGAGATGGGCCGCGCCACGGTCGAGGGTGATGCTTTCGATGCCGCGATGGGCCGCGAGCAGGATGGTGCCGCCCGGGGTTTCGTAAATGCCGCGCGATTTCATGCCGACGAAGCGGTTTTCCAGCAAGTCGAGACGGCCGATGCCATTGACCCGGCCATATTCATTGAGCTTGGTGAGGATCGTGGCCGGCGACAGCTTTTCACCGTTGATGCCGACTGCATCGCCCTTTTCAAACTCGACTTCAATATAGGTGGCTTTGTCCGGAGCCTCTTCAGGGGAGAGGGTGCGGCTATAGACGAATTCAGGGGCTTCAAGCCACGGATCTTCGAGCGCCTTGCCTTCGGAGCTTGTGTGCAGCAGGTTGGCGTCGACCGAGAACGGGGCCTCCCCGCGCTTGTCCTTGGCGATCGGAATCTGGTGCTTTTCGGCGAAATCGATGAGCTTGGTCCGCGACGTCAGGTCCCATTCACGCCAGGGTGCGATCACCTTGATGTCGGGCTGCAGCGCATAATAGGCCAGCTCGAAGCGGACCTGGTCGTTGCCTTTGCCGGTGGCGCCATGGCAGACCGCGTCGGCGCCATGCTCGCGGGCGATTTCGATCTGGCGCTTGGCGATGAGCGGCCGGGCGATCGAGGTGCCAAGGAGATAGATGCCTTCATAGACTGCGTTCGCACGGAACATCGGGAATACGAAGTCGCGCACGAATTCCTCGCGCAGATCTTCGATATAGATGTTCTTCACGCCGAACATTTCAGCTTTTTTGCGTGCGGGTTCAAGCTCTTCACCCTGGCCGAGATCGGCGGTGAAGGTGATCACTTCGCAGTCATAGGTTTCTTGCAGCCATTTCAGAATGACTGAGGTATCGAGGCCGCCCGAATAGGCGAGCACGACTTTTTTAATGTCACGAGCCATGTACTTGGTCCCTTTATGTCCCGCATGGGAGACAGACGAAATCGGCGCGCAGTATATGCCAACGACGGTGGCTTGCAAGTCCGGCGGGCGGAGTTCTGATCAGGATTAACGGTAAATTCAGATCAAGCCGTCATGAAGGTTCTTACGGGTGGGTAGAATTGTCCGATGTAAACTCCTGTGTACGAGAGACACAATGCAAAAAAATGAGATAAAAAAGCCGGTTAGCGGCACGGACGGGACAGAGAATCAGACGCGACAGGGGCTCCATTTTACGACGGTGCGGGAGTCGTCGGCGATCGAGCATTTGCAGTTGCGAACCCTATATACCCTATGGCGGCGGGCCGGCGTGCGGCAGGAACAGGAGCTGCCGTCGCGTAAATTTGTTAAGGATCGTGAGCTCGCACGGCATTTCCCTAATCTGGTAGTGGCGGAGCTGCTGCGCACGGATGGTCAGTACCGCATTTTGGCTGCGGGACAGCCAGCGCGCAGGTTCTGGGCACGGGACGCGGGCGCGGTGGCGGAAGAGATGGCCTTGCGCGGGGAACTGCTGCTCACACTTATGCGACATCTGTCGGCCAATCGGCTGGCGGTCGTTTATGCCGGCACGGCCATGATTGGTGGCGACCCCCACAGCTTTCATCTTCTGGCACTGCCGCTTGCGGAAGATGGCTATGAAATGGATGCCGCGATGATCGAGGTCGCTTTTGCGCCCTTGCAGCGTTGATTTTCGTGGCCCGGAGTGGGTTTTTCCGTTAGCAATAGCCGATCAAGGTAGTAAATCAGGAATCCAGAATGTTCCGGCGACTTTATGAGTGGGTACTTGAAAAGTCGCGCGGGCCACGGGCGCCCCATGCCCTGGCGGTGATTTCCTTCGCGGAAAGTTCGTTTTTTCCCATTCCGCCAGATGTGATGCTGGTGCCGATGACGCTCTCGAAACCGGAGCGTTGGGCCAGTTACGCCCGCATCTGCACCATTGCCTCGGTCATCGGCGGGGTGGTGGGCTATGCCATTGGCGCGCTGCTGTTCGATACGCTCGGCATGCATATCGTGCGGCTTTATGGGCTTGAGCATCAGATGGAAGGCTATCGGCAGGCCTACGCGGAATGGGGCACCTGGCTTATCCTGATCAAAGGGGTGACGCCCATTCCCTATAAGCTTGTGACCATTGCCTCGGGATTTTCGGGCTATGATTTCTTTGCCTTCATGGGCTTGTCGCTGATCACCCGGGGCGCGCGGTTTTATGGGATTACCTGGCTGACCAAACGTTACGGCTCCCATGTGGCGGGGCTGCTTGAGCGTCGCGTGGGACTTGTGGCGACGCTCGTGCTTGGGGCCATCGTGCTTGGGTTCGTGGCGGTGAAATTTATCCTTTAAGCCAGTTTGAGCTTCTCGTTTGCCCGGGCGGCGGCGTCCATAGCGATCAGTTCGCGTTCCTTTTCATAAATATAGTCCCGGGTGAACGGCACCGCGTCCTGTTGTTTCGCGAGCTGAATCTGGAACACCACATGGTCTGAATAGTGGAAGGTCCATTCGCTGGCGGCGAGATAGAATTCCCACATCCTGAGAAAACGCTCGTCATAGAGGGCGATGATCTTGTCGCGGTTCTGCTGCACGCGGTCCCACCAATGCTTGAGCGTCTTGGCGTAATGAAGCCGCAGGATTTCGATGTCGGTGACGTAGAAACCGGCCTGCTCGATCACCGGCAGAATTTCCGAGAGGGCGGGAGAATAACCGCCGGGAAAAATATATTTGCGGACCCAGGAATTGGTGCGCCCCGGCCCGTCCGAGCGGCCAATGGTATGAAGCAGCGCCACGCAGTCATCGGTGGTGACGTTATAGAGCGTATCGAAGAAGGTTTGATATTGCGGCACGCCCACATGTTCAAACATGCCGACGGAGACCACGCGGTCATAGCGTTCGGTGACGGTCCGATAATCCTGCAGCTGGAAGTCGACGTCGTTTGAGACCCCGCTTTTGGCGGCACGCCCCTTGGCCACGGCCAGCTGTTCGTCTGACAACGTGACGCCCTTGACCTTCACACCGGCGACGCGGTTGAGATAAAGCGCCATGCCGCCCCAGCCGCACCCGATATCAAGCACGCGCTGCCCGGCCTTGAGGCAGAGCTTGGCGGCGATATGGGCTTTTTTCAACAGCTGCGCGGTTTCGAGATCCTCGGTCCCGGTGGGGAAATAGGCGCAGGAATATTGCCGGTCGGCATCCAGGAAGAGATCGTAAAGCTCCCCCGATAGATCGTAATGGTGATGCACATTCTCGCGCGAGCGGCTGATCGGATTATGCTGAAACAAATGACCGGTCTGGCGCTTGAGCCAGCGTTTCAGGGTCATGCGATTGTTTCGCGGGTAAAAATTCCGATTGGCCATGACCAGTTTGAGAAATTCGCGGATGTCGCCCTTTTCAAAGGTGACGCGGCCATCCATATAGGCCTCCCCCATGGCGAGGGAGGAATGCCAGCCGATATCCCAGGCGACCTTGCGATCGTGGAGGCGAAGAGTCATCTCGGGGCTTGGTGAGCCGACGAAGCGGTAGGTCTTGCCGTCCACATCAATAATGTTAAGGGTGCCGATTTTCAGAAGGTTCTTCAAGAGGATGGAGAGTAGAAACATTCGGAGGGTCTCCCGTGTCTATCTCAGACTTGGAGAAAAGCCTACTAGACGGGGATGTTTGAGGTCAAGTCAAACTATCTATGCAAGAACAAGTAGTTAGACAAGCCGCTTCGGCGCGCCTTCCAGAGCGCCAGAGGCGGTCAATCAGATATCCTGGTTGAGACTTGATCTTGCGACCGATCGTCAGGACGCGCTTTTGCGCTTTTTTTCGCTTTCGGATTTCAACTGGCCACAGGCGGCCAGAATATCCTCGCCGCGCGGGGTGCGCACGGGGGCGGAAATGCCGGCTTCGAACACGATATCCGAGAACCGCTTGATGCGGGCGTCGGTGGAGCGTTCATAGGCGGATCCGGGCCAGGGATTGAAGGGGATCAGATTGACCTTGGCCGGGATGTCATAGGCGCGCAGCAGGCGCACCAGTTCGCGGGCGTCGGCGTCCGAATCATTGATATCCTTCAACATCACATATTCAAAGGTAATGCGGCGGGCGTTCGAGACGCCGGGATAATCGCGGCAGGCGGCCAACAGTTCAGCAAGCGGATATTTATTGTTGATCGGCATGATGTCTGTCCGCACGTCATCGCGCACAGCATGGAGCGAAATGGCGAGATTGACGCCGATTTCCTCGCCGCAACGCGGAATCATCGGCACCACGCCCGAGGTCGAAAGCGTGATGCGTCGGCGCGACAGGCAGATCCCCTCAGGGTCCATGACGATCTTGAGCGCGGTTTTGACATTGTCGAAATTATAGAGCGGCTCGCCCATGCCCATCATGACGATGTTGGACAAAAGCCGTCCGTCCGGGGACGAGGGCCATTCGCCAAGGTCATCCCGGGCGACCAGAACCTGCATGACCATTTCGGTCGGGGTCAGGTTGCGCACCAGGCGCTGGGTGCCAGTATGGCAGAATTTGCAGGTGAGGGTGCAGCCGACCTGGCTTGAGACGCACAAGGTCCCGCGATCATCTTCAGGGATGAAGACGGTCTCGACTTCATTGCCGTCGGGAAAGCGCATGAGATATTTGCGTGTGCCGTCCTTCGACACCAGGCGCTCGATGATTTCCGGGCGGCCGATGATGAAATGACGGGCGAATTCGGCGCGCAGGTCCTTGGAGATGTTGGTCATCTCGTCAAAGGACTGGGCCCCGCGAAAATACAGCCAATGCCAGATCTGTTGCGCCCGCATGCGGCTTTGCTTGTCGGCTACGCCGATGGCGACGAGATGGGCGGCGATCTCTTCACGGGTCAGGCCGACCAGCGTCGGCAAGGCATCGCTCGCGGCCGGGATTACCGGACGGGGGGCCACAACGGGTTCGATCCCAAGAGGAGTCTGCAACATCAGAAATCGTCTTTCAGCGCTTTGGACCATCATTGGAGGATCCGGCGGTCAAACTAGCATACGCCAAAATGCGCCCTGACATGCTATCGGGGCGCAACTTATCCACAAGGGAGGTAAGCCCGGAGGCGGCCGCTGTCAATAGCAGGCTTGGGTAATGGCATTGAGGGCCGAGGAGAAGCCGGCCAAAGAATAGCTGTCTGTGGTTTCCGTGCCACGGGCCGAGACGCCTTTGACGGACAGAGTCGTGCCTTTTTTGAGGGCAGCGGTGATTTCGGTGTCCTGCTTGTCATCGCTGGCCCAGGCGCGGTCATCCTGCACGAACAGTTTGTAAGTCGTCTTGTCGATGGTGAGGAGGACGTTGCTGTCTTTTTTCAGGGCATACCCTGCTGAAATGCTGATCTGATTCTTGACCTTGGCGGCGGGCCATTGGGTCACCATGACGTAAATTTCGCCACGCTTGACGTTTTTCGGCGTGGTTTCCTTGGGCACCGTAATGGCATAGCAGCTTTTTTCGCCCTTGGCCGTCTTGTCGAGGAAGGCGTCCCAGTCGCGGAAACCGCCCAGAAACTCGCGGCCCTTGGCCTCCGCTCCGGCAACCGGGACGGTGACGGCGAGCAGCAGGGAGAGGGCGAGGATTGATGGGCGGAAGGGCTGGCGGGGACTGGAAAAAGCTGTGTCTGTCATTGGGATGCTTTGGTCTACTTTATGAAAATTCGGGATCTGAGCTGCCCTTGCGGGCCTGTTCACGCCGTAAAAGATCTTCCCGCACCCGTGGCCGATTACTGCCGCCGGAAGGGGTTTGGCTTTCCCGGCCAGGCCTCGCCCCGCCGGAATGAAGCGGGCGATCGGCGAAGCGGCCAAGACAGCGTAGGCGATCATACATAACAATTGCCCCCGCTGTCGCCAAATTGAGAGAAAATTTTGTCGGAATTTTGATAACATGGCGGCAACGGGCAAGTGTTTCGGGGCTGAGACCATAGATTTCTGCACCGAGGATATAGGCGGCGGCAGGCGGATGGGGGAAACTTGGCAGGTCGATGGCCTCGTCCGTGAGCTCGATCCCGACCAGCACGCAGCCCTCGGGCAGGTTGAGGTCATCCAGACTATCGTAGTGAAAGAGCGGCAGATTGTCCGCCGCTCTCGAAGTGTCGGACCCGGCTGTAAGCCCGGTTTCAGATTCCCGCACCCGGGCGTGAGCGTCCAGCGTGAACAGGAAGCTCGCCCCGAAGCCATGGGCCGTCCGATAGAGATTGCCGAGATTCATTGGTTTGCTGACACGCTCAACGCCAAATCCGAAATATCCCCGCATTCTGTCGTCGCGCATGGTTTTGTCCTTAACAGCCATCATTTGGGCTATAAAGACCATAGAAGCCTTCATTTTGACAAGGGGCCGAGAGAAGCCGAGTGTTTGCCTGGCGGTGACCTGAATGGTTACGATTGAAATTGATTGGGTGTCGCGGTAAGTGTTGAAGGATACCCGGCACGATTTTGACATATCTTAAAATAGGACTGGCACTATGGGGAAAATCTATAGCAATGCCCAGTCCGCTCTTGATGGTGTGCTGTTTGACGGCATGACTATCATGGCGGGGGGATTTGGACTCTGTGGCATTCCGGAAAATCTGATTTTGGCGCTCCGGGACTCCGGGGTGAAGGATTTGACGGTCATTTCCAACAACGCGGGGGTCGATGATTTCGGCCTGGGGCTGTTGTTGCAGACGCGACAAATCAAAAAGATGATTTCGTCCTATGTGGGCGAGAACAAGACCTTTGAAAAACAATTTCTGTCGGGTGAATTGCAGCTTGAATTCAATCCGCAAGGCACGCTGGCTGAGCGCATTCGTGCGGGCGGCGCGGGCATTCCGGGTTTTTATACCAAAACCGGCGTCGGCACGCTTGTGGCCGAAGGCAAGGAACATAAGGACTTCAACGGCGAGACCTATGTGCTTGAGACCGGGCTCGTGGCCGATCTTGCCATCGTCAAGGCCTGGAAGGCCGACGAGGAAGGCAATCTCATTTACAACAAGACCGCGCGCAATTTCAATCCGATGATGGCCACGGCAGGTAAAGTGACCGTGGTCGAAGCGGAAGAAATCGTGCCGACGGGCAGCTTCGACCCCGATCATATTCATACCCCGGGGATCTATGTGACGCGGCTCGTCAAGGGCGCAGTTTATGAAAAGCGCATCGAACAGCGCACCGTGCGGAAACGCGGGTAGGGAGAGCGGACATGGCTTGGACACGTGATCAAATCGCCGAACGGGCGGCCCGCGAATTGCGCGACGGCTTTTATGTCAACCTCGGCATCGGCATTCCGACGCTGGTTGCGAATTATATTCCGGATGGCATCCATGTGATGCTGCAATCGGAAAATGGCATGCTCGGCATGGGTCCTTTCCCTTATGAGGGGGAGGAAGATCCGGACCTCATCAATGCCGGCAAACAGACCATCACCGAACTGCCGCAGACGAGTTATTTCTCCTCGTCCGACAGCTTTGCCATGATCCGCGGCGGACATATCGATCTGTCGATCCTCGGCGCCATGGAAGTGTCGGCGGCGGGCGATCTTGCCAACTGGATGATCCCCGGCAAGATGGTCAAGGGCATGGGTGGCGCCATGGATCTGGTGGCGGGCGTCAAGCGCGTTGTCATCATCATGGAGCATACCGCGAAGGACGGCGCGCCCAAGATCAAACCGGAATGCGATCTGCCGCTCACGGGCAAGGGCGTGGTCGATCGCATCATCACCGATCTTTGCGTGATGGATGTGGTCGATGGGGGGCTGGTGCTGATTGAATGTGCACCTGGTGTCACCCCTGATGAGATCAAGGCGAAGACGGCGGCTCCCTTTACGATCGCCTGACGGGATTAGTCTCTGGGTACAGATGGAGTAAACATATGAAACTGGCAGGAACGGCAGCGGTTGTAACGGGCGGTGCATCGGGACTTGGTGAAGCGACGGCGCGGACACTTGCAGCGGCGGGCGTGAAGGTCACGCTGTTTGATATCAACGAGACGCAGGGTCAACAGGTCGCGGCCGATATCGGTGGCGTGTTCGTCAAGGTTGACGTGACCAGCGCCGAGAGTGTGAGCGCCGGACTGGATGCGGCAGCGGCGGCCCATGGTGACGCGCGTATTCTGGTCAATTGCGCGGGCATCGCCATTGGCGAAAAGACCGTCAACAAGGGTGTGGCGCATCAGCTTGAAAGCTTTTCGAAAGTCATCACCATCAATCTGATCGGCAGCTTCAATTGTCTGCGGCTTGCGGCCGTGCGCATGTCGGCGCTTGCCCCGCTTGAGGATGGCGAGCGCGGTGTGGTCATCAACACGGCGTCGGTCGCGGCTTATGAAGGTCAGATCGGGCAGGTGGCTTATGCAGCGTCGAAGGGCGGTGTGGTCGGCATGACCTTGCCGGCGGCGCGCGACATGTCGAATATCGGCATCCGCGTTTGCACCATTGCGCCGGGCCTGTTCCTGACGCCGATGATGAAGGGTCTGCCGCAGAATGTTCAGGACGCGCTTGGGGCCAATGTGCCGTTCCCGCAGCGCCTTGGCGATCCGGCGGAATATGGTCAGCTGGCCAAACATATCTGCGAGAATGTCATGCTGAACGGGGAGACCATTCGTCTGGATGGTGCCTTGCGGATGGCGCCGCGCTGATATCTCCGCGCTGATTTTCCTCAGGCGAGGATGCAAAAGGGGGCCCTTGCGGGGCCCCCTTTTTTAGTATCTTGAATAGATAGGATCGTCAGCTTGCGGCGGCATCCATGAACGCGGCCAGCGCCACGTCATATTCCGTTACGCCGCCCGCGTCATGGGTCGCGAGCGTGACCTCCACCCGGTTATAGACATTGCGCCATTCCGGGTGGTGATCCAACCGCTCAGCTTCCTTGGCCACTCGGGTCATGAAGCGGAATGCGGCGTCGAAATTGGCAAACCGAAACGTCTTTGCAATCGCATCACGCCCGTCGACTTCATGCCAGTCGGTGAGTGTGCCGAGCAAATTCTGACGCTGCGGTCCGACGAGAAGGCTGCGGCTATAAAGCGAGCGCGCAGCTTTCACATCCTTTCAGGCTTTCCGGGCGACGCGCTTCGGCTTGGCCGGCTTTTTGACAGCCATGACGGCTTTGGTGGCACGCGGCTTCACGGCCTTCAAAGCGCTAGCAGTGCGCGGCCGTCCGACGGCTTTGGCTGCGCGCGGCTTGGCGACAACTTTGGCAGCTTTCGGCATTGCGGTTGCTTTGGCGGCCTTCGGCTTCATGGCAGCTTTAGCAGCCTTTGGCTTTGCGGTTGCTTTAGCAGCCTTCAGCTTCGGAGCAGCTTTGGCAGCCTTTGGCTTTGCGGTTGCTTTAGCAGCCTTCGGCTTCATGGCAGCTTTAACGGCCTTTGGCTTTGCGGTTGCTTTAGCAGCCTTTGGCTTCGGAGCAGCTTTAACGGCCTTTGGCTTTGCGGTTGCTTTAGCAGCCTTCGGCTTCATGGCAGCTTTAACGGCCTTTGGCTTTGCGGTTGCTTTAGCAGCCTTCGGCTTCGGAGCAGCTTTAACGGCCTTTGGCTTTGCGGTCGCTTTAGCAACCTTCGGCTTCAGAGCAGCTTTAGCAGTCTTCGGCTTTACGGTGGCTTTAGCAACCTTCGGCTTCAGAGCAGCTTTAACGGCTTTCGGCTTTACGGTGGCTTTAGCAGCCTTCGGCTTCAGTGCAGCTTTAACGGCCTTTGGCTTTGCGGTCGCTTTAGCAACAACCTTCAGCTTTGGAGCAGCTTTAGCAGCCTTCGGCTTTGCGACAGCTTTGGCGACTTTTGGCTTCGCGGTTGCCTTCACCGCTTTCGGCTTTGCAACGACTTTAGCAGCCTTCGGTTTGACGGCGGCTTTTATCGTCTTTGGTTTCGCGGCGGCTGCGGCCTTGGCGCGTGGCTTGCGCTCGGGTTTTGCTGCGGCGGTTGCCACGACTTTTTCTTCGGTCTGCTTTTTGGATTTGGTTCTGGCCATGCTTTCACTCCTCGTCAGAATGGCGTTATACATAAGATTGCAGTAACTGGTTTACATAAGACGGAACTATTTCTCGCGCTTTTCCGTAAATTTTCTGTTGAAATTTTGTCTCACCGGCTGATGGTTCCAGATTTAATTCTACCGTGAGTGCGTCGGGATTCTGGCGGACGATGTCGACAAAGCCCGCAGCGGGATACACCGTGCCGGATGTGCCGATCGATAAAAACAGATCACAGGCATCGAGATGCCGGGTGATGTCTGCAAGGTCGAGGGGAATTTCACCGAACCAGACGATATGGGGTCTGAGGCTGCCTTGCGTCAGACAAGCGGCGCAGCTTGTGTGCACCGAAAGATCGCTGTCGGAGATCTCGATAGATCCGCAGGCAGTGCACCGTCGTTTCCTCAGCTCGCCATGCATATGGATCAGATTTCGACTGCCGGCACGTTCGTGCAGATCATCCACATTCTGGGTGATGATCTGAACATCGCCCGGATAACAGGCTTCGAGACGGGCGAGAGCGTGGTGAGCATCGTTGGGTTCCGCTGCGCGCGCCGCACGGCGACGCATGTTGTAGAAATTGTGAACTAGAGTAGGATTGCGTCGAAAGGCGTCGGGCGTTGCTACATCCTCAACAGCATGTCCCGACCAGATGCCACCTCCGTCGCGGCCTTTGTCGCGGAATGTATCGAGGCCTGACTCCGCCGAGATGCCGGCTCCGGTCAAGATGACGATATGATCGAAGCGCTCTCCCATTCGGATCCTGCGCTCTCTTCCCTTAATATGCGGACACCCTTGCCCGTGCCGCAACTATTGCTCATATTGTCGGCTGAAACTAGCGAAATGCAAGGGATTCCTGTGTGATACGCCTGATTTTTGTTTGTCTTGGCAATATCTGCCGCTCGCCAATTGCCGAAGGAATCTGTCGTGCAGCACTTGCTGACGACAATTTTCGGACGCGCATGAATGGCGAAATCTCTTGGGATTCTGCGGGTCTTGGCGATTGGCACCAAGGTGCTGCACCGGATCCACGTGCGATTGCGGTGGCGAAAAAACATGGCATCGATATCGCTGATTTGCGCGCGCGAAAAATTGCCGATGACGACTTCGAAAGTTTCGATTTGATCCTTGCAATGGATCGCGACAACGTCGAAGGCTTGCGCAAACGCTGTCCCGAACAGTTCGCGGATCGCATTCACCTGCTGATGGACTTCGCGCATGACAGTAAAATTCGCGAGGTGCCGGACCCGTATTTCTTCCGTGACGAGGCCGGCTTCGAACGTGTCTTCACGACCATCGAGGAGGGCGTGTTGGGTCTTCTCACGCATCTGCGCGAGCGTCGGTTCTGATCAGAGGTCGGCAAAACCGGCGAGCGGATAACGCGCCTCCACATGATACTGCGGTCCCTGGTCGGTGAGCTTGCTTGAGTAGAGCGCGAAGCTGTTGACTTCGAAACTTGCCGATATGAGTCCGCCATGGGCTTCGAGAAACTGCAGGACGCCGGGAGCCGCGGCGCGGCCGTCGCGGATGCGTGCGAGCGTCGCATGCGGGGCGAATTTGCGATCGTCCAATTGAAGGCCCAGGCGACGAATGGCGGTCTCGATCTTGTCATGGAGACGGATCACGGGATCGCGCGGGGCAATCCCGGCCCAGAGAATGCGGGGTTTGAACATGGTGCCAAAAAGTCCGGCACCGTCGAGTGCGATGGTAAAGGCAGGCATGGTGATGGTGGCGAGTGCTGTGTCGATGTCGCGGGCGGTGCCCTCGTCCACATCGCCGATGAAGCTGAGCGTGAGATGCAGCTGATCATCGCGTTGCCAGTATGCGGCGCGAATGCCGGTTTGCAATCGCAAGAGATAATTCCGGATGGGCTCGGGCAATTCGATGGCGACGAACAGGCGGATCATGTTTGGAGTCCTCGACAAAAATCAGGGCTGTTTTTTGTCCTTTGATGGGCGCGTGATGTGATCAAGGAGGGGGGCGACAATGGGGGCAAGACGGCTGGCGATCAGCTCCGCTCCCTTGGCATTCGGATGCATGCCATCAGCTTGATTGAGCCTCGGTTGAGCGGCCACGCCGTCGAGAAAAAAGGGATAGAGCGGCAGGTCATATTTTTTGGCCAGTGCCGGATAGATCGCATTGAACGCCACGCCATAATCGCGGCCGAGATTGGGTGGCGCCTTCATGCCACAGAGCAGAACCGGAATGCCGCGCGCCTTGAGCGTTTTCAGGATATGATCGAGATTGTCGGCGGTGAGCCGCGGGTCGATGCCGCGGAGCGCGTCATTGGCCCCAAGTTCGAGGATGACAAGTGTTGGTTTTGTCTTGTCGAGACTGGCCAGTGCCCAATCGAGCCGGGCGCGCCCGCCGCTTGAGGTGTCACCTGAAACGCCGGCATTGACGACCGTGACCCTGTGCCCTGTTTTTCGCAACAAAGTCTCAAGGCGGACCGGGATCGAGTCGGTGGACGGCAGGCCATAGCCAGCTGTCAAACTGTCTCCGAAAGCGACGACGATGGTTTCGGCTGTCGTCGGGGTGGCTCTTGCAGCGCCCGGAAAGGACAGGAGAAACACGAGCGGGCAGAGGACAATGAAGAAACTTCGGCGCAAATGTCTTGTCATGTTCGTTCCTCCTGCCATGCTTGGGTATCGCATGGCTCAGCCAGCATTCGTCTGTGTCAGAGTTGAAGGTCGTGCGCCGGGACACCATATGGTCATGCAGGGCTGCCTTATGCTCACCCGGGGGTGAGAGGTCGTCGTTTACTGCGCCCAGAATAGCCGAGACCCGGTCATAGCGTCAGCCCAAGTTTTTTTGTCAGATTTAAGCCGGAATTGTCATGCAGGATTTCTTCACTCCGACCCTCGGCTCACCCAGTATCAAGACTTCGGACTTGACCCTGACATTGTCCAGTGCGGCGGGGCCGGTCGATATTCTGCGCGGCATCACGCTGACGGTCCCCGAGGCGGCGGCGGTCGGAATTGTCGGTCCGTCGGGGTCGGGGAAATCCAGTCTGATGGCGGTGCTGTCCGGGCTTGAACAGGCGACCACGGGCAGTGTCATGGTTGATGGCACCGATCTTGTGGCGCTGGGTGAGGATGCGCTTGCGCGGTTTCGGCGTGGCCGGATCGGCATTGTCCTCCAATCTTTTCATCTTATTCCGACCATGACGGCCCATGAAAATGTCGCCGTGCCGCTGGAGCTTGCCGGGGTCGAGGATGCCTTTGACCGCGCCGCTGCCGAGCTTGAGGCGGTCGGGCTCAGTCACCGGCTGCATCATTATCCGGCGCAGCTTTCGGGTGGCGAGCAACAACGTGTGGCCATCGCCCGCGCCCTTGCGCCCAAACCGCAGATCCTGTTTGCCGATGAGCCGACCGGTAATCTCGATAGTGCGACCGGCAGCGCCATCATCGACCTCATGTTCAGTTTCCATCAGGCGCGGCACACCACCATGGTGCTTGTCACCCATGACGCCGGGCTTGCCGCACGCTGCGATCTCATTCTTGAAATGGCGGACGGGCGCATCGTGCGCGAAAGTCGCGGCCGCCGTCAGCGCCTGCATGAGGTTGGTGGCGAGCGGGGGCTGGGGCGGTGAGTGACGAGGGGTTGACCGCACGCCTACCCATGGTCTGGCGGTTAGCACTCCGGGATCTATGGGGCGGGCTCAATCGTTTTCGCGTTTTTGCCATTTGTCTGGTGCTTGGTGTCGCGGCCATTGCCGGGGTCGGTTCTTTGACCGAAGCGGTGGTCTCGGGTCTGCGCCATGAGGGACGGACGCTTCTGGGTGGCGACGTGGAATTCCGTCTCAGCCACCGGGCGGCGACTGCGGACGAACGCGCCTTTTTCGCTCACGGCGGTAGGGTTTCTGAGACGCAAAGCATGCGCGCCATGCTGCATCTGGCGCGCAATGGCACGCGCAATTTGTCGACCGTCAAGGCTGTCGATGCGCGCTATCCGCTTTATGGCACGCTTGAGCTTACGGGGGGCGGCAGCCTGGCCGCGGCGCTTGCGGAGCGTGATGGTCATTGGGGCGCGGTGATCGCGCCGGAACTTGCCGAGCGCATGAAGGCGCGGGTGGGCGACCGCATCATGATCGGCAATCTTGAGGTCGAGTTGCGGGCGCTTATTCGCCGCGAACCTGATCGCGCCAATGAAGGATTTGAACTTGCGCCGCGTCTGATGATCGCGGCGGCGGCCTTGCCGCAGACCGGGCTTCTGACCGAAGGCAGTCTGGTCACGCATAGCTACCGTGTCAAAATGCCGGATGGCGCGGCCATCAAGCCCTGGGTCGCACGCCTTGAGGCGGCCTTTCCGGACGCCGGCTGGCGGGTGACCACCAGCGACAGCAGCGCCCCGCGTCTGCGTGAATTCGCTGAGCGGCTCGGTCAGTTTCTCACCCTTGTGGGATTGACCACACTGGTGGTCGGCGGGGTCGGGGTGGCGGGCGCCGTCCGCAGTTATCTTGATGGCAAGACCGAGACCATTGCGACCCTGAAGGCTCTGGGTGCGGAAAGCGGTTTGATCGCCCGTATTTATTTCAGCCAGATTCTGTTGATCACCCTCCTGTGTCTAGCGCTCGGGGTCGTCCTTGGGGCCATGATGCCGGGGCTGCTCAGCTCGGTTCTGGCCGACAAACTTCCGGTGCCGCCTGCAGGTGGGATCTATGTTTGGGCGCTGATCAAGGCGGCGCTTTATGGGCTTTTGGTGGTGCTGGCCTTTACGCTTGGACCGGTTATGCGGACGCGGCGGGTGCCTGCCGCCGCGTTGTTCCGGCGCGAGCCTGGAGATGTTCGGCAAGACGGCGAGATGTGGGTGCGCTTGGTGGAGGTGGGGTTGATAGCCGTGCTTGCCATCCTCCCCTTTGCGGGCAGTGATAACCGGTTGTTCATTTTCGGGTTCGAGGCCGGGGCGGCGGTTGTTCTGCTGTTGCTGTTGCTCACCGGCTGGCTGGTGCGGGAGGGCGCCGCGAGACTGCCGAGGCCGCGTCATCCGGTGCTGCGGCTGGCGCTTGGCAATCTGCACCGGCCCGGGGCTCCGACGGCGGGCGTCGTGCTTGCGCTTGGGCTTGGTCTGACCTTGTTTGCGACCCTGACGCTGGTCGAAGGCAATCTGGGTCGTCAGATCCGCGACAATCTGCCGACGGAAGCGCCGGCCTTTTTCTTTCTCGATCTTCAGCGCGATCAGCATGATGCCTTCCTGCGCACCGCCGAGCGCATCGCCGGGCCGGACAGCGTGCGCGCGGTGCCCTATATGCGGGGCCAGATCACCCGCATCAAGAATTTCCCGGCCGAAGCCGCGCCGATCGCGCCCGACGCGCGCTGGGCCTTGCGCGGGGATCGCGGCCTGACGTTTTCGGCGACACTTCCGGCCGATAATCAGCTGGTGGCGGGGCACTGGTGGCCGATGAATTATGCCGGCCCGCCACAGATTTCGATGGAAAGCGGGCTGGCCGAGGGCATGGGCGTCACCTTGGGCGACCGGCTGACGATCAATGTGCTCGGGCGTGAGATCGAGGCGGAGATTGTCTCGCTGCGTAAGGTCGACTGGGGCAGCATGGGGATCAATTTTGCCATTATTTTCGACCCGGCGACGTTGCGTGATGCGCCTTACAGCTATCTCGCCACCCTGACCGCGAGCAAAGCGACCGAGGATCGGGCTTATCGGGCCCTGACCGATCAGTTCCCGAATCTGTCTGCCGTGCGCATGAAAGAGGTGCTTGGGGACGTCAGCCGCATAATGGCCGACATGGCGAACGCCGTGCGCGCCGCCGCTGCGATCACCCTTGCCGCCGGGGTGCTGGTGCTGGCCGGAGCCACCGCAGCCGGAGCGCGGGCGCGTGTCTATGACGCCGTGATCCTCAAGGTTCTGGGCGGCACAAGATGGACGGTGATGGCGGTGCTGGTGCTGGAATATGCCATTCTGGGCGCGCTCACCGGCGTGCTCGCGGCGGCCTTTGGCAGTTTGGCGGCCTGGGTTCTCGTGACCAAGGTCATGGCCATTCAGTGGGTTTTCCTGCCGGGAGCGGTGGCGGTGACCATTCTGGCCAGTGTGCTGGTGACCATTCTGTTTGGTCTTCTTGGGACTTGGCGGGCACTGACCGTGCGCCCGGCTCAGGCTTTGCGGGCCTTTGCAGCCTGATTTTTCCGGAATGATGGTTCTGCCTGATGCGACGGAACGGTGATTTCACGCCGGTTTTACTTGAATTGCGCGGGGCCCATGCCAATATTGTAGTCGAAACCTTTGAAACTTATGGTTTCATGGAACGAGGGAAAGTTATGGTTCAAGGTTACAAGACACGTCCGGAGACTGTCGCCACTGCTCAGACCCAGGTCGCGATCGACCAGGGTCTGCGGAGCTATATGCTCAAAGTATACAATTTCATGGCTTCGGCCGTGCTGCTCAGCGGCCTGGTGGCTTACGGCGTGTCGCAAAGCCAAAGCATCATGCAGACGATCTTTGGCACACCCCTGATGTGGGTGGTCATGCTGGCACCGTTCGGCCTCGCCATGGCTCTGAGCTTCGGCATCAACCGCATGAAGGCCTCGACCGCGCAAGCCCTGTTCTGGGCCTATGCGGGTCTGATGGGTCTGTCGCTCGCCTCGATTTTCATGGTTTATACCGGTGGGTCGGTGGCGCGGGTGTTTTTCATCACCTCGGCGTCCTTTGGCGCGCTGAGCCTTTGGGGCTATACGACCAAAAAAGATCTGTCGGGCTTCGGCACCTTTTTGATCATGGGTCTGTTTGGTCTGATCATCGCCAGCGTGGTCAATATCTTCCTCAAATCCTCGATGATGGAATTCGTGATTTCACTCGCCGGGGTGCTGATCTTCGCGGGCCTGACCGCCTATGACACCCAGAAGATCAAGGAAATGTATTTCGCCAACGACGATCAGGAAACAGCGTCGAAGAAGGCCGTGATGGGGGCCTTTGCGCTCTATCTCGACTTCGTGAACCTCTTCCTCTACCTCCTGCGCTTCCTCGGCGACCGCCGCTGATCGCGGCCGGAGAGGACAGTTTAAAAGCCCCGGCGGGATCCTCCGCCGGGGCTTTTTTCATGAAATTTGATCAAGATAACAAGGATGCGACATAGCGTTTGCCATGCCGTCCGAATTTGAGTAGTCTGCCCCCGATCCAACCGGACCGCACCTGCGGTCTCGGCCGTAAAGGCGAGCACCCGTAGCTCAGCTGGATAGAGCGCTGCCCTCCGAAGGCAGAGGCCAGGGGTTCGAATCCCTTCGGGTGCGCCAATTTTTTCAATGGGTTAACCATATTTGGCTTTCGTTGATTTCGGCCCGGGCTACAGCCGGGCTACAGTGCGATTCTGTCCAACCCCATATGCGATCTTATTTTTGTTGCTACTGTCAGGCTAATTTAGCGGGTAGTCTTACCTTGACCTCGGCATGGGGTCATTCCTTCAACCGGCAATCTCCGATCTAACCATAGCTGGAGTAGAGTCTGCCTCATCTGGGCTGAATCGATTGGGGATTCCCAAGATCGTTGAGTTCTGATTCAATCTACTGGCTGGGGTTGGGGGCCGGCAGGGATGGCGAGACCTTATTCGGATGATCTTCGAGAGCGTGTGGCGGCGTCGGTTGCAGGCGGGCGATCGGCGCGGGAGACGGTGCGTCCTCGCGACCGATGGGCCGCAAGAGGAGCGGTCACTGGCGCGTGAACGGGAGTGGTTGCTGGGTCGGCTGGAGGGGGTTCCGGACCTGACCCTTCGCGGGTTGGTGGCCGAGCTGGGCGCACGGGGCGTGACGACGAGCTATGGGTCGGTGTGGCGGATTGTGCGTGATGCCGGAGTGACGTTCAAAAAAACACTGTTCGCCGTCGAGCAGTTGCGGCCGAAGATCGCGCGTCGCCGGGCTCAGTGGAAGACGTACCAGGGGCGGCTTGATCCCCGCCGCCTCGTCTTCAGCGACGAAACCTGGGCGAAGACGAACATGACGCCGATCCGGGGATGGGTGCCGCGAGGGACACGGCTGGTTGCCCGCGCTCCGTTCGGCAAATGGCATACGCTGACCTTCCTCGCAGCACTTCGCCACGACCGGATCGATGCGCCGTGCGTGCTCGATGGGCCGATCAACGGCCAGAGCTTCACCGCATGGGTCGAGCAGTTCCTCGTGCCCACGCTCGCACCCGGCGACATCGTCATCATGGACACCCTCGGCAGCCACAAGGGCCCAGCCGTCCGCAAGGCGATCCGCTCGGCTGGAGCCAAACTGCTGTTCCTGCCGCCCTACTCGCCAGACCTCAACCCGATCGAACAGGTCTTCGCCAAGCTCAAGCACCTCATGCGAAAAGCCGCAGAACGATCCGTCGAGGCAACTTGGCAGCGCATCGAAACGCTCCTCAGCGCATCCCCACCCAGCGAATGCGCCAACTACCTCAGAAACTCCGGCTATGCTTCAACGTAGATGGATCAGACTCTAGAAACACAGAACTGCGCCGAAAAGCCACAGCGCAGTAATGGCCATCTGGTCCGTGCTTACTCGGTGCTTACTGAATATTTTCAAGACGGCCGACGCCGCCCTAACTTATTGAAATAATTGGCGCACCAGAAGAGATTCGAAGCCCTTCGGCAAATGTCGTTCGCACCCCAAGTTCTGAAATGAGATTGCCTTGGATCGTTGACTGGGAAATTTTTTCTGCCAGCATTTCAAACGCTAAATTTGCAACAAAAAATAACAAAGCTTTAACCAGAAATCGCTATTTTACAGATTACCAACCGCCAGAATTTGTGGCCCGGCTGCGAACATGATCGTTGGTGAGATTCGGGTCTGAGTTGGAAGCTCGACCCCGATTATGTAATTTCTGGATCAATGGGGTTTATCTTGCGTCGCATTTCACCGTCTCTCGCCAAACGTCGTTTTCATCTTCACAGCTCAACGGCTCTCGTCCCTATGGGCTTCGCGCTTGGCGGCGCCCTCGCGCTCATGGTCGTCGCCACAACCCCGGCTCTCGCAAACGGCGGCGCCGGCGGCTCTTATCTTGGCAGCGGAGAGGCACCCGGTGGCGCCTCCAATGCGACAACAGCCGGCGGGACCGGTTCCAAATTCGTAAATGATATAGGCGCGGGCGGCGGCGGTGGCGGCGCAGGTGTCACAGGTGGTGCAGGCGGCAATGGTTTCTCTGGGGCCGGCGGGGCGGGCGGGGCCAGCGCCGGGGCGCACGGCGCTAATGGCAACAGCGGCGGTCTTGAAGGCGGCGGCGGCGGCGGCGGCGGAGCCCATGGTGCGGTGGGGTCAATATTTACCGCTGTCACCGGTGGCAACGGTGGCGCAGGGGGCAGCGGCAGCATAGCAGGCAACGGGGGCGGCGGCGGCGCCGGCGGATGGGGCGTCGTGGTCACTGACAGCGGTGCCCTCGGCAGCTTGAACGTGGCTGTGACCGGCGGCAATGGCGGCCGGGGTGGCAACGGTAGCAGCTACGGCGGTGCCGGTGGCAGCGGCGGCCATGGCCTTTATTTCAACGCAAGCGGCGTATCCGCCACCATCAACGCTGCGGTCACCGGGGGACACGGCGGAGCCGGCGGAACCGGTTTTAGCGGGAATGGCGCCATGGGCGCGGGCGGCAGCGGCATCGTCGGCAACGCGCTTGCCTTGACCCTCAATGCGACCGCGACCGGTGGCCTTAACGGCAATAATACCATCCGCGCCAAGGCGATCGATTTCACCGGCGGCGCGAACGCGCTCGTCCTTGGCTCCGGCTGGGGCCTTACCGGCGACATCGGCGTGGCCGGGTCGCTTGACCTGAGCGCGACCGCCGACAGCGTCCTGTCAAGCGCCATCACCGGCAGCGGAAGCGTGACCAAAACCGGTGCGACCACAATCACCCTGACCGGCACCAACAGCTTCGCAGGCGTCCTGACGATCAGCGCCGGTACGCTGCAGGTCGGCAATGGCGACACCGCCGGGTCCGTCAGCGGCAATATCCTGAACAATGGCGCTCTTGTGTTCAACCGGTCCGACAACGTGACCCACAGCAGCGCGATCAACGGCACCGGGAGCGTGACGCAATCCGGGACCGGAAAACTCATTTTCACCGCCGACAATGGCTACTCGGGCGGGACCACCATTGATACCGGTTCGACGCTGCAAGTCGGCGATGGCGGTTTTACGGGGTCGCTGGGCAGCGGCGACATCGTCAACAACGGCACGCTGAGCATCAATCGTGACCTCGCCACGTCTCTCACTTTAGATCAAGCAATCAGCGGCACCGGTGCCTTGGAAGTGACCTCTGGCGACATCTACCTGACCGGGAATAACAGTTACAGCGGCACAACGACCATCGCATCCGCGTTCGTCATAGTCGGGGACAACACGACCACGGGCAGCCTTGGCAGCGGCGCTGTCGTCAACAATGGTACGCTCTATTTCGCTCGCAGCAACGAACATACCGTCAACAATGCCATAAGCGGGACCGGCGAGTTCGGCCAGATGGGGGCCGGCAAGCTCATCTACACCGGCACCAGCACCTCGACCGGGCAGAACACGATTGCTTCAGGCAGGACCCTGCAGATCGGCAATGGCGGCACAAGCGGCAATCTCGGCACCGGCGCGGTTGCGAACCGAGGCAGCCTGATCTTCAACCGCTCGGACAGCGTCACCCAAAGCGGCCTGATCTCGGGCAGCGGCACGCTTCGGCAGTCCGGCAGCGGCACGCTCATTCTGACCGGCAACAATATCTACAATGGCGCAACGACCATTGATGCCGACGCAACCCTGCAGATCGGCAATGGAGGCACCAGCGGCAGCCTGGGCGTAGGCGCTGTCACGAACGCCGGCACTCTTGCCTTCAACCGTGCGGACGCGGTTACCTTCAACAGAGACATCTCAGGCAGCGGCGCACTCCGGCAGTCCGGCAGCGGCACCCTCATTTTCACCGCCGACCATAGCTACTCGGGCGGGACCACCATCGACGCAGGCACGACGATCCAGCTCGGCACAGGCTCAAGCACGACTGGTAGCCTTGGCAGCGGCACCATCACCAATAACGGCACCCTCGATATCCGGCGCAGCTTCGCTCCGACCTTGACCTTCAGCCAATTGATCACGGGCAGTGGAAACTTGACGGTCACGTCAGGCGGCGTCGTCCTGAACGAAGATAACGATTACAGCGGCACAACGACAATCGCGTCAGGCGCCGGCCTCGCGCTCGGGACTTTCTCGTCCAAAGGCAGCCTTGGCAGCGGGGCTGTCGTCAACGATGGGATGCTCTATTTCGCTCGCAGCAACGAACATACCGTCAACAATGCCATAAGCGGGACCGGCGAATTCCGCCAGAGGGGCGCCGGCAAGCTCATCTACACCGGCACCAGTACATCGACCGGGCAGAACACGATTGATTCAGGCACGACCCTGCAGATCGGCAACGGCAGCACCAGCGGCAATCTCGGAACCGGCGCTGTCGAGAACAATGGCAGCCTGATCTTCAACCGCGCGGACAGCGTCACTCAACGCGGAGCCATCTCGGGCAGCGGCACGCTCCGCCAGTCCGGCAGCGGCACGCTCATTCTGACCGCCAACAACAGCTACAGTGGCCCGACCGCCATCGAAGCCGGCGCGACCCTGCAGGTCGGCAATGGCGGCACCAGCGGCACGCTCGGCACGGGCGCGGTCACGAACGCCGGCACCCTCGCCTTCAACCGCTCGGACATTTTTGTCGTCAACAACAACATCCTGGGCGGCGGCGCGCTGCGCCAGTCGGGCAGCGGCACGCTGACCTTGACCGGCGCGAACAGCTATACCGGCGCGACCATGATCGATGCCGGCGCGACCCTGCAGGTCGGCAACGGCGGCACCAGCGGCACGCTCGGCACGGGTGCCGTCCTGAACGCCGGCACGCTCGTCTTCGACCGCGCCGACGCCATCACCTATGCCGGCGTGCTGTCCGGCAGCGGCGACATCGTCCACACCGGCGCCGGCGTCCTGACCTTGACCGGCGTGAACAGCTATACCGGCACGCTCACGGTCGATACCGGATCCACGCTCCAGCTTGGCGACGGTGGGACCAGCGGCCGCTTCGGCAGCGGCGATCTGGTCAACAACGGCCTGATCCTCATCAACCGCAGCGATAACTATGTCATTGCCAACGACATCTTCGGCACGGGGGAAATCCATCAGGTCGGCACCGGCACCTTCGTCCTGACCGGCAACCATTATTCTGTCGGCATGACCCGGGTCGACGCCGGCGGCACGGTGCAGATCGGCAACGGCGGCCTTTTGGGAAGCCTCGGCGCCGGCACCTTCGAAAACGAAGGGGCGCTCGCCTTCAACGCGTCGAACAGCGTCATCTATACCGGCGTCATTTCCGGCAACGGGACCGTCATCCAGTCGGGCAGTGGCGCCCTCACCCTCACCGGCACGCAGACCTATACGGGTGCGACCACGATCAATTCCGGCACGCTGGTCGTCAACGGCTCCATCGCCGCATCGTCGGGCGTTGTCGTGAATGCGGGCGGCAAACTCGGCGGTTCCGGCACGGTATCCGGCCTCACCCTCAACGGCGGGACGCTCTCGCCCGGGAACTCGCCGGGCACGCTCACCGTCACCGGCAATCTCGTGATGGATGCGAACTCGACCTATCTCGCCGAGGTCGAGGGAGGCGTTGCCGACCGCGTGAACGTCACCGGCACCGCGACACTCGGCGGCACGCTCCGTCTCGTGCCATTGGGCGGCACCTATAATTTCGACAGCGACTATACCCTGCTGTCGGCGGCCGGCGGCCTTGGCGGCACCAGCTTCGCGACCGTTGACCCGACGGGCTTCGTGGGCGCCGGCATCACCACCACGGTCACCTATAGCGGGAATGACGTCCTCCTCAAACTCGCGCCCAAGGCCCTTGCGTCCCTCGGAGTCACGGCACCGGCCAATGCCGCCCGCATTTCCGCGGCCATCGACGCCGCCGTCGCCAATGGGACCAACGCCTCGGCCTTGTTCGGCATCTATAACCTTCAGGCCGGATTGATCCCGGCCGCGGTCAACGAACTTTCGGGTGAAATCCATGCGGCGGCCCCGGCCATGGCCAATGCCGCGGCCAGCGCCTTCCTTGGGACCTTGCTCGATGGCTCCGGTGCCGGGCGTCTGCGGCGTGACCCGAACCTTGGCACGGTCAGCACGGAACGGTTCGCGCTGTGGGCTGCGGCCTTCGGTTCGACCGGGCACACCGATGGCCATCCGGCCAGCGGTGCCGCAAAGCGCAACCTGTCCGACCATCATCTCGCCATCGGTGCCGAGCTGCGCCTGAACGACAGTGCCACCGTTGGTGCGTCCGTCGCCGGTGGTAAAACAAGCGCCTCAGTCTCAGCCGGACTTGGGGCCGCGGACGCAGATGTGTTCCAGGCCGGACTTTATGGCCGGGCAGATCTTGGCGCTTTGAACCTTGCCGCTGCCGTCGGCTATGCCCGGCTTGATACCGACACAACCCGCGCCATTTCGTCGCTCGGGGTCAGCAATATCAGCTCGTCCTATGTGACCAAGGCATGGAGCGGTCGGATCGAAGCCAGCGTTCCTTTCGAAACCCTGGGCGGACAGCTGACCTTCGCGCCAATCGCGGCGTTCCAGGCCATCCGCGCCAAAAGCCCGGCCATCATCGAACAGACGACGGCCAACGCCGGTCACCTGTCCCTGGATCATCGCGTCGACACGAGCAGCCGCAGCGAACTTGGCCTCAAACTCGATACTAACCTGACCGCGGGGTCCACACCCGTTGTCGGTTTCGTCCGGGCCAGCTGGGCACATTATTTCAAATATGACACGGATGTCTCCGCGTCTCTGAATGGTGTGACCGGCGTCAGTTACACAATCGCCGGAACCCGCCCAAGCCGCAACGCCGCTTTGCTGTCGGCCGGTGCCGATATCAAGCTCACCCCCCGTGTCAGCTTCGGCATGCGGGCCTATTCCGAACTGTCGGACACCACCCAGACGGTTGGCGGCACTGCAGAGATCAAGGGCAGCTTCTGATCTGACAAGCTAACGCAAACAAGAACGCCCTGCCCGGAAACCCTGGCAGGGCGTTTTTGCATGTCTGGTGATGTGCAAATTCAACCGACCCGGAGCCGGCCATTCATGCGGATGGGCCGTGCCAGATTGAAGTAATTGGGCGAGGTCTTCATCACTGTGCGGTGAATCTCCTCGAACTGTTCCTTCGTCCCGTTTCCGGCGATATGGACAGTGTAATCAATCTCCTCATATCCCGAGGGGACGCTGTCATCAAGGCCGAGGAACCCACGCAGATCAAGCTGGCCGGTTGTCTCGATCTCGAGCGTCTCGAGATTGATCCCGTGAAGGGCAGCGCCGGCCACATAGCCGACCGTCATGCAGGCATTGACCGCAGACATCAACAGCTCCTGCGGATTGGGCGCTGTGTTGGTGCCAAGAAGTTCAAAGGGCTCATCCGCGGCAATCTCAAATTCACGCTTGATCTTGATTTGCGGGACATCATGCAAGAAAAGGCACCTGAGACCTAGAGTCTGACTCATCTGGGCTGAATCGATTGGGGATTCCCAAGACCGTTGAGTTCTGATTCAATCTGCTGGCTGGGGTTGGAGGCCGGCAGGGATGGCGAGACCTTATTCGGATGATCTTCGAGAGCGTGTGGCGGCGTCGGTTGCAGGCGGGCGATCGGCGCGGGAGACGGCGCGTCCTCGCGACCGATGGGCCGCAAGAGGAGCGGTCACTGGCGCGTGAACGGGAGTGGTTGCTGGGTCGGCTGGAGGCGGTTCCGGACCTGACCCTTCGCGGGTTGGTGGCCGAGCTGGGCGCACGGGGCGTGACGACGAGCTATGGGTCGGTGTGGCGGATTGTGCGTGATGCCGGAGTGACGTTCAAAAAAACACTGTTCGCCGTCGAGCAGTTGCGGCCGAAGATCGCGCGTCGCCGGGCTCAGTGGAAGACGTACCAGGGGCGGCTTGATCCCCGCCGCCTCGTCTTCAGCGACGAAACCTGGGCGAAGACGAACATGACGCCGATCCGGGGATGGGCGCCGCGAGGGACACGGCTGGTTGCCCGCGCTCCGTTCGGCAAATGGCATACGCTGACCTTCCTCGCAGCACTTCGCCACGACCGGATCGATGCGCCGTGCGTGCTCGATGGGCCGATCAACGGCCAGAGCTTCACCGCATGGGTCGAGCAGTTCCTCGTGCCCACGCTCGCACCCGGCGACATCGTCATCATGGACACCCTCGGCAGCCACAAGGGCCCAGCCGTCCGCAAGGCGATCCGCTCGGCTGGAGCCAAACTGCTGTTCCTGCCGCCCTACTCGCCAGACCTCAACCCGATCGAACAGGTCTTCGCCAAGCTCAAGCACCTCATGCGAAAAGCCGCAGAACGATCCGTCGAGGCAACTTGGCAGCGCATCGAAACGCTCCTCAGCGCATCCCCACCCAGCGAATGCGCCAACTACCTCAGAAACTCCGGCTATGCTTCAACGTAGATGGATCAGACTCTAGAAGTTCCTAAGGTTGGTGCGCACACGCCTCTTACCGGCCGCCGTTTTTGGCCCCGTCGATAGGCCGCCGTGGAGCCGGCAGCGACCGTTCCGGGGCTTGTTATGGGCGTTATCCCATAGGACGGAGGCCTTGCAGGGTTCGCCGTTTCTGGTACGCGCGCCGCATTTTGGCCGCGGTATCTTCGACATTTGGGGCGTGGGGTCTGTGGTTCGTGCTTGCGGGGTGGTAGCCGCTAGATTACCCGGATGGCGCCAGTCCAGATTTTCGCGTGCCCGTTGCAGGAACTTCTGAACGTCTTTCCGCCGTGCCAGGACCGCTGCGATTTTGGGTCCACACTCGGTCTCTACCTCGCGTAACAGAAAGTCACGAGCCGCCTGTTCGCGCTGGGCCGCCGTCTGATAATGCCTCAGCTTCGTTTTCTTAATCACGGCTGCAAACCCCATGACGCGCGCAGGCGCGCCCGTGTAGTGCTGTCAAAACTCTTGAAGGAGGGGCGAATGATGCGTGACAGGACGTAACGCTGCGGCATTGAAACTCAGTCGGCACGGGGGGCGGCATCGAAGTGCCGCAGCGGAGATCAGATTCCTTCACGCCGTTCCGTGCCGCTCTACCAATATTCTGGCTGGTTGCTGTTCGCTTGCCCTGGAGCGATCCTGTCTGTGTTGCCTTGCTCAGTCCGAGGTGCGCGCGCGTCACCTGATCTGCGCCTTTGAGCATATAGTCGACGACCTGCGTGAGGTGATCGTAATAGTTCTGGCCATAACGGATGCGGACGAACGCGTGGGATAGGCTGGTTCCGACTGGACGGCTAAAAATGACGCCTTTTCGGAAGGTCGCGCCACAAGCTTTCAGCCAGCCGCGTTGTCGGTAGCTGAAATCGCGGACCAAACGTGGGGGGAGGTGAAGGAGGATGTGGACGTGTTCTCCGGCGGCTGGCCCATCTTCGCGCACCCAAACGTAGGCCATCTCCACGCCGCGCAGACGCAGCCAGTCCTTGGCGCGCTTAAGGAATGCACCTGTCGCGCCTTGGAAGTCTTCTGTGACGCCGCCGGCTTCCCAATGGATCGTGGTGAAACGGTTCAGGGGCAAACCGATGGCGTCAGCATGACAGGCTGCTTCGAGGATGTTCACCGCTTGAGCGTAATCGATACTGCTCGACCGGCGGAGAGTGTAGCAGCGTTTACGGTTTGCGGGCTGTGTATCGTCACTTGCGATATTACCTATATAAGTCCTTTGTCCTGCGCTTGCATTTTCGTCTGTCGCCGCTTTTCTCGTAAGCTTCTGAGATCGAAGCGACTTCTGGCGATCAGGGGCGCGGCGGCTAGCGGAAGCCATCGTAAGTCTTAAAATCGGAATAAGGGGAGGGCGCATGTCTGCTCACTCCCACTAGACCGGCTCCGAGGTACTGGTGCGCCGTCGCCCCGTAGCCCAGGCTTCGATATCCACTTGGCGGTAGAGAACGCGGCGGCCCAGCTTCATATAAGCGGGACCAGCGCCGGACAAGCGGAGGCGTTCTAGAATGCGTCCGGAAAGGCGGAGATGTTCTGCAACTTCTTGTTGGGTAAGATAGAGTTCCATATTCCTACTTCCATTTTTGTGAGGTCGGTGGCGTCACAAGTCGGAACATGGCAGGTGGAGGCGGCTGTGTTTACTCTACATGAATATTTTTATTCGTGATGGGGGAAGTAGAATGGGCATCAATCTACATAAGTCTCAGCTTTTTTCAGGCGCCGCCAGCGTTGTCCAAGAGCGGTTTCTGTAATTTCACTCGCATGAAATGCTCGCTCCAGTGCCATGGATGCGAAGACGATGAATGGAGATGTGGCGTCGGTTCCAAGACTCCAGGGGGAACTGGTGGAGTCGGTGTGTGTGAGCCAAATGTCAGCCAATTGGCGCAATAGAAAATCAATTTGGGTTTTCTTTTGCCCACCCTGTTCCTTGGCCTGCAATCGACCGCGAAGCATAGCGACCGCCTCCACCCAACTGCGCACCTTTGCCAAATCGGTGGCGGTTCCCTGCGAACAAGCCCCGATGATGTCCTCACGGGGGTTGGCTCTGTCCGGGGCCACTACCCGATAGAGCTTTCGGTAAAGGTTATTGGCGGCCGAAGCCAGACCCGCTAGGAGTTCGCGCTGTGCCGCTTCCTCCTGCTCCGCCAATTGCCTGAAGATCTGTGCGTGCTCATCGTCGCCTGGATCACCTAAGCCAGCTGCCGATAGCAAAGATTGAATATCGTCCGAGGCTCTTTTCAGGATCTCCTCGGGATCCTGTTTCTTACGCTTTGCGCGTGGGGAATTGGACAATTTCCGCTCCGGGTTCGTTGTTCATAATTGCGGAAATCCTACCGGAAATTCTTTCACTCGCAGCCCTTACGGGGTCATTTGCTAGATGCGTATATTGCTTCGTGGTTTTCGGATCTTTATGCCCGAGTATGGCTCCAATGAGCAGAAGGCTATCTCCTCCTGCGGCGCCGGCGCTGGCGAAACTATGGCGAAGGTCGTGAAGCCGGAGTTCGGGCAATTGTGCCTTGGCGCGGATGCGTTCCCAGACCTTCGCCAAGCCGACAAGATACTGCCCGGCTTTGGCGCCGGGAAAAACATGCGGGTTGTTAGCCATGTGGGGCAAGGAGGAGATTAATTCCAAGACAGCAGAGCCGAGCGGCACGAGCTTCGCTCCCGATTTGCTGTCCGGCAAGCGAAGAAAGCCGCGTTCGGCATCTACCCAGGCCCAACGCAGTGTCAGTATCTCAGACTTTCGGGCCCCTGTCAGAATCAGAAGGCGCAGCGCTTTGAGCGCAATCGGATTTTCGGCGTCGCCCGGCTTCTTGGGGCGCTTGTCGTTTTTGCCCGCCGTTTCCCAATTGCGCACTGCCGTCTCGTGGTTCTCCCACGCTGCTTCAGCATCCGCTAAGGTCCGACCTAATGTCTGCAACTCCCCGTTCGATAGAAAGCGCCCACTGCTATTGTCCTTGAACCGCTGGACACCCTGAACAGGATTGTCCGGGCGCATCCGTCGCTTGACGGCAAAGGAGAAGATCCCGCCGAGCAGCCCCACGGTGCGAGTTGCCGTGCCTTTGCCACCATTCACCCGCGCCCGACCTTGTTGCCCGGTCTTGACGTCAGCGGCTGTCTTGCCCGCGGCGATATCGTGCAAGAAGTCTTCAATGTCGTCCGACGTCACGTCCCGCACCCGCTTGCGGCCTAGCAGCGGTTTGATGTGCCGTTCGATGCGCCTGCGATCGGTCGCAAGCGTGCTTGCCTTTTTCGGAACATCGAACTTGGTCAGGACCGTCCCGGCTTCCGCTGCCTTGAAATAATCGTCGCATAGTTCGGCGACGGTCTTGCCTGCAGTACGGGCATCTTTGCGGGCTTCGGCAGGATCTATCCCTGCCTTGGCCTGCCCGAGAAGCTTCATGGCCTCCGTCCTAGCCATGTCAGGTGTGAAGGGTGAGCCGTGCTTTCCAATGCTGATCCAGCGCTGGCTTCCGCGGAATAGATATTTCAAGACATAGGTCTTGCTGCCGTCAGCATTGACCCTAAGTCCAAAGCCCTTCACGTCGCTGTCCCAGATCACACGCCGCGTGGGTCCGGCTTGGCGTTCTTTACGGACTGCAGGGTCAATTTTGTCTTCATGGCGGCATTCTCCGAGCGCCCTCAGGCTACAGCCGGGCTACAGCGGGGCTACAGCCGGGCTACAAAAATAGAGAGTATCGATGTCGGGGCTCGGCGTCTACTGTCTTCTAACACATTGAAAATACGTACATATGGCGGTCCCTGTTTCTTGCTGTCCTATGCTACTGTTGCCCTCCGAAGGCAGAGGCCAGGGGTTCGAATCCCTTCGGGTGCGCCAAATACCGCCGATTACCCTCCGTAATACGCTATAGCCGCCGAACGTACGCCTGTGCATAGAACAGAGGACGGCCTGTGCGTGAAAAAGCGTAGAAACGACGGCGCTCGGTGGTGAAAAAGTTCGAATCGCTTACGGTTGATTTGTCGATTTTTTCCTGCGCAGAAGTCGTGTAGGGGCCTTTGAACGGCAATTATGCGCCTCATTCCCGCTATTGGGCCGACGCTGAGCAAACCATAAAGCTGCCGGTCTACTTAGGTGGCGGGAATGCCTATAAAAGGGAGTGAGTAATCAGTATCCGTGCAAGGTCGATCTTATGGAAGATGTGGGTATACTGCACATCTTCCAACAGAAATAACTCTATTGCGTGACAAAATACGCCAGCTCATCCACAGTGGACTCGCATCTATTGGGGGATAGATTAAATGCCGAATTCAAATGACGAGGAGGACAAGCGTCAGCTGAAGGATTCCGTTCGGTCCATCATCCTCACTCAGGGCAACGAATTCATCAAAGAGCTGTTGCGTAAGCACAAGATTCAGATCGGCACCAAGAAAGCCGATTTTTCGAAGAACATCCTGGCCGCCATCGATGCCGGCACTCTGACGCGGCAGATGATCGAGGATTGGCTGTCCGAGGTCGAGGGCTGGGGAAACCAGCACATTTATCTGTTTCAGACACCGACGCTGCCCACCTCCGAAATAAAGGGCAAACTCCTTGCATCTGACTTCGCGAGGCTCATCGATACCGCAGTCAGCTACGAGTTTCCGCAAGAGCTGGAACTCAGCGCCATATCGCTCACAGCTGAGCATCTCTTTATCGCTTGGCACAAGGGGGCTGGCGGATGGGGGCGGACGCCGTCGAGGGACTTCGAGCGTGTGGAGGACGATGGTGAGCGATACAAATATAAGGCCTATCGAGAGCGCTTCGATCGCTCTGTCATACGCTTCGCCTGGCGTTTCTCGGACCCATACTGCGCGGTGATGATCCAGCTCCCGATCGAGGGCGACGCGCACACGCCTATTCATGCCCTAGTGCGTGAGGATCTCAAGCACATTGGTCTCTTCGACAACGATCCGAAGCGCATCCCTCTCAGCCAAGCATTCAAAAAGATGACGCTGAAGAAGGATACGGTCGTTCAATCCACCCGCATGATGACAGATGGTGGCCACGTCGACGTGGTTTCCACATTGACCGAGGGCGGCATCGAAGATGTGCAGGCGCTCCGGGAGGCTCGACGGGGGGTGGACGACAATAGCTTCGCCGGCGCAGACGGCCTGTTCCACTTCCTGCAAGACAAGCACGCGGAGCTCAGCCAAAACTTGAAGGTGCAGGGGTATGGCGTCGAGAGCCGCATTCGCGTCTGGGTGCAATGCAAGCGTGAGGACGTCTACCACGTCCTCGGCGTCGTCTGGTCGAACATATGACCGAGGCCGAACTGCGCTCAGTGTTTGGGGCCGCCGCCGTGAATGCTCTGCTAGCCCGCATAGCCAGTGGAGAGACGACCGAGATCGATCCACGGCTTTCCGCAGCCTCGTTCGGCTTCGAGGAGGAGAAGACTCGCACGTTCCTTGACTCGGCCGCATATGTCGGCTTGGTCGAGCGCCGTGAGACCCTTCACTGCCCGGCCTGTCCGGAAGCGATCGAGGCAACCGCCGCAGAGAGTGAACTATGCCCTTTGTGCAAGGAGGCATTCGCTGACCGAGGCGGCGTCGAGCGACGTGTCGTCTATCGATTGCGAGTTCATGGCACGCGCGACATTCCTTGGGTGATCGTTATCCACGGGTTCAACACGCACGGCGAATGGCAACAGGATTTCAGCTGGCGCATGGGGAACAAGCTTAAGTACAGCGCTCCGGTACTCATCTACAAATACGGTCTCATCCGCTTCAGCGTGCTTGTTCGCTGGCGTCACCGTCAGATGGCGAGGCAACTCGGAACGGCAATTCGGGCTGCCGTTGAGCACGCTAAAGCCAATAGGATTCCAGAGTCTCCTGACGTGGTGCTCCATAGTTTTGGCAGCCAACTGTTCGTCCAGTTGCTTGCGATGCCCGAGTTCGACGACCTTCGATTCGGCCGCGTCATCGCTGCGGGCACCGTGATCCGGCCCAATTACGATTGGACGGAGCGGATCTCCCAAGGCCGCCTCGAGGCCGTGTTCTGTCATTGCGGCCGTAAGGATTGGGCGGTTCCTTTCGCGCAGTATTTCATCCCTGGAACGGGGCCTAGCGCGCGTTGGGGCTTCAGTGACGAGGCCGCCATCAACGTCATGAATGAGGACTATGGCCATGGCAGCTGCTTCGACTTGAAGGAGTTGGAGGCCAATCTCGCCGCCGGGGGTTTGTGGGATCGCTTCTTGCGTCGTCATCGCAGCACGTTTGACAACGAGCCGAGGCTATTCAAGCCGGCGACTTGGCGCCCAATGTGGAAGCCTATCCGGGGGTTCGTGCGCATCGGGGTCGTCGCCCTGATGGCCGTTCTCGCAGCGTTCGCTTTGACCTTCTTTTCCTCAATCTGGCTGACGGGGATCGACTGTCTGGGCATAGCGAGCACTGGATGAATGTGATGCGCAACGGCTTCCGCTACTCCTTCTGGAACTACCCTTTCCCCCTTGCCGATGCAGTGGACGGAGATGCCTTTTTCATCTGCGTAGAAGAAACTGGCCCAGTAGAATTTGGAGGGTTTGCCCACCCCGAGAGGACTTCTGCCTATGTTCGATACTTATTTTAGAGAGCTATAGCGTAAACATAGTTATCCTCTGTGCCTGGTGCGGTGCGCCAAATTTTTAAAATCTGATGCTGATGCCTGAGCCTATGCCGGAAGAACGCTGGCGCTTGTCTTAATGTCCTTGTCAGTTGGCGTCGGGCAGGGGCCATTGGCATCCCGGAACCGCCGTTTTGAGCTTTGCCGGGGTTAATGGTTGTAGCCATTGGATGCGGGAAATCTTGATGGGGGGTGTGAGGGTTTCGTCTTGGGATGATGCCTGATGAATATGTGTCACTACCTCCATGCCGCTGGTGACGCGGCCGAAGGCTGCGAAGCCCTGTCCGTCTGGGTTGCGGCGGCCGCCGAAATCCAGATCTTTGGTGTCTTCAAGGGTGATAAAGAAACTTGAGGTGGCCGTATCCGGACCTAGGCGGGCCATGGAGAGGGTGCCGCTTCGATGATGCAAGCCGGTCAGTGAGGTGCGTTCCAGGGGGATGGGGGCGAAGAGATCGGGGCCACTCTGGTCGCGTCCGGCTGCTTGAATGACATTGATGGGGATTGGGTTGGCGCTTCGCCGGCTGCTCAGGACCGTTCGAAAGAATTGCCCGCCGTCATAATGTCCGGTGACGACATAGCGGAGAAAATTGCACACCGTGATCGGGGCGGCCGTCCCATAGAGTTCAAGGCCGATATCGCCCGCGCTGGTTTCAATTTTGAGGGCGATTGCCGCGGGTCCGGGGCTGGCATTGCCTGTGGTTGGTCCGAACAGACTGCTTGCTGTCATAAGACTGAAGATCCCCATGATCTTTACGGTTGAACTTAGGCTGGGCAGATAGTGTGATTTCTGGTCCATGGAGGGCTCCCGCTGCGTCCGTCAGGGTTGGCTGCTGAGTCACGTCTATTTTTGGAAATTCTGGATGCTCTGATCAACAGAAAAGTCCAAAAATCTAGCATCCAATTGAAATAATGTCACATTCTTACGTGTCAATCAATTATTGACATATCAAACTTGTTTGATGTATCTACCTTTGTATTGTAACTCGAATTAGAACGAGGGGGGAATTAAATGACGAGAACATGGGATGTCGGCACCACTGCGGTGAAACTTGTTGCGGTTGCCGGGTTGCTGTCTTCGACGGCGGCCATGGCGGAGACGGCGGTTCTGGCCGGGATTGAGGAAATCACTGTTACGGCGCAGCGCCGGGCGGAGAATTTGCAGTCCGTGCCGATTTCTATTACGGCATTTTCTGATCGCGGGCTTGAGGCACGCGGGGTGGAGACCACAGAGGATCTGGCGCAGTTCACGCCCGGTCTGACATTTTCGAACAACGCGGTGATCGGTCAGGCTTATATCCGGGGCATCGGCAGCAATCAGCTGAATATCGGATCGGATCCGTCGGTGGCGGTGAGCATCGATGGTGTTTATATCGCGCGGCCGACCGGGTCGATCCAGACCTTTCTGGATGTGGAGCGGGTCGAGGTTCTGAAGGGCCCGCAGGGGACGCTTTACGGACGCAATGCGACAGGTGGCGCGATCAACATCATCTCGCAAGCGCCGACGGCGGAGCTGACCGGCAAGGTGAGCCTATCGATGGGCAATTATGAGGCTCTGTCGGGCGCTGCCATGGTGAGCGGTCCCATTGTTGCGGACAAGCTTCTGGCCCGGGTCAGTGTCGGCCGCGATAAGCGCGATGGCTTTCAGCTGAATGTCTTTAATGATGAACGCGTCAATAACCTCAACAACACGCAGGCGCGTGCTATTTTTGATTTTCTGCCGACCGACGGTTTGAAAATCCGCCTCGCTGGCGATATTTATCATGAGCGCAGCACACGTGGTCTTGCGGCTTATGTGACGGTACCCGGTCCGCCGACACTTCGGTTCAATACACCCATTCGTTCCGATTACGAACATGCTGACATGGATGCGCGGTTGGGGGCCAAGGTTGATGCCCATGGGCTTTCGGCGACGATCACGAAAGATATGGGGGATCTGACGGCGACGTCCATCAGTGCCTATCGTTACAGCCATTATCAGCTCAATCTCGATCTCGATTTTTCAGGCTATGCCTTTGCGCAGAATGAACCGCAGCTTGAAACCTCGAAGACTTTCACGCAGGAATTTCGTCTGGCTTCGGGCAATGATCAGCCGCTGACCTGGATCGCCGGTCTTTATTATTTGAATGAACGTGCGGCGACGGAAAATAATTATACCTTCTTCGCCACCAACATCGTGCAACGCCCGGCCGGTAAAACGCGGACCAATGCCTATGCGGCTTTTGGCGAGGCCTATTATCGTCCGTGGGAGCCGTTGCGGCTGACGGTCGGCTTGCGCTATAGCACCGAAAAGCGGGCTGTGGATGTGGAGTCTCGCACCAATGGCGTTTTGTCCAGCTTCCAGGGATCGTCGAATTTTGATGCCTTCACGCCAAAATTCGGCATTGATTTCACGCTGGCAAAAGATGTGATGGCCTATGCCTCGGTCACACGCGGTTTCAAGAGCGGTGGTTACAATGCCACATCAGTGACCAATCCTGCCTTTATGCCGGAAAAAGTCTGGGCTTATGAGGCGGGTATCAAAAGCAGCCTGTTCGACAACCGCATGCGTTTGAACGCGGCGGCCTTCTATTATGATTATACCGACCTGCAGGTGATCGAAAGCGTACCGGGGCAGCGGTCGAATATCACCAATGCCGCGGCGGCCACCATCAAAGGCCTTGAGGTCGATACCGAAGTGGTGGTGACGGAGGGGCTAACTTTGAGTGGGGCCTTGTCCCTTCTCGACGCAAAATATGACCGCTATTCAACGATCGACAGCGAGCGGCCGTCACTGGGTCTTTTGAATCTCAAAGGCAAAACCTTGCCACGTTCGCCGAAATTCACGGCGACGCTTGGGGCTACTTATGTGGTCGATATGAACTGGGGCAATGTGACCTTCCGAGGTGATTATTCACATACGTCCAAGATACAGTTCGTGGCCTTCAATACACCGGCTGAAATTCAGAAAGGTTATGACCTTGTCAATGCGCGGGTGACGATCGAACCGAAGAACAGCGGCTGGAATGTGTCGGCCTGGGTGCGCAACCTGACCGACACTCACTATGCGCAGCTCATCCTGACCAACAGCGGGTTCTGGGGCACGGCCGAGTTTCCGGGCAACCCGCGGACCTATGGCCTGACGGTTGATTACAGCTTCTGATCGCGGCGGTTCTGAACAGGATTGGGAGATGTCGGTGCGGACAACAGCATCGGCATCTCCCGCAGGAGAGCCGAGGATATCATGAGCGAAATATTCCCTTTTGCGATGGATTACGCTGCGGCGCGGGCGGAGTTTCTGAGTGCCGCTGCCACAGCCGGAGCCCGATTGGTCTCGGCGCCTCACGGTCTGAAAGGTCCGGCCGGAGAGACCCTTGCGAGCGACGTGGCCTGGCTCGGGCCTGAGACTGCAAGCGCGGTTCTTGTGCTGCTGTCCGGGACCCATGGCATAGAAGGTGTTTGTGGGTCCGGTTGTCAGACCGCTTGGCTGCGATCGGAGGATGCCGGGCGGTTGCCGGATGATGTGGCGGTCATGCTGGTGCATGCGGTCAATCCCCATGGCTTCGCTTATATGCGGCGGGTCAATGAGGACAATATCGACATCAATCGCAACTGGATCGATTTCGCGCGGCCGCTTCCGCTCAATGCTGCCTATACGGAGTTGCGCACGGCCATTTGTCCGGCGGACTGGTATGGTCCCGGACGTGACGCGGCTGAGGCTCGGCTTCGGGACTATGCGGCAGCTCATGGCGAGCGGGCCTTGCAGGCGGTAATTACCGGCGGGCAATGGAGCGATCCTTCAGGTGTGTTTTATGGCGGCAGGACTCCGAGCTGGTCGCGGCAAACGCTTGCTATGTTGCTGACGACCCATCTCGCACGGGCGCGCCGGATTGCCCTTCTTGATATTCACACGGGCCTTGGCGCTTATGGCGCTTGTGAAATGATTGTTCCGGCCGCAGTGGATAGCGCGGGTTTTGGCCGGGCGCGAAGTTTTTATGGGCTTGGGCTTACGTCACCGGCGAGCGGGACGTCGCATTCGGCGCCGGTGGTTGGCGACATGCTGAGCGGCGTCACCGCGCTTCTGTCCCATGCGGAGGTCACAGCGGCGGCTTTGGAGTTTGGTGTTCAGCCGACGCAGCAGATGATTACCGCCGTCCGGGCCGACGCCTGGCTGCATGCGCATGGGGCCGGAAATATCGCAGCGGCTGCGTCAATCGCGGCAAAGATGCGGGATGCGTTCATCGGCGAGACCCTGCAATGGGAAGGCATGGTTGCGGGCCAAACCTTGCATGCCTGCCGACAGGCTGTTGCCGGTCTTTGCGGGCAATGACCCCCGGGCCGATCTGAAAATTCACAGGAGTTTTTCTATGCCGTCGACAATCGCTGACCCTTTAGCTTTTCTTTATTCCGCGATCGAGCCCAGCCAATTCGGTTATCTTGCCGTAGGCGACGGGCATGAGATCTGGTGGGAAGAGAGCGGCAACCCGGCGGGCGTTCCGGTACTCTATCTGCATGGTGGACCGGGTGCGCCGGGGTCGGCCGCTCATCGCCGGTTTTTCGATCCGGATTTTTACCGTCTGGTGGTGTTTCATCAGCGAGGCTGCGGACGCTCATTGCCGCTTGCGCGGATCGAGGCCAATACGACCTGGCATCTGGTTGCTGATATCGAACGGTTGCGCGTGCATCTTGGCATTGATCAGTGGTTTGTGGCTGGCGGCAGTTGGGGCAGTTGTCTTGCGCTTGTGTATGGGGAAACTTATCCGGATCGCTGTCTCGGGTTTCGCTTGCGGGGGGTCAGTCTGGGTCGGGCCAGTGATATTCACTGGTGGTGGGACGGCACGAGCATGCTGTTCCCCGAGGCCTATGACGAGCTGATGGCGGTGTTGTCGCCGGAAGAACGCGACGACCCGTTGCCGGCCTTTCACAAACGCCTCACCGATCCTTCGCGTGAGGTGCAGTTGCGGGCGGCGCAGGCGATCAAGCTTTATTCCGGGCGCACGGTGCATGTGCGCGAAAACGTGGCCAAACAGGCGGAGGCCTTTGACCCCGATCTCTCTCTGCCCATGGCGCGGTTGTTCGCGCATTATTCAGTGCATCGGTTTTTTCTTGAGAACGGTCAAATTCTGCGCGACCTTCATCGCATCAGCCATTTGCCTTGCGTGATTGTTCAGGGACGGTTCGATGTGACGACACCGGCGGAAGGAGCCTGGGCCTTGCATAAGGCATGGCCGGGATCCACCATCCACATGGTCAGCGGTGCGGCCCATGATGAACTGGACGAACCGCTCGCCCGCATATTGGTGCAGACGCATGACGCCATAAAGGAACAGTTGCGTGCACGAGAGTAACCTTGCGTCCGAGACCTTAGGGCACCCACGGGGCCTTTATGTTCTCGCCATGACGGAGACCTGGGAACGCTTTGCCTATTATGGCATGCGTGCGCTTTTGATCCTTTATATGACGGGCTATTTGTTGCGTGACGGTGTGGCCGATCACGTGCTTGGGCTTGCGGCGCTTCAGAGTTTTCTCGCGGGTGTTTTTGGCCCGCTGTCGTCGCAAGGGCTGTCGTCGCAGATTTACGGGTTTTATACGGGCTTTGTTTACCTCACGCCGATCTTTGGCGGGATCATCGCCGATCGGCTGATGGGGCAGCGGCGCATGGTTGTGATCGGCGCTTTACTGATGGCGGCGGGGCAGTTTCTGTTGATGTCGGAGGCTTTGTTTTTGCCCGCCTTGTTGTTGCTTGTGCTCGGCAATGGTTGCTTCAAGCCGAATATCGTTACTCAGGTCGGGCGTTTGTATGGTGCGGGGGATGCGCGGCGGGATCGCGCCTATTCGCTGTTTTATGTGGGCATCAATTTTGGTGCCTGCGTTGCGCCGCTCGCCTGCGGGACGGTGGCGCAGGTCTGGGGGTGGCGCTATGGTTTTGGCTTGTCTGGCGTTGGCATGCTGGTGGGGCTTGGCATTTTTCTTATGGGGCGGCGCTATCTGCCGCCGGATATCGACCGGTCGGCGCGGGCGGTCAGGGCCGAGGCGGACGGTGACGATAGGGCGCGCATAAAGATTTTGGCGCTGATTGCCGTGATCATGATGTCTTACTGGCTCACGTTCGAGCAGCTGGGCAATGTTTTCAGTCTGTGGATGCGCGATGACATCGATCGCGGGATCTTTGGCTTTGCCGTGCCGGTGGCCTGGTTCCAGTCGCTCAATCCGATGCTGATGATTGTGCTGACGCCGCTGATCGTGCGCCGCTGGTCACGACAGGGGAAGCTTGGGCAGGAGCCGACGGCCATGACCAAGATCATGACCGGGCTGGTCTTGACCGGTGTGGCTTATGTGATGCTGGCGGGGCTGTCATTGGTTGATGGTCAGAGGGTGGGCTGTCTGGCCATCATTCCCTTCATGTTCGTGCTGACCTGGGGGGAGCTTTTTATCTCGCCGACCAGCCTGTCGCTGTTCTCGCGGGTGGCACCGCTCCGGCTCATCTCGATGATGATGGGGGTTTATTTCCTGTCGGGGTTCTTTGGCAGTTATCTGGCCGGGTTTCTCGGCAGTTTCTGGGAGGCGATGCCGCATGCACGCTATTGGCTCATGATTGCCGGGATTGCGTTCATGGCGGCCATGCTGATCCTGATGCTTCGCCGCTCTGTCGATGCGTTCCTTGCCCGGCGTGACATTTCGGTCAGGGCTCTGGCCGAGGCTTCGGCTGGTTGAACAGCGGCGGCGTTCCGACCCACAGCATGCGGGCGGTGACGTCGTCGTCGGTGAACATCGTATAACGGTGGCGCTGATCGAAGTGAACGCTGTCGCCGGGGCCGAGAATGAATTTCTCGTCATCGACCTCGAAATGCACATTGCCTTCGAGGATATAATAAAGTCCTTCGCCCTCGCGCTGAACCGTCGGCAGCTTGAGCTTCGGCGGCACCAGAATAATCAGTCCTTCCATCTGCTGATTAAGCAGTGATCCGGTCAGGCGGATATAGCTGATATTGGGCGCGGTCTCGATATATTCGGGATTGCTTGCACGGCGTACAAAGCCGCTGCCCGTCGGCACTTCCACGAAATAATGGATATCCACGTCAAGCGCCTTGGCAAGGCTGATCAGGGACACGAGCGATGGTGTCGTCAAGCCGCGTTCAGCTTGAGACAAAAAGGGCGCCGACAGACCGGACGCCGTAGCCAGTTGCCGCAGAGTCATGCCAAGCTGCCGCCTTCGGGCTTTAAGCGCGAGGCCGATTGATCGGCTATGGTCCTTTTTCGGCAACGGTAGTTCTCCAGATCTCGTGACAGGCGTAAAATAGCGTCCCAAGTCTTTGGAGGCTATTGGGGATCATAACTTTTATGTCCCACGAATTCCATGCCTCAAATCCTTAGTTTCAAGAGGGTCGTCAAAGCTTGCGAGGATGTGGCATGATCTGTTGCAAGCATAGCTTGCTCACGGTTCCGCTCCTCTGATCTTGTTTGAGTGGTTGAAGTTTTTCTGTATGCGGATAAATCTTTGCAGAGGCTACGTTATCTGGTTGATTTCAGGCGTGTTTATCCCTGTTGCCCTGTCGGCTCTAATAAAACTAATCCGGCCATAAGAATCTGTCGCTTGCTGTTGGGGGGGCTGGATTTCTAACCTACACTCAATAATCCTGAAGGGTCCGGCTTACGGGGAGAGGGTGGCTTGCGCAGATTGGTATTGGGTTTCCTGATGTTGGCCTTGGGCCTGTGGCAGACAGTGGCCACGGCGGGCACCTTGCAGGAGGTGAAAAAACGCGGCTTCCTGCGCTGCGCCATCGTCGAGGCCAGTCCGGGTTTCAGCGCCATCACGGACAAGGGCGAGCGCGTCGGATTCGACATCGACCACTGCAAAGCCATATCGGCGGCGATTTTCGGGGCCATCAAGATCGAATATGTGCCGATCACGCCGCAGACCGTGTTCACGCTGTTGCAGTCGGGCGGGGTCGATATTTTCCCTGGTGGCGCGACCTGGACCTATTTGCGCGATACCTCCATGGGGCTCGATTTCGGCGGGGTTTATCTTTATGCGGGCCAGGGCTTTCTGGTGCGGCGCGATAGCGGCATTCATGGCGTTGACGATCTGAAGAACGCGACCATCTGTGTGGCTCAGGGCACGACGCTTGAACAGAATATCGCCGATTATTTCCGCGCGCGCTCAATGCCTTACAAGATCGTCACCTTTGCCAATATCGAACGGGCGATGGACGCCTATCAGGCGGGCCGGTGTGACGCCTTCACCAATGAACTCGGGGCCATGGCCGGGCGCATGCAGGGGCTTGTGAAGCCTGCTGACCATGTGATCCTGCCCGATGTGATCTCCCGCGAGCCCATGGGGCCGATGGTGCGGCAGGGTGATGCGCAATGGCGCGATCTTGCGCTTTGGACGTTCAATGCGCAGATCGCCGCCGAGGAGCTTGGGGTGACGCAAGCCAATGTTGCGACGATGCGGAAATCCAGCGTCAATATGGAAGTGCAGCGGATGCTGGGTGTGAAGGGCGATTTCGGCCAGTATCTCGGGCTGCAGAATGACTGGGCCTATAACGTCATCCGGCTTGTGGGCAATTACAACGACACCTGGGACCGCAATTTCACGCCGCTTGGTCTTGAACGCGGGCTCAATCGCTTATGGAAAGACGGCGGCCTGTTCATGGCTCTGCCGTTCCGCTAGGGGGTGAGCGTGTCGCAGTCAGGGGTGCCATCATCACGCCTCGCACGCAAGATCCGTGATCTGCTGCCGCAGATGCTGATTATGCTGGGCGTGGCGCTGCTGGTGTATTTTGTTGTCGTCACCACGCGGGAAAATCTCGCTCAGCTCGGCGTCCAGTCAGGGTTCGAGTTTCTCCATAAGGAAGCGGGCTTCGCCATCGCGCAGACCTTGATCCCCTATACGGAGGGATCAAGCATTTTGCGCGCCTTTTGCGTGGCGCTGTTGAATACTTTGCTGCTGGCGGTGGTGTCGATTGGTCTTGCGTCGCTGTTCGGGCTTGGCATTGGCATCATGCGTTTGTCGTCGAACTGGCTTGTGGCGAAACTCGGGCTGATTTATGTGGAGATTTTCCGCAATATCCCGGTGCTGTTGCAGATTTTCTTCTGGTATTTCGTTGTTCTCAGATCGTTGCCGGGCTTCGCGGACAGTTTTACCTTTGCCGGCTTTGTCCTCAACAATCGTGGGCTTTATTTTCCGACCTTGCAGATTGATGATTGGTCGGCGCTGTTTTCAGGCGGCTGGCATCTGGTCGTTCCGCACCCTGGGCGGTTTGAATATGAGGGCGGCTTTGCGCTGATGCCGGAATTTCTGGCGCTGGCCTTGGGATTGTCCATGTATAACGCGAGTTATATCGGGGAAATCACCCGCTCGGGTTTTCTTGCGGTGGCGCGCGGACAATATGAGGCGGCGTCGGCCCTTGGTCTGTCGGGCTACGTCATTTTTCGGCGCATTACTTTTCCGCAGGCTTTGCGGGTGATGATCCCGCCGCTGTCGACGGTTTATATGAATATTTTCAAGGCCACGTCGCTTGCGGCGGCCATTGCCTATCCGGATATCGTCTCGGTCTTTGTCGGCACGGTGAATAATCTTGTGGGTCAGCCGATCGAGATCATGTTGCTGACGCTTGCGACCTATGCGGCTGTGTCCTTTGCCATCGCCTGGGCCATGAATAGCTACAACCGGCGCATCCAGATTCAGGAGCGGGGCGAATGATGGCCAATCAGGGGGCGTTGCACTGGATGCGGCGCAATTTGTTCTCGACGCCGTTCAACAGCATTTTGACGCTGCTGTCGGTCACGGCGTTGGTGGCTTTGATCATCCCGCTGCTGCAATGGGCGGTTTTTGACGCGGCCTGGCGCGGGACGGATCCTGAAAGCTGCCGGGTGGCGAGCGGGGCCTGCTGGCCGTTCGTGCGGGTGCGCTTTGATCAGTTCATGTATGGCCTGTACCCGCTGGCGGAACGCTGGCGGGTGGATCTTGGCGTCGGCGTTGGATTTCTGCTGGCGGGCATGATGTTATGGCCGCGGTTTCCGGGCAAATTCTGGATCGGTCTTTCGCTTCTGACGGTCTATCCGGTGGCGGCCATCATTCTGTTCGGGGGCGGGCTTTTTGGGTTGGTGCCGGTCTCGACCAATGCCTGGGGCGGGTTTTTCCTGACGCTTGTGGTGTCGACCTTTGTCTTGACGCTGTCCTTGCCGTTTGGCGTGTTGCTGGCGCTTGGGCGGCAATCGAAACTGCCGCTTGTGCGTTTTCTTGCTGTGGGCTGGATCGAGTTCTGGCGTGCGGTGCCGGTGCTTGTGCTGCTGTTCGTGGTCATCATCATGTTCCCGTTGTTCATGCCGCCGGGGTTTGAGGTCGATAAGCTGCTGCGGGCCTTGATCGCGCTGACCATTCTCATGTCCTGCTATATTGCGGAGGCGGTGCGCGGCGCGCTCCAAAGCCTGCCGCGCGGTCAGTATGAAGCGGCTGAGGCGCTTGGACTCAGTTACCCTCAGGCCATGCTGCGGGTTATTCTGCCGCAGGCGCTAACCCTGTCGGTGCCTCAGATCACCAGCATCTTCATCGGTCTTTTCAAGGAGACGACGGTGTTGTTGATTATCGGCTTTTTCGATCTTCTGGGGATGGTGCAGACGGCGTCCACAGACCCGCGGTGGATGAGCGCCAGCACGGTGGCCACGGGGTATCTGTTTGCGGCCCTTTTCTTCTGGGTCTGCTGTTTCGCCATGTCACGCTACAGCGCGCGGCTTGAGACTAAATACCGCCAAACTCGCTAACAGATAGCCGCTAAAAAAGCTGCGGCATCAATGATGCCGCAGGATCTGGGTGAGGAAGGTTTGCAGCCGTGGGGTCTCTGGGCTGTCGAAAAAGCTGTCTGGCGGCCCCTGTTCGACGATTTCCCCTTTGTCCATGAAGATGACCCGGTTCGCGATCTTGCGGGCAAAGGCCATTTCATGGGTGACGCAAAGCATGGTCATGCCGCCGCCGGCGAGATCGATCATGGTCTCGAGAACTTCATTGACCATTTCGGGATCGAGTGCTGATGTCGGCTCGTCGAACAGCATGATTTTCGGCTGCATGCAGAGCGCGCGGGCAATGGCGACGCGTTGTTGCTGACCGCCGGAAAGCTGGCCCGGAAATTTCTGCGCCTGATCATGAATGCGGACGCGCTCAAGATAGCCCATGGCAAGCTCGGTGGCGGCGGTCTTGTTCATCTTGCGCACGCGCATGGGGGCGAGCGTCAGATTGTCGAGCACCGAGAGATGCGGAAATAAGTTGAACTGCTGAAACACCATGCCCACTTCGCTGCGGATGGCGGCGATGTTTTTCACATTGCGCAATTCGATGCGGTCGACGGTGAGCTGTCCGGATTGAAAATCCTCAAGTGCATTGATGCAGCGGATGAGTGTTGATTTCCCCGATCCGGAGGGGCCGCAGAGCACGATCTTTTCGCCCTTGTTGACCGTAAGCTGAATGTCACGCAAGGCATGGAAGGCGCCGTACCATTTGTTGAGGCCGGAGATATCGATAATCGTTTCGGCGGCGTTCGCCTGAACTTGAGCAAGTGCAGTCATGAGGTTGCCTTTTCTGTCTTGAGGGGGGCGTCGGCGCCTGCGGTCCACCAGTCAAGGCCGCTTACATCGCGGATGAAGCGGCTGCGGGCTGCGTCGTCCAGGGTCGGGATCTTGGCGGTGACGGCCTCGGCCTGGGCTCCGGCAGGATAGCGGAGTTTCGGGGCCTTGGTGGCAACGATGTCGAAAATCACCTTGGCCACCATGTCGGGACTGTCGCCGCGTCCTTCGTCGGCGTCGTCGGGCAGGCAGGCCGTGAGCATCGGGAGATAGGGGCTGTCTGGCTGATAGTCGTCGGGAATTTTGAGCTTCTGGGGCATTTCGGTGGCGATGGCGCCGGGCTGCACAAGGGCCACGGCGATGCCGAACCGGGCAACTTCATGACGGAGGCTTTCGGTGGCTCCTTCAAGGGCGAATTTGCTCGCGGTATAGGCGCTGTTGCCGGGCAGGCCCACAAGACCTGAGAGGGAAGACAGCATGACCACCACGCCGCTCCGTTTGCGGCGCATCAGGGGCAGCACCTGACGGGTCAGTTCGACGGGGCCAAAGAAATTGACCGTCATCACATCTTGCCAATCCCGGGCCGGCATGTCTTCAAAGGCGCCGAGGGTCAGAGTCCCGGCATTGTTCACAAGGGCATCGAGGCCGCCGCAGTCCTGATCGATCCGGGCCACGGCGGCGCGGATTTGAGCCGGATCGGCCACATCAATGAGAATCGGCCGGACGTTGGCGGGCAGATCGGGATCCGGAGTGAGGTCACGGACGCCTGCGTACACGGTCCATCCGGCCGCTGCAAAGCGATCCCGTGTCGCCCGTCCGATGCCGCTGCTACTGCCGGTCACCAGAACTGTTTGTGTAGCTTTTGACATGATTGGGACCAATTATTTTAATGTTTTCAATTTGATGATCTGTTGCCGGGCGTTGTCATACCTTGTCCGGCTTCCCTCCGCATCCGATACTGATCGTAATAAACCTTGGGCAATTTGCCTGATTATTTTTTCTAATGGACTAATAAGAAACTATCAGTTGTTGGTTGCCGATGGTTTTTCTATCCCAGTAGTGGTGATTGTTGGCTGCGTGCTGTCGCGCCGGACATGATCGAACGGGGTCATAATATAAGCTCAGAGGGTCAAAAATTGGCTTTGAGCACGTGAGGCCACAAGCGCAAGCGCCCCGTCGTTGGACATCGTTCAAGGTTCATAGGGAGGTTACACGTGAAAAAATTACTTTTGAGCGCCACGGCCCTTTGCGCGGTCATGCCCTTTCATGCTTTCGCCCAGAGTGCGACAGGCGGTGACAAGCTGGTTCTGGAAGAGATTATTGTCACCTCGCAGCGTCGCGAGCAGTCATTGCAGGAAGTGCCGATCAGCGTTTCGGCCTTCAGCGCTGAAACGCTTGAGAAATCAAACGTAACCGAAGCCAAGAATTACCTTCAATTCGCGCCGAACGTGGCCTTTACCGAAGATGGGCAAACCGGCAGCCGCAGCATCAGCATCAGCATTCGCGGCGTCAGCAACGTCAATCTGGCCGAAGGCACGACCACGAGTTCGATTGGCTATTATATCGACGATCTGAGCGTTGGTTCGGTATCTGGCGGCACCATCAATCCCGAATTGCAGGATATCGAGCGCATCGAAGTTCTGCGTGGGCCGCAGGGAACATATTTCGGCCGCAACGCGCTTGGCGGCGCCTTGAATATCTCGACCAAGAAACCGGATAACAAGCTTTATGCAGAAGCGAACGCGAGCTATGCAAGCTTCAACACCTGGACCATCGGTGCTGTTGTCAATCTGCCGGTGAGCGAGAAGTTCTTCCTTCGCGGCGTGGCCGAGCATCGGGAGACCGACGGCTTTGTCAAGAACGTCAATCCCAAAGGTACGCCGGACAGTGGATCGAAGGATAATACCTTCCGTCTTGCAGCCCGCGCCCTGCCGACGGACAATCTGACGGTTGATCTCAGCGCCAGCTATACAAAATCACGTGGCGGCATGGACAATACGGTGCCGTCAGGTGTGCTCAGCCTTGATACGCAAAGCATCGTCGGCGATATCGCTCCGATTGGTCAGGGCCTTGGCTTCTTTCCACAAAATCAGAGCCGGGTGAATCACGACGCGATTGAATATAACAACAATAACCTTATGATTTTGAATGGCCGCATCACCTATGCAGCTGACGGGTTCGATATCAAGTCGATCACCGGTTATATCCGCAGCCGCACCGAGCGCCGTTTCGACCAGGACAACATCGGTGTCGATGCCATCATCCGTCACAACAACTGGAAGGCGAATTCCTTCAGCCAGGAATTGCGTTTGCAGTCGAACACCGAAAATGCCTTCAAATGGACATTTGGCGGGATCTTCGCCAGAGACAAATTCGATATGTATAATAACATCTTCGCTGGTGCGCAGGGGTCTTATACAAATCCTGTGACGGGTCAAGTGACTGGCATTCTTCCGCCCATCCCGGCCGGTTTCCGCATCAACGAAAACAACTACTATCAAACTGTCCGCAGCATGGGTGTTTTCGCGGAAGGCACTTATAATATCACGGACAAATTGTCGGTCATCCTTGGTGGCCGCTATACCGAAGATAAGATTGAGAACTCGACGGTTGGGGTTGTTGCCTTTGAAAGCCCGGTTCCGGATGCTGCGGGGACGGGAAAATTCCATAACTTCTCGCCACGGGCCGTGATCCGCTATGAAGTTACCCCGGATCTCAACACCTATATTTCGGCGTCACGCGGTTATAAAACCGGCGGTGTGAATATCAACAACGGGATTGTTAAGCCATTCCGTCCGGAAACCCTGTGGAACTATGAAGCCGGTTTCAAGACGTCGCTGGCGGATGGCCGGGTTCGCTTCAACGGTTCGGTCTTCTATTCAGACTGGAAGGATCTTCAGGTCCAGACCAACTATCTGGCTGTCCCAGGGGATATCAGCTCGGCTGTGATGGCGACATTGAATGCTGCCAAGGCCACGAACAAAGGCTTCGAAGTCGATATTCAGGCGCTTGTTGTTGAAGGACTTCAGGTTGGCTTTGGTGCGGGCTATCTGCAAAGCAAATTCGGCTCCTTCCCGGACGCGGTGCTCGCCGGCAACAATGTGGTTGACCTGACCGGTCGGCGTCTGCCGAAAACGCCGAAATGGAGCCTGAACGGCGTCGTCGATTACAGCAAATCATTAAGTGATACGCTTGAAGGCTTTGTTCGCGCGGAATGGGTTTACCGGTCGAGCATTTCGGGAAATCTTGAAGCGGCCGCCGCGCCGATCCTGGGTTTGCCGAGCTTCCCCTATATCGCGCCAGCCTATAACGTGGTCAATCTGCGGGCCGGGGTTACCATGGATGCCGTCAGCCTGACGGGATATGTGGAGAATCTGTTCAAGGAAACCTACTTCAACGGCACTGCCGACCAGTTCGGTCTGGCCGGGATCCGGCTGCAACCGCATCCGCGCATTTGGGGTCTGAAGGCGACGTATAAGTTCGGATCGTAATTAGATTGAGGCTTCTGTTTCAGACCCTCCGGAGTTCGTTATTTCGAAATCCGGAGGGTCATTTTAGGAATTTGAGATCATGAAGCTATTGTCCAAAAGCGGTTTGTTCCAAATGTCAGGCAGAGCCATCATGGTTCTCGGGCTTCTGGCTGTGTCGGCGACGGAATGCATTGCGGCGCAACCGGTTTTTAAGCCGATGGTCCCTGATACGATCTCGCCGGAAGCTCAGGACTTTATCCGGGGATTGCCGGATCCGGCTACCTATCCCGGGGGACCGGCGGCCACGGATCTTGAAGGCTGGCGCAAATTCCGCGCGGCGAACGAGGATCATTCGAAAGCCAGCATGGCGGCAATCCGCCAGCAGTATCAGCCGACAATCACATCGGCCAGCTACAATGGCGTTCCGGTCCTCGATATCAAACCTAAGGGCTGGACCGGGAACGGGGCCGCCAACGATCGGGTGATCGTTTTCATCCATGGCGGCGGATATGTTCTCGGATCGGCGGCGAGTTCTTTGGGCGCCTCCGTGCCTCTCGCACATGATAGCGGGTTGCGGGTGATTTCGGTCGATTACACCACAGCTCCTTTTGCCCCATACGGAAAAATGCTGGACGAGATTATTGCCGTCATCAAAGGCCTTGAGGCCGAGGGCTATCAGCGCGACCATATTGCGATGGTCGGTGCGTCCGCGGGTGGCGGCCTTGCCTCGGGTACTGCGCTCAAGATGATCGATGACGGGCTTGGAATGGTGGGTGCGCTTGTGCTGTGGTCACCGGCCGGGGACTTGACCGGACGCGGGGAGACCATGACAAGCTTAAGCAAGGTTGAGCTCGCCTTCTCCGATAAGAATATCGACAGCATGATGGATGTCGTCGCCCCGGCGGCGGAGCGCAAGAAACCTTATCTTTCTCCGGTTTATGGAGATTATAGCCGGGGATATCCCCCTACGCTCATTCAGGTTGGCACACGGGAAATGTTGTTGAGCACGTCCGTGCGGCTTTATCAGGCGATTGATACGGCCGGGGCAACCGCGAAACTGGATGTCTATGAAGGCATGTTTCATACGTTTCAGGAAATCAAACCGGGCCTTCCGGAATCGGTGCTTGCCCGGCGCAAGACCGTTGATTTCTTGCGCCACTATTTAAAAATTTCCAATTGAAGCCAGAGAGACAGGATAGTTGCATGTCGGATTTCGATGTCGTTGTTGCGGGTGGTGGGGTCAATGCGTTGGCCTGTGCGAGCTTGCTCACATATTCCGGCCTTAAGGTCTGCGTGGTGGAGCGGAACCCCTGGGTGGGTGGCGGCGCCGTAACGCGGGAAGTGACGATTCCGGGTTTCAAACATGATCTGTTCGGCTCGTCCCATGTGTGGATTCAGGCCAATGCCGATTTCAAGAAAATCCAGCCGGAACTTGAAAAGCACGGCCTGAAATATATTCATTCGACGGAAGAAATCACCGGCCATCCGGATAAAAACGGCGGGCCGGGTATCGTCATTTATAAAAGCATCGACAAGACGGTCGAGAGTATCGCGCAATATTCGGCAAAGGATGCTAAACGCTATCGTCAGGTCTATGACGATTTTGCCTTGATCCGCGATGGTTTCATCAAAGCCTTTTTCTCGCCGCCGTCGCCGCCAAGCACCATGGCGCAGGCCATGGAGAAAAGCCCGCAAGGCCTGAAACGCCTCCGCGAATTTTCGTTGAGCGCACGGGCCTGGGTCGAAGAAAATTTCGAGAATGATTTTGTCAAATCGGTCATGCTCAACTGGGCCATGGCGCCGCAGATCCTGCCCGAACAGGAAGGGGCGGGACAGTCGTTCTATATCATGATCCCGGCCGTTCATGTCTATGGTCAGGCCATCCCCGAAGGCGGCAGCCAGATGCTGCCGGAGTCCATGGCGCGTTATATCGAAGCGAACGGCGGCCAGGTGCTGACCAGTGCGCCGATCAAGTCGTTTATCATTGAAGGCGGTGCGGCCAAGGGTGTCCTGCTGGAAGACGGCCGTGAAATACGGTCGCGGCGCGCGGTTGTGACCTCGCTTGACCCGAAGCAGTCGTTCCTGAAACTGACCCCGCGCGAAGCCTTGAAGGACGAGTTCGTCGATACGGTTGAACGCTATTCCTTCGGCAAAATCAGCATAGCACGCGTGCATCTCGCCTTGACCGAAGCGCCGAAATTCACCAATGGCGCCATCATGAGCGCCTGTCCGTTTCATCGCATCGTCGACAGCATGCCGCAGATGATCAAGCAATATGCTGAAATCGCGCAGGGCATTCCGCCGTCGGATCCGTTCCTGTGGAGCGCCTGCTGGACGGTGATGGACCCGACCCGCGCGCCGGCTGGACAGCATACGTTGATCTTTGACACCTTCGTGTCGAACTGGCTTGCGGATGGGCAGACCTGGGCCGACATTCGCGAGGATTACGCGCAGAATGTATTGCTCAAAAAGCTTCAGCAATATGCGCCGAACATCAACAGCGATACCATTCTCGGGACCTATATCGAAACCCGTGAGACACTTGAGGCGGCCAATCCGTCCTTTGTGGACGGCACCACCGGCGGCGGCGAGCGTATTCAGGCTCAGCTTGGGTATTTCCGTCCGTTCCCCGGTTATGCCCATTACCGGTCGCCGATCAAGGGTCTTTACATGACCGGTCCGCATTGCCATCCGGGCGGCGGCATTTCGGCCATGGGAACCATTACGGCCAATGTGATGCTGGAAGATTTCGGCATGAAAAAGCAGACGATCTAACGCGGACTTTAGGAAAGACAAAGCTCATGACAAAAAGAATCGATAAATATACGGCCCTGATCATTCAACCGCATGTGCAGGTTGCTGAAGACCGCGCCGACATCAAAAAGAACCTGGATCGTGTCTGCAACATGATCGACTTCGGGGTCGGTTATTACTGGGAACTTCCGGCGCGGCTTGTGGTGCTGCCGGAATATTTCCTGCAAGGTGTGACGACGCCGGGCAAGGGCGAACATGGCATCGACAGCTTCATGAAAAAAGCCATCACCATCGATGGTCCGGAAATGAAGGCGCTTGGGCAAAAGGCCAAGGAATATAATCTTTATATCGCTGGCGGCGGCGTGATCGAACAGGTTCCGGAATTTCCGGATCGCTGGTTCAACACCGCGTTCATCATCGGCCCGTCGGGCGATGTGGTGCTGCGGTATCACAAATGGCACATCCCGGCCTCAATCGGTCTCGGCACCAGCCCGCATGATATTTTCGATGAATATAAGGCGGTGTTCGGCGGCGATATCAAGGATCTGTTCCCGGTCATCGATACGGAAATCGGCAAGCTTGGCACCATGACCTGTCATGACGGCTGCACGCCGGAAGTGTCGCGCGCGCTTGGCTATAATGGGGCCGAGGTGATCTGTCATCCGGTTGCTCTGCAGGAAGTCGAAGGGGTGTCGCAGCCGTGGGATTTCTGGACCTTCACCCGCCGCACCCGTGCCCATGACAATATGTGCTATGTGCTTGGGTCGAACTGGGGCACGGTGGATTATGCTTATTATCCGCGCGCGTTCTGCCCGGGTGGGTCGTTTGCCATCGATTACACCGGCATGATGATGCGTCATGCGCCTTATCCGGAAGAACAGGTGATTGCCGCCACCATCGATATTGAATCGCTGCGGGAACACCGTTCGCGCTGCAATCACAACACCTGGGTTGATCTCCGGACCGAAGGCTTCCGTCAGATTTATGACAGCCCGATCTATCCGGCGAACCAGTTCCCGTCAGGTCGTCCGCCGCGCAGCCTCGCCGACAAAATGGGGCCGGTCAAGGAAGTGTTCCGCGATCTTTATGGCCGTGGCCAGTTCACGCCGCCTGCGGGCATGACAGTGGAAGACATGCCGGAACTGCATGAGCAGCGGATCCTCCGTGCGCAAAAGCTCGGTACGCTCAAAGGCAACTAAGTAAGGGTCATGGGAATGAAAGTGATCAGCCCACTGGCGGATCTTGATGTGGAAGTCGGCAGCATCACGCGCGAAGGCAACATGCTTGTTGTCAAAAGCGCTGAAGGCAAAGGCATTCCGACAACTGTCTATATCAAGCCGCAGGATGCGCTCACGCTGTTGCGCGCGATCTTCGGAAGCCGGTCTGCGGTGGGTTTTTTGCTTTTGTTCCCGCTTTACTGGTGGCGTGCCCGCAAGGGGGGCGAGGAAGCTGTTGCGGATCATGATAACTCTGACCTCAACAACCCCTGGGCGTGAGCCATGACAAAATTATCGTTGACGGATCTTGAAGCAACTTTAGGCAGCTACGGTATTCTGCCGGTTGTTGCCATATCCGACGATTCCCAAGCCGTTCCACTTGGGGAGGCCGTCCAGGCGGGCGGCCTCCCGCTTCTTGAGGTGACGTTCCGCACGGCGGCGGCGGCACGGTCCATTGAACGTCTTCGTCTTTCCGTGCCGGATCTTTTGGTTGGTGCGGGGACGATCCTGACAGTGGAGCAAGCGAAAACGGCGATCTCTGCCGGGGCGCAGTTTCTGGTCTCGCCAGGATTTAATATCAGAACTGTTTTGTATGCGCGGGAACATGGCATTCCCTTCATTCCGGGTGTGTTGACGCCGACCGATATCGAGGAAGCGATTTCCCATGATGTCACCTTCGTCAAATTGTTCCCGGCCGGGGCTATCGGCGGCGCGGATTATCTGAAAGCGGTGTCGGCCCCTTATGGCATGATGCGCTTTATGCCCACGGGCGGCATCAGCCCCCAAAATTTGCGCAATTTTCTGGACCTGCGGTCGGTGGTTGCCTGTGGTGGCAGCTGGATTGCGCCGACGGACTGGATCGATGCGGGGCGCTATGATGATATTCGGGCAACGGCAGCCGCTGCCGTTGCTTTGGTGAAGGGGGATGCCATATGACGGTGATCGTAGGCTTTGGCGAAATGCTGTTGCGCCTGAAGTCGCCCGGTGCCGAGCGCTTTTTTCAGTCGCCGCAGTTGGAGGCGACATTTGGCGGTGCTGAATTCAATGTGCTCGCGTCGCTCAGTCACTTTGGCTATGACACGCGGCTTGTGACGGCGTTGCCCGCGCAGTCGATCGGGGCGGCAGCGCGGACCGAATTGCAACGCCATGGCATCGCGCCCGGTTTCGTGGTGGCGGCGCCGGGCCGCATGGGGCTTTATTATTATGAAGCCGGGTCGAACCTGCGTGGCGCGCAGGTGATTTATGATCGTGAGGGCAGTGCTTTTGCGACAGCGGCAGCGGGTGTTTATAGCTGGAGCGGGGTGCTCGATGGTGCGGACTGGTTTCATGTGACGGGCATCAGCGCTGCCGTCAGTGCAAGTTCTGCCAAGGCCATGACGGAAAGCATGGCGCAGGCAGCAGACAAGAATATCCCCGTTTCACTTGATCTCAATTACCGCAAACATCTTTGGGATCGCGCCGGGCGCGATGCGGCTTCGGTTATGGTGCCGTTGCTGGATCATGTGACGGTTCTGTTTGCGGGCGTTGACGATGCCGTTGCCTGTCTTGATATCGCGCCGCCGCCTGAAGGCACGGCGCTTGAGCAGTTTCGTACTGTGGCACAGCAACTCATGGCGCGGCATCCGCGTCTTGCGGTCGTGGTTGCGACCTTCCGGGAAGCCCGGAGCGCTGACGATCAAAGCATCTGGGCCGCGGCTTATGATGGAACCGATCTTCTGGTGACAGAACCGCTGGTGTTGCGGGATATTGTTGATCGGATCGGTGCAGGCGATGCCTTCGTTGCCGGATATCTGCATGGCACCTTTTGTGGGCGGTCCATTCTGGAGCGGCTTGCGTTTGCTTTGTCGGCGGACGCTTTGAAGCACAGCATTCCCGGTGATGTGAATCTTGTGACCATTCCGGAAGTGAAAGCGGTCATGCATGGCCATGACCCGGGACGGGTGAAACGCTGAGAAAGAAAAAGGCCCGCGTGATGCGGGCCTTTTTTATTTTGACTACCAGTGCCAGAGGGTGCCGTCCTCAAGCCGGTTGACCGGCAGGTAAGCCCGCTGATAGGGATATTTTTCCGCAAGCTTTTCATCAATGTCGACGCCATGGCCAGGCGTGTCACCCGGAATGAGATTGCCATTTTCAAAGCGGTAATCATGCGGAAACACAGCGTCGGTTTCCGGCGTGTGGCGCATATATTCCTGCACCCCGAAATTCGGAACCCACATATTGAAATGGAGCGATGCGCCCATGCAGACCGGTGACAGATCGGTTGCGCCATGGCAGCCGGTGCGCACGTTATGGAGGGCGGCGAAATCGGCAATGCGGCGCAGATGGGTGATGCCGCCCGCATGGACTACGGTGGCGCGGATGTAATCGATCAGTTGTTCTTCAATGAGCTGTTTGCAGTCCCAGATGCTGTTGAAGATTTCACCGACGGCGAGCGGCGTCACCGTATGCTGACGGATCAGGCGGAAATTGGCCTGATTTTCAGCCGGGGTCGAATCTTCCATCCAGAACAGGCGATAGGGCTCAAGCGACTTGCCGAGACGGGCAGCTTCGATCGGGGTCAGGCGATGATGCACGTCATGCATGAGATGCGGATCAAAGCCATAGGTCTCCCGCAGTTTTGCGAACAGTGTTGGCGTGTAGTCGAGATATTTTGTGGTCGACCAGACGTTTTCCGTCGGCAGATTTCCATCGGCCGGTTCGTAATACATCTTGTCGTTCGACACGCCATAGGTCGAGGCCATGCCCGGTACACCGGACTGGGCGCGGATGGCTTTGTAGCCCATGTCGATATAGCGGCCGACTTCCTCGACGGTTTCCGATAGATCGGTGCCGTTCGCGTGGCCATAGACCATCACGCCCTCGCGGCTTTTGCCGCCGAGCAATTGATACAGCGGCATATTGGCCATCTTGGCCTTGATATCCCAAAGGGCGGTGTCGACTGCGGCGATGGCCGACATGGTGACCGGGCCACGCCGCCAGTAACAACCGCGATAGAGATACTGCCAGATATCCTCGATCTGACGCGGATCGCGGCCGATGAGGCAGGGGATCACATGATCGGTCAGGTATGACACCACCGACAGCTCGCGGCCATTCAAGGTCGCATCACCGATGCCGGTGACGCCTTGATCCGTATAGATTTTCAGAGTGACGAAATTGCGGCCTGGACATGTCACGATGACCTTGGCGTCCGTAATTTTCATGGTTCTTTGCTCCCAAATTCCGCGCATGACAAATCGCGCGGAAACCGACTGATCCAATTTTGAAGTATGGGAAAACTACGCTTGTGGACAATCGAGACTTTATCATATCATCAATTAGTTTTTCTAATTACACGAGGCTTTGGTTTATGTCGCGACGCCTCCCCCCCTTGAATGCTCTCCGTGCTTTTGAATCTGCTGCACGCTTTATGAGCTTTACCAAGGCGGCCGATCATCTGCATGTGACGCAGGCGGCTATCAGCCATCAGGTCAAGGCGCTTGAGGAATGGGTTGGTGCGCCTTTGTTTCAGCGTCTCAATCGCGGCCTCAGTCTGACAGAAGCCGGCAGGATTTATCTGCCACTGCTGACCGAAGCGTTCGATATGCTGGCCGATGCCACGGCGCTGGTGATGACCGGGTCGGCCAAACGCGTGCTGTCCATCTCGACGCTCGATTCCTTTGCCTCCATGTGGCTGTTGCCACGTCTCGCCCGGTTCCGCGAGCGCTTTCCCGATATCGATGTGCGCATTATTTCGGTCGATCGCGAAAAAGATTCACTGATGAATGGCGATGTGGATGTGGATTTGCGTTACGGCGACGGCAACTGGCCGGGGCTTGCGGTCACGCATTTTCTGAACGAGGATATTTTTCCGGTCTGCACGCCAGCCATCAGGGATGGCGAACATCCGCTGGTGGAACTGAGCGATTTGCGTCATCACACCTTGCTTCATGATGTGATGATCATGGACTGGCGAATCTGGCTTGAGGAAGAGGGAGTGATGGACGTCGATTCAAGCCGTGGTCCCGGCTTCAATCATTCTTATCTGGTGACCCAGGCGGCCATCAATGGCGATGGCGTGGCGCTTGGGCGCGGGGCACTGGTGATCGATGCGATCAAGCGCGGCCAGCTGGTGAAGCCCTTTGCTCTGAGCTTGCCGTCGGATTTTTCTTATTACTTCGTCTGCTCACGCACGGCGGCCAAGGAACCGAGCATCGTCGCTTTTCGCGGCTGGCTGCTCGAAGAAGCTGCAATTACGCAGGCTGATCTCGAGCAGCTCGCAGGCGAAAGCCGGTGATCAGAAACAGCTGATCAGAGCTTCATCATCACCGATTTGATTTCCATGAAGCCGTCGATGGCTTCACGGCCATGTTCGCGGCCCCAACCGGATTGTTTGTAGCCGCCGAACGGCATGGACAGGTCCGGCAGTCCATGGCAATTGACCCAGAATAATCCGGCCCTGACCTCGTTAGCGACGCGATGCGCGGTGGTGAGATCACGGGTCCAGACGCTGCCCGCCAGACCATAGTCGCTGTCGTTCGCAAGGCTCAGCACTTCGTCCATGTCATCAAAGGGCATGGCGGACAGGACCGGGCCGAATATTTCTTCCTGCACCACCGTCATATCCTGACGCACGTCGGCGAGAATTGTCGGCGCGTAGAAAAAGCCGTCGCCATCGACTGCGGTGCCGCCGGTGACCACACGGGCGCCTTCGGCGCGTCCGCTTTCCACAAGCTTGTGCACATTGGCGCGGTGATCGCCGGAGATCAGCGGCCCCAAATTGGTTCCGGCTGCAAGGGCATGTCCGATGTTGAGTGCGGTCGCCTTAGCTGCGATGGCCTCGATCACGCGATCATAGACTTTACGTTCGACGTAAAGGCGGGAACTGGCGACGCAGACCTGACCGGCGTTTGAGAAAATACCTTCGGCAATGCCCTGGGCGGCGGCGTCGATATCGGCGTCGGCGAAGACGATGGCCGGTGACTTTCCGCCAAGCTCCAGAGTCACTTTTTTGAAATTGCTGGCGGCACCGGCCAGAATCTGACGTCCTGTGGCGGTGGAGCCGGTGAAGGAAATCTTGTCGACTTTCGGGTGGGCGGCGAGACGCGCGCCGATCACGCGGCCACGGCCGGTGATGATATTGACGACACCGGCGGGAACGCCTGCCTCGATCAGGAGTTCACCCATATAAAGCGTTGATAGGGAGGTCTGATCCGCCGGTTTGACAATCGCCGAACAGCCCGCGGCGAGGGCGGGCGCGAGCTTCCAGGCGGCCATGGCGATGGGCCCGTTCCATGGCACGATCAGTGCGGCAACGCCCAAAGGTTCAGGCTTCGTATAGGCATGAAATTTTTGACCGGGAACGGAAATTTCCGCCGTCTTGCCATCAAGCTTGGTGCACCATCCGGCGTGATAGCGGAAGGCTTCGGCGGCGATATAGACGTCGCCATGACGGGCGGCAGCAAACGGCTTGCCGCCATCAAGGCTTTCGAGTTCGGCCAGCACATCGGCATGCTCGGTGATGAGATCGCCGACCCGCCACAGAATGCGCGCACGTTCTCCGGGCGTAAGTCCGGTCCAGAGACGTTTGTCAAAGGCGTGACGGGCGGCGGCAACGGCGGCGTCAGCCTCGGCTTCGCTGCCGGAGGCGACCTGGGCAAAGACCTGGCCGTCCGACGGATTGACGGACGCGGTCATCTGACCGTCTTCTGCCATCACCCAGTCGCCGCCGATCAACATGGGGCGGGGTGTGGCGATGAAACGGCGCGTGCGTTCGTCAAGGGGGCGGAGCGTATCGGTCATAGATTGGGCCTTATTTCATGAAATCCCGCATGGCGGCGAGGAAGGCTTCGTTCTCATGAGCGAGACCAATGGTCACGCGCAGGCAATTGTCGGGGCCACCGGCATTGACCGGACGCGGAATGATACCCCGGGACAGCAGGAATTCCCACGCCCGTTCCGCTGATTTCTCTTCGCTGGGAAATTGTATCAACAGGAAATTGGCGACACTCGGCACGACGTCAAGGTCAAGCGCTTCAAGTTCGGTCGTCATTCTGGCGAGCCAGTCGTTGTTATGCGCGCGCACCATGGCGGCATAATCCTGATCGCGCACGGCGGCGGCGGCGGCGGCCAGTGCCGGATCATTGGTGTTGAATGGCGTGCGGATGCGGTTCATCAGCTCGATCATCTCAGGGGCGGCATAGCCCCAGCCGATGCGCAGCGCCGACAGCCCATAAAGTTTGGAAAACGTATGCGTGACAATGATATTCGAAGATTTGGCAGCAAGGCCCAATCCATCTGAATAGTCAGGCTTCACCACATAATCCGCATAGGCTGCGTCAACGAGCAGAATGACATGCGGCGGCAGGGCCTCATGGAGGCGCTTCAGGTCAGCTTTCGCCAGATAGGTGCCGCAGGGGTTGTTCGGGCTGGCAAAGGCGATCAGGCGCGTTTTCGGCGTCACGCGGGCGAGAATTTCGTCCACATTGACCCGGCAATCCGGCTCGGGCGCGGTGATCACCTCGGCCCCTTGGGCGAGGGCATGGACGCGGCACATGGCAAAGGCATATTGGCTCAGGATCACCTCGTCGCCCACACCCACATAGGCGCGGATCACGAGCTGGATCACTTCGTCGGACCCGTTGCCGCAAATGATGCGCGCAGGGTCAAGCCCGAACACATCGGCGATGGCTTCGCGCAGATCGGTCTGGCTGCCGTCCGGATAGCGGAACAGGCGCTTTACGGCATCGTCATAAGCGGCGATGGCTTTGGGGCTTGGGCCAAGCGGAGATTCATTCGACGACAGCTTGATCGGATTGGCAATGCCATCAATGGTGCTTTGGCCCTGTTTATAGGGCGCAATTTTAAGGACACCGGGTTGCGGGCGCGGGCTTGTTACGGTCATGCTGTCACTCCGCGGTTTTGCGGCATCATTATGAACTCCCACGGCGTCGCCATGGTGTTCGGAACGGGAACTTCGATAATGGCCGGGCCGGGTTCGGCGAGCGCGCGGCGGATGACCGCCCGCAATTCCTCGGGCGTTTCGGCGCGATAACCGGCGGCACCAAAGGATTCAGCCATTTTGACAAAATCGGGGTTGTGGAGATCGGACCCGATGATGCGATTGCCGAACCATTCGCGCTGCTGACGCTGCACATTGGTGAAGGAGTTGCTGTTGAAGATGATGGTCTTCAAGCCGATGTTATACTGAACGGCGGTGGCCAGTTCCTGCATGGTGAACATGAAGCCGCCGTCCCCGGCGATGGAAATCACCGGCTTGTCGGGATGCGCGACCTTGACGCCAAGGGCGGTGGCAAAGCCATAGCCAAGCGTGCCCTGATAGCTGCAATTGATATGCTGGCGCGGCTCATAAACCGGGAAGCCATACCAGGAGGTGAAGCCGCACTGGGTGATCTCGTCGCAGAAAATGCCATCGCGCGGCAGTTCTTCGCGCAGCACATTGAGATAACTCATCTGTGGCTGGACTTTCTGGATGTCGGCCAGAACCGAGGCTTTGACGGCCGCGAATTCGTCCGCGCGGTCGGCGGGCTTGCCCAATGTTCTGTCAAGCACCGGCAGCAAGGCCGCGAGGGCCAGCGTGGCATCTGACAGAATGGCGACGTCGGGGCGATGGAAGCGGGTGATCTCGACCGGGTCGGTATCGATGCGCAGGACTTTGAGATTGCTATCGGTGCCCCAATGCAGCAGCGGTTCGACCATGCGTGAGCCGATCCCGATCACGAGATCAACCTTTGGCCAGATGCGATGACCGGCGGGCAGGGTGAAGCCAAGCGGATGATCGTCGCTGACCACGCCACGGCCGCTGCGGAACGAAACCACCGGCGCGCCAAGCATTTCGGCGAGAAGCTGAACCTGGGGGCTCGCGTCCAAGGCGCCGCCGCCCACATAGATCATGGGATATTTGGCTTTGCCGATCAGCTTTACGGCCTCAAGGATGGCGTCCGGATCGGGCAGCAGAGGAGCTGGCGCATAGGGTGCGAAGGCGGTGACGTCGCTGTCCATGCCCATGATATCCATGGCCATCTCAAGCTCGACGGGGCGCTGACGGCCATTGGTCATCTGGGCGAAGGCTTCGGCCACAAGCGCTGGCGCCTGGGCCGGATGGTCGATGCGGGCAGCCCATTTTGTCAGCGTCTTCATGGTGGCGAGCTGATCGGGCAGTTCATGCAATTCGCCGATTCCCTTGCCGATCGATGTCGAGGGGATCTGGCCGGTCAGGCACATGACCGGGCTGTTGCAGGCATAGGCGGTGCAGATGGCAGCCGTTGTGTTCAGCAGGCCCGGGCCCGGAACCACGGTATAAACGCTCGGGCGACCGGTGGAGCGGGCATAGCCGAAGGCCATATAGGCGGCGCCTTGTTCGTGGCGCGTACCGATAAAGCGGACTTTGTCGCCTTCCTTGTACATGGCGTCGAAAAAATGATCGAGCTGACCGCCGGGCAAGCCGAAGATCGTATCAACCCCGTGCCCCATAAGGGATTGCAGGATAGCCATGGCCCCACTCATGCGCGTCATCGGATCGGTCTCCTTCCACTCAAAGTCCTGGAGCCCTCTCGCTGGTCGCGGGCCTCCTAATTTTCCTGATTTTGTGATACGAAACCGGCATCCGTGTCTCAAATGATAGTTTCTCATCTCGCGCATTAAAAAACTTATCCGAGCTTCGGTGGTTTTGCTTATAGTCGCGGAATGGATCAGGAATTGCTTGATTTCGATGCGGCTTTGACCACGGCTTGCCCGCCTCCGGACAGGGCGGCAGCAGCGGCTTTCGCGGCGCGTGCCTTTGGGGTGACGGGCCGGGCCGAGCTTTTGAGCGGGGAACGCGACGCGAATTTTCGCCTAATCTCCGGCGACGGCCAGGATCATCTGTTGAAAATCGCCAATCCGGCCGAGGATCGCGCCGTGATCGAGATGCAGATTGCAGCACTGCGGCATCTGGCAATAGGGGACCCGGATTTGCCGGTGCAGCGGGTACGGGCGGCACGGGATCAGGTCGATATTGCAATGTTTGAAAGCGCGGGATCGCCGCCACGTCTTGCATGGATGGTGAGTTATCTGCCGGGCCATATGCTGGCGTCGGTTCCGGCGAGCACGGCGCTTCGGCGGCAGGTCGGCGACAGACTCGCCCGGGTGACGCTCGGGCTTGCGGATTTTTCCGTTCCGGCTGCCGACCGTGCTTTGCTGTGGGATCTGCGGCAGGCTGGACGGCTCAGCGGGCTGTTATCTTATGTGCGCGATGAAGCCATGCGCGACCGGCTTGCGGCGATTTTTGCGCGCTTTCAAGACAGCATCGCGCCGCGCATGAGGGATCTTCCGTCAGCCATCGTTCATGCTGATTTCAACAGCCATAATCTGCTGGTCGATGACGCTGGTTGTGAGATTGTCGGCATCCTCGATTTCGGCGACATGCTGCGCACGGCGCGGGTTGCTGATCTTGCGGTGGCGGCGTCCTATCATGTGGGGGAGGATGGCGATGCGTTGGCCCCGGTCCGGGATGTTGTGGCGGGTTATGAGGCGCGTATTTCTCTCACATCGGAGGAACAGGATCTGTTGCCGGATCTGATCCTGACGCGGTTGGCCATGACCGTGACGATCAGCGAATGGCGGGCGGCGCTTTATCCTGAAAACAGCGATTATATTCTCAGAAACAATGCGCGTGCGCGGTTGCGACTCAAGGCGCTTGAGGTGAGGGATCATGGATAACGTGATGATGATAGAGCGGCGGCACCGTCTGCTCGGCCCCGCTTATCGGTTGTTTTACGATGAGCCGTTTCATCCGGTGCGCGGCGCGGGTGTCTGGCTTTATGATGCGGCGGGCACTGCTTATCTTGACGCCTATAACAATGTGGCCTCGGTCGGTCATTGTCATCCGCGTGTGGTGGCGGCGCTTGCGGCGCAGTCGGCAAGGCTCAATACGCATACGCGCTATCTGGATGACACTGTTCTTGATTATGCGGAACGGTTGCTGGCGACCTTGCCGGATGCGCTTCAGACCATGATGTTCACCTGCACGGGAAGCGAGGCCAATGATCTCGCGCTCCGCATCGCGCGCATGGTCACAGGCGGTGCCGGGTTTGTCGTGACCGAGAACGCCTATCACGGCGTGACATCGGCGCTGGCCGAAATGTCGCCGTCGCTCGGGCTGCCGCTTGGTGCGCATGTGCGGAGTATTGCGGCACCCGGAAAGTCGGCGGAGTTTGCCTCGGACCTTCAGGCGGCCATTGATGATTTAAGCGCGGCGGGAATTCGCTTCGCCGGTTTTCTCTGCGACAGCATATTTGCAAGTGATGGCATCTTCAGTGACCCGGTCGGGTTGTTGCAATCAGCAATTGAGACCACGCATCGTAATGGTGGACTGTATATCGCCGATGAGGTGCAATCCGGCTTTGGTCGCACGGGCAGTCATATGTGGGGCTTTGCCCGTCACGGTGTTGTGCCTGACATGGTCAGCATGGGCAAACCCATGGGTGACGGTCATCCGCTCGCCGGGCTTGCCATGCGGCCGGATCTGAGTGCGAGGTTTGGGGCGGAGACGCGGTATTTCAATACATTCGGAGGCAATCCGGTGTCTTCGGCCGTGGGGATCGCCGTGCTTGATGTGATGGCGGATGAAGAGTTGCAGCAGAACGCGGCTGAGGTCGGAGCCTATCTGAAAGCGGGGTTGCAGTCTCTTGCTGGTCAGCATGAGACGATTACAGATATTCGCGGGGCTGGACTTTATCTCGGCGTCGAATTGCGCGACGGCGCGGCAGCTGTCGTCAATCAGATGCGCGCAAAACGGGTGCTGTTGAGTGCTGCGGGCCCGCAGGGTAATGTGCTGAAAATTCGTCCGCCGCTTGTGTTTTCGCGGGAGAATGCGGATCAGTTGCTGTCGGTGCTGGATGAGTGTTTGGGTGGGTAAGGTGCGGCTTCGTGTTTCGAGACGCTGCGCTCCTCAACACGAACGGATATGGTTTTAGCGGACCTAATTGTCATTACCGGGCTTGACCCGGTAATCCATGATGCCGCTTTACGGTGGATTGCCGGGTCAAGCCCGGCAATGACAATTATGAGAACTAGGGCCTCAACACCAGCCGCTAAAACCTACCCGTTCGTGTTGAGGAGCGCAGCGTCTCGAAACACGAAGCCGCACAGAATCAATCAACCACCCGCTGCATGAAACAGGCATCTTCGCCGTAGCTTTTGAGCTTTTCGGCGAGCTCGGGCGTGCTGTAGGGGGTGAATCCTTGCCGGGCCCAGTATCTGTCTGCGCCGGCGATGGCGACGAGTGACAGATTGGGTAATCCGGCTTTGCGCGCCTCGCTGGTCAGGTGGTCCAGGATCGCGGCCGCATGGCCTTGACCGCGGGTCTCCGGCAGCAGTGCCACATCGTGGATGTAATAGGTGCTCGGCTGCGCGGGCAGGCTGCCGAGAAAACTGTCTAGCGCGGGTGGTTTGCCGAATTCGGAGGGGTGGCTGATGGCATAGCCGACGATCTGCCCGGCGCTGGTTTCAATCACCAGACAGCCGGATGGATATAACGCGAGCCGTTCGCGCAGTACCTCGGGACGTTCCGGATGGGCGCGATGAATGTCGTTGCACAGGCGGCCAACGATTTCCATATCGCCAATCTGCATGAGGCGCAGGATCAATGGGCTTCGTCCCAGTTATCCCCGACGCCGCAATCGACCACGAGGGGCACGCTCAAATCGATGACCGGTTTTGCGGCATTCTCCATCACCTGGCGGATGACGGGAATGCTGGCGTCGATTTCATTTTCGGGCACTTCGAACACCAGTTCGTCATGCACCTGCAACAGCATGCGTGCCTTCAGTCCGGCCTCGTCCAGGGCTGCGGGCATGCGGATCATGGCGCGGCGGATGATGTCGGCGGCCGAACCCTGGATGGGGGCGTTGATGGCCGCGCGTTCGCCAAAGCCGCGTTGGGCCGGGACTTTCTCGCGCAGGGCCTGGATATGGCAGCGCCGCCCGAACAGGGTGGTGACAAAGCCATGGTCGCGGGCGAAGGCCTTGGTGCGGTCCATATAGTCGCGGATGCCGGGGAAGCGTTCGAAATAATTGGCGATATAGGTTTGCGCTTCACGCTGCGGCACGCCTAGCTGACGGGCGAGGCCGAAGGCGGAAATGCCATAGATGATGCCGAAATTGATCGCTTTGGCCTGACGGCGCACCGCCGGGTCCATGCCTTCGATCGGCACGCCGAAGACTTCGGAGGCGGTCATGGCATGAATGTCGAGCCCCTTGGCGAAGGCGTCCTGCAATTGCGGAATGGCGGCGATATGGGCAAGCAGCCGCAGTTCGATCTGGCTGTAATCGGCGGCGATCAGCTTATGGCCCTTTTCAGCCACGAAGGCGCGGCGGATTTTACGGCCTTCCTCGGTGCGGATCGGGATATTCTGCAGATTGGGATCGTTCGATGACAAGCGCCCGGTAGTCGTCGACGCGAGCGAATAGGACGTGTGAATGCGATCCGTTTTCGCGTTGATTTCCGCCTGCAGGGTATCCGTATAGGTGCTTTTCAGCTTGGCGATCTGACGATAGTCGAGAATGCGGGCGGGCAGGTCGTGGCCCGCGTCGGCGAGTTCCTCAAGCACATCGGCGCTTGTGGTATAGGCGCCGGTCTTGCCCTTTTTGCCGCCCGGCAATTTCATTTCATCGAACAGAATATCGCCAAGCTGCTTGGGCGAATTCACATTGAAGGGCCGACCGGCCAGGCGCTCGATCTCGATTTCATATTCGGCCATGCGGGTGGCGAAGTCATTGGACAGCCGGTTGAGCACATGGGCATCAACCTTGATCCCGGCGCGCTCCATCTCGGTTAGCACATGGGGCATGGGCCGTTCGAGAGTCTCGTAAACGGTCACAAGCTTTTCGCTGGCCAAGCGCGGTTTCAGCAGCCGGTTGAGCCTGAGCGTCATATCCGCCGCTTCACAGGCATATTGGGTGGCCTTATCGATCGTCACGCGGTCGAAGGCAATCTGAGCCTGGCCGCTGCCCTGCAGTTCCTTGAGGGTGATGGACTTATGGCTGAGATGGAGGGCCGCGAGTTCGTCCAGGCCATGGCCGTGGAGTCCTGCCTCCAGCACATAGGATATGAGCATGCTGTCATCGAGCGGGCTGATCTCGATATCATATTGGCCAAGGATCAGCAGATCATCTTTGATGTTCTGCCCGACCTTGAGCACGCCCGGATCGGTGAGCAGCGGGCGCAGCCGGTCCAGAACCGTATCGCGGGATAATTGCACCGGGGCGCTGGCGCCATCGAAATCAAAGCCACCACCGGCGCTGCCGTTGTTGTGACCGACCGGGATGTAACAAGCCTGTCCGGGCTCGACGGCCAGAGAAATACCGACAAGTTCGGACCGCATGGTGTTGAGGGTCGTGGTCTTGGTGCGGAGGGACAGCGTCCCGGCGCTTTGAGCGCGGGCGATCCAGTCATCAAGGATGGCCAGATCTGTTACGGTTTCGTAACGGATTTCGGCTGGGACGGCCCCGTTTTCTTCCGACGGATGGTCATGGGCGCCTGAGCCCAGATGGGTGGCGAATTTGGCTTTGAGCGCCTTGAACCCCTGAGCGTCGAGAAACGCCAGCAAGGGGCCGGCCTCGATCTCGCGCACAGCCAGTTCGGCGAGTGGCGGAATGTCCGTCATATTGGTCTTGAGCGTCACCAGCTGCAGGCTGATGCGCGCGAGATCGGCGTTGGCGAGCAATGATTCGCGGCGTTTCGGTTGTTTGATCTCGCCCGCGCGGGCCAGAAGCTCCTCAAGGCTGCCATATTCGGTGATGAGCTGCGCCGCGGTTTTGACGCCGATGCCGGGAACGCCCGGGATATTGTCCACGCTGTCGCCGGCAAGCGCCTGCACATCAACCACTTTTTCAGGCGGCACGCCGAATTTTTCAAAGACGTCGGTGGGGCCGAGGCGCTTGTTCTTCATGCTGTCGAACATGGAGACGCCGGGGCCGATCAATTGCATCAGGTCCTTGTCGGACGAGACGATGGTGACGTCAAAGCCCTGTTTGCGGGCTTCGGTGGCATAGGTTGCGATAATGTCGTCGGCTTCGAACCCGGCGAGTTCGATCATCGGCAGGTTGAAGGCCTGCACCGCCTCGCGCACGATGGGGAACTGCGGGATGAGATCGTCGGGCGGAGCGCTACGATTCGCCTTATAGTCGGGGTAAAGCCCGTTGCGGAAGGTTTGCGACCCCTTGTCGAGGATGACGGCGAAATGGCTTGGCCGGTCGGCTTCCTTGCTGTCTTCAAGGAGCTTATAGAGCATGGTGGCAAAGCCATAGACCGCATTGACCGGCGTTCCATCCGGCCGCGTCAGGGGCGGCAGGCCGTGATAGGCGCGGAAAATGAAGCTCGATCCATCGACGAGATAGAGATGACGGGGGTCCTGGGCGCTCATAACTCGCGCCTAAGCCGCTTTGGGGGCGGAGGCGTCGAACAGATACAGGCGGTCGCAATAGGGGCATTCGACGCGGTTGTCGCTGCCGAGATTGAGATAGACGCGCGGATGTCCAAGCGCACCTTCGCCACCGTCACAGGAGACCGCATGACTGCTGACAAGGACTGTTTCGGGGGCTTCCTGGATCATGATGTCCGCTTCCTTTTCCGCTGCTTTATTCGGGGCCGGTCCGTTTTTGGCGGGTCTTGCCCTCAGGGATGGTCAAGACTGCATATTGACCGCCTCATTGCGCGGATGATACCGATTGTCCCTCCATAATCAACAAGAGCCTCGTGGACCATGACCGCTGCCGATCAAACTATGAACGCTGAAAACGCGATCGAAATCCGGGGACTCGAAAAAACCTATGCCGGGACCAAGGATTCAGAGCCGAAACAGGCCCTGAAAGGCATCGATCTGACCGTGCGGCGGGGGGCTATGCTCGGGCTGCTCGGGCCGAACGGGGCGGGGAAGTCCACCTGCATCAATATTCTGGCGGGGCTTGTGCGCAAGACCGGGGGCACGGCGCGGGTCTGGGGCTTTGATATTGACGAGAATCCGCGCAATGCCAAGGCCGCCATCGGCGTGGTGCCGCAGGAACTTTATTTCGACGCTTTTTTCACCCCGCGCGAGATGCTTGAACTGCAGGCCGGGCTTTACGGGGTGCCGAAGTCTGAACGCCGCACCGATGAAATTCTCGCCGCCGTCCGGCTCAGCGATAAGGCCGACGCCTATGCGCGCACCCTGTCTGGCGGCATGAAGCGGCGTTTGCTTGTGGCCAAGGCCATGGTGCACAGCCCGCCCATTCTGGTGCTTGATGAACCGACGGCGGGGGTCGATATCGAACTCCGCCAGCAGCTTTGGGACTATGTGCGGGAGCTGAACCGGGCTGGCGTCACTATCGTGCTGACCACGCATTATCTTGAAGAAGCCGAAAAGCTCTGTGACGACATCGCCATCATCAACAATGGCGAGGTGGTGGCTTGCGAGCCGACGGCCAAGCTATTGTCGCGAATCGATGAAAAGGTCGTGGTGCTGAGGCTGGATGGCGACCCCGTGGGGCGGCCGCTTGGGCTTGACGGGTTCCGGCTCGATTATCGCGGCGGCAGTGATGTGGCGGTGCATTACACCCCATCGAGCGGCGTGATCGGGGGCATCATGGACAGCGTGCGCGCGGCCGGGTTCAGCATTCTCGATGTGACCACCGAACAGGGCGATCTTGAGGATATTTTCCTGCAATTGACCCGTGCTGCCTGATAACGAGGGGCTGTTATGTTATCGAATCATAAAGGGCGGGCCATGGATCAGGGGCTTGAGTTCGACGTGCTGGTGATCGGCAGCGGGGCGGCGGGACTGTCGCTCGCGCTCAAACTTGCCGACACGGTGCGCATTGCCGTCATTTCCAAGGGCTCCATCAGCACCGGATCGACGCTTTGGGCCCAGGGCGGGATTGCCGCCGTGCTCCATGACAAGGATACGGTCGAATCGCATGTTCAGGATACGCTGATCGCCGGAGCCGGGCTTTGTAACGAAAAGACCGTGCGCTTCGTGGCTGAAGGCGGGCGTGCCGCCATCGAATGGCTGACCGGCGAAGGGGTGCCCTTCAGCCATCGGGAGGCCCCGCATCCGGACGAATATCACCTGACCATGGAGGGCGGTCACAGTCATCGCCGCATTGTCCATGCTGCTGATGCCACCGGCCGCGCGGTCCAGCTGACCCTGGAGGCGCGGGCGCGGACGCATCCGAATATCCATCTTTTTGAAAATCACATGGCGGTCGATCTCGTCACCCATGGGACTGGCGCGGCGCGGCGCTGTATCGGCGCTTATGTCTATGATGAGCATGCCGACCGGGTGGAGCTCATTCGTACTCGTGCCACCGTGCTGGCCACCGGCGGGGCAAGCCGGGTCTATCTCTATGCCACCAACCCTGACGGCTCGACCGGAGACGGCATTGCACTCGCCTGGCGTGCGGGGTGCCGGGTGGCCAATATGGAATTCAACCAGTTCCACCCGACCTGCCTCTATCACCCCGAGGAGCGCACGTTCCTGATATCCGAGGCGTTGCGAGGCGAGGGAGCGCGGCTCATGTTGCCGGACGGCAGCTATTTCATGCAGCGCTTCGACAAGCGGGCCGATCTCGCGCCGCGCGATATCGTCGCCCGCGCCATCGACCATGAAATGAAGCGCCTGGGATCAGAATGCGTCTATCTCGATATCACGCATCAGTCGGCCGATTTTATCATGGGCCATTTCCCGACCATCTATAATCGCTGCCTGCAACTTGGGATCGATATCACCAAGGAACCGATTCCGGTGGTGCCTGCGGCCCATTACACCTGCGGCGGAGTGATGACCGATCTTGAGGCGCGCACCGACCTTACCGGTCTTTATGCCGTGGGGGAGGTGACCCATACCGGGCTTCATGGCGCCAACCGGCTGGCCTCCAATTCGCTTCTGGAATGTTTTGTGTTCGCCGCCGCCGCCGCCCGTCATATCGAGGCGACCATTGATGACGTGCCGGTTCCGCCTGCCGTCAATCTTTGGGATGAAAGCCGGGTGACCGATTCGGACGAGGAAGTGGTGGTGGCCCATAACTGGAAAGAGCTGCGCCAGTTCATGTGGGATTATGTGGGCATCGTGCGCACCGACAAACGGTTGGAGCGGGCGCATCACCGGGTCGAGCTGCTCGCGTCGGAAATTCGCGATTATTATACCAATTTCCGGGTCACCAAGGATCTGCTGGAACTGCGCAATCTCGTGGTTGTGGCCGATCTCATGGTGCGTGCGGCCATGGCCCGGAAGGAAAGCCGCGGCCTCCATTTCACCGCCGATTACCCGCAATCCCAAGCCGGGGTGCCGCAAGACACGGTGCTGGTCCCGACGCCGCGGGGACCAGCCCGGGGCCTGGAGCTTAACCTTAATCTTAACCTTCTGTCTTAGTCCCCCGTCTTAGCCCTCTATGGCCTTGATCAGTTTGCGTTCCAGAATGCGGAGCGCAGCCTCAAGCTCGTGGCCACGTTTGAGGATCTGGCCGCCAAGGCCATAAATCGTGTAAGCGCCTTGCTTCTGCGCGAGTTTCGGCGATTTGACAATGCGATAGAGCGGGACCTCACTGGTGCGGCGAAAGATCGAGAACACGGCGATCTCGCGGTTCATGTCGATGGCATAATCACGCCATTCTCCCGCCGCGACCATCCGCCCGTAAAGACCAAGAATGCGAGACAGTTCTTCGCGGTCAAAATAGACCGTATCCTGCTTGTGGGACGGCAGGGAGCCTGGGAATATGGCGACGGTACTGTCGGTCATGGCACCTCGTGGCGGCAAGGAACATGGCTTATTTTGCGCCTCTCTCCGGCTTGGCGCAAGCTGTCTCCGACTGCATTCCAGAAATAGGATGTGCCTATTTCTCCTATTGCGAGAATTTTCGTGCTTGCCCTTAGAATACCTCGGGTTTGCCGCAAAAAGGTCTGATTCAGGGCCCACTGCCGCCGCAATGAGGGGGCAATCTTAAGATACTGAAAACCTCCTTAATACGGTTAGTTCGGTTGCCGCTTCGGGGAATTGCCCCCCTCCCCCCCCATTCCTCGGACGGCAACCGGGCTTCTTCTTTCAGAACTCTCCCCTCGTTTCTTAATCTTGGCAGGCTGGCTTCTTTTGAGGCCGGTCGCTTTTGCCGTTTCATATTTCTGCTTACAAAGAGGCGGTTACGGCTTGACGATTGCGCGGGAAGACCCATATGGGATTGACCTGTGTCCTTGATTTTCAATTCCAGAAACGAGTATCGCTATGACGCAAACGGATACGCTTGAGCATCATGGTTTTCAGGCAGAAGTGGCGCGGCTTCTGCACCTCATGGTTCATTCCGTCTATTCCGAGCGGGAAATCTTCCTGCGCGAGATCATTTCGAACGCCTCGGATGCCTGTGACAAGCTGCGCTATGCTGCCCTTACAGACTCCGAGCTTCTGGAGCCGGGGAACAAGGATTTTGCCATCACGGTCACTGCCGACGCCACGGCGCGCACCCTGACCATCGCCGACAACGGCATTGGCATGACCCATCAGGAGCTGATCGATAATCTCGGCACCATCGCGCGTTCGGGCACCTCGGCCTTCATGCAGGAACTGTCCGGCGATGAGCGCAAGGACGTTAATCTTATCGGCCAGTTCGGGGTCGGATTTTATTCGGTGTTCATGGTCGCCGACCGGGTCGAGGTGACGAGCCGCCGCGCGGGTGCGGAGGAGACCTGGATCTGGGAATCGGCCGGTACCGGGGAATTCACCCTCCGTCCCGGCGCTCGCGATCATCGCGGCACCAGCATTGTTCTTCATATCAAGGAAGACGCTACCGAGTTTCTGGAAGAGGTCCGGCTGCGCACCATCATCAAGACCTATTCAGATCATGTGGCGGTGCCGATCATTCTCAGCACCAATGCCGGGGAGTCCGATGCGAGTCAGGTGAACACCGGCGCGGCGCTCTGGACGCGGGCGAAATCCGATATCACTGAACAGCAGTATAAAGAATTTTACCATCATGTGGCCCATGCCATGGACGATCCGGCCATGACGCTGCATTACCGTGCCGAGGGCACGCTTGAATATAATGTGCTGTTATATGTGCCGACGCGGCAGCCGTTCGATCTGTTCGATCCGGCGCGCAAGTCGCGGGTCAAACTGTTCGTCAAGCGCGTTTTCATCGCCGACGATTGCGAAACCATGCTGCCGCCCTATCTGCGGTTCCTGCGCGGGGTGATTGATTCAGAAGATCTGCCGCTCAACATCAGCCGCGAGATGCTGCAGAACAATCCGGTGCTGGCCAAGATGCAAAAGGCCGTCACCAATCGCGTGATCAGCGAGTTTGAGAAAAAGGCGCTGTCGGATCCGGACGGCTTCAATGCCATCTGGGACAGTTTCGGCGCGGTGATCAAGGAAGGCATTTACGAGGATTTCGAGCGCCGCGATCAGATTCTGAAACTCGCCCGCTTCCATTCCACGACCGAGAGCGGCTGGGTCACGTTAGACCAGTATGTGGCGCGCATGAAGCCCGATCAGACAGCGATTTACGTGCTGACCGCCGACAACCTCGAGGCGGCGCGACGCAGCCCGCATCTTGAAGGCTTCCGCGCCAAAGGCGTCGAAGTGCTGTTGATGGTCGATCCCGTCGATGATTTCTGGCTCACCGGCGTCAATGATTTCGCCGGCAAACCGATCAAGTCGGTGACCCGCGGCGGTTCGGATCTTGCAGGCATCAAGGGCGCGGACGAGAAAAAATCCGATCCGGCACCGGCCGGGATGACGGAGCTGATTGCGGCATTGAAGGACCATCTGAAAGACGTGGTTAAAGATGTGCGCAGCACCGACCGGCTGAAGGAAAGCCCGGTTTGTCTGGTGGCGGACGACGGCGACATGGATATGCATATCGCGCGGCTGTTGCAACAGAACAAGCAGCTCGGCAACATGAACCCGCGCATTCTGGAACTCAACCCGGAGCATCCGTTGATCCGGGCGCTTGCCGCACGGGCCAAACAGGATGGTGCCTTGGATGCGCTCGAAGACGCGGGGCATCTGTTGCTGGATCAGGCTCGCATCCTTGAAGGCGAAACACTGCCCGACCCGACCGACTTCACCCGCCGCCTGACCGCAGTCATGGCCCGGGCGTTCGGTTAGGGTCCCCACATGTTATACATTGTCATTGCCGGGCTTGACCCGGCAATCCATTTTGCCAGCGCTCGGTTGGAGGGGGCATGGATTACTGGGTCAAGCCCGGTAATGACAATTGGGGGTTGCGGTTGGAGCGTCTGCCCTGTGCCTGACAGAAAGATGCGGACAAGTGCCGCCGTGTCTGTTGTTGGATCAAGCCGGAAACGCTTCCGATCTCACCGTCATCACTCGCGGTGACGTTCGGGTAAGGGCTCCACAAACACATTGTCATTGCCGGGCTTGACCTGGCAATCCATTTTTCCGCCGTTCGGTTGGAGGAGGCATGGATTGCCAGGTCAAGCCCGGTAATGACAATTTCTGTGCCAGACTGGAACGTTTCACCGCCGGACTGTAAGGGCTGTTTGACACAAAGATGTTTTGAGCCGGGCGCCTCAAGGTCTTCTGAGCTGTATATCAAGTTGTTGAATTGTTGGCATGACCCTTGCGTTAATTTTTGATTAACGGAAGCTTGAGGCGGGTTGTCATGCGATGGTTGTCAATTCATAGAGTGCTTGCAAAAGGCTGGGGCGCTGTGTTCCGGGATCGCCGTGAGTTTGTCCGTCTGGCCGCCTTGCCCGCGCTCCTGTGGTTATTCGTCAAGGCTTTGGGAGCCTTGTTGCCAGCGCAAGACGGCGGGCCCACTCTTCTTGATCTTCTGGCCAGTGCTATTTTGACGCTGTTTGTTATCGACTGGTTCCGTTTTTCACTTGCTGCGGGCGTGACCCCTGCTGGCGCTGATGCGCTCACTCTGGCTGAGGTTCGGGCCCATCCGGCGCGCAGTTTCCGTCGCGGCGGGCGGGTGGTGGCCACTGTGGTGTTGCGGATTGTCATGGTCGTGCTAGCCGGGACGGCTATTCTGTTGCCGCCGACTTTTGTGCTGGCGGCGGGCTCGCTTGCGGTGAGCGGGCAATTGGGTAATCAGGCGGCGACGGGTGCTGCCGTGTCCATGGCCATGCCGCTTGCGGCGTTGCTGGCTTCGCCGCTTCTGGTGCGCTTTTATGTTTATTATGCGGCGTTGGCTGCCGGGCGGTCCGATGTGCGGGCGCGCGATGTGTGGCGCTGGTCGCAGGGGAAAAGCCTGTGGCTTCTGGCCTTGCTCGGACTTTCCCTTGGACCTGGAATTGCGGCGCTCTGGCTTGCCGCTCAGGTGACAGGCTATGGGGCGGTGGCCGCCTATATTATGGCCATGCCGGTGTTTTTTCTGTCGCTTGGGGTGATGGCCTCGGTCACGGCCAAGGCCATAGCCGGGCTGGTGCTGCCGCCGGTGATTAACGCCGGCTGACTTCGAGCGGCGCGTCGATATGAGCATCGAGCGCGAGCGGCCGCAGCGGATGTTCTGCAGCGGCGATGATGAGGCCGCTATCGTCATATTGCACCAGCACGGCGATGCCGTCGGCGTCGGCGGCGCGCAAGGTGACGACATCAGCTGAGAAATTTGCCTTTTTGCCGGTCCATTCGCCAAGCTTGCCGCTTGTCAGCACCACATTGTGATAGCTGAGCATCTGGCCTTTGTTTTCCCCACGCTCCACCAGCACCGTGCGTTCCCGGGCAAAGCCCACGAGCCAGACGCTGGCCGTTTCCGGCAACTTGGCCTTGCCAAGGGACACCGTCAGGCGATTGCCCTTGAAATGGAATTTGATGGGGTAGGTTTCGCTGGTTTTGAGACTTTGCTGGCTGGTCACCAGATTGATCACATCTTCGCGACGGGAGCCGATGGCTTCGACCGTGCCTTGAACGATGACCTGCGGGGTATAGACGCCGCTCAATCCCAACTTGCGGTTATAGTTGCGTTGGCGTTCGGTATGCTCGGGCTTGCCGAAGGTATCGCGCCAGCCAAGATAGTCCCAATAATCAATCGACCAGCTGAGCGGCAGGATGCCCGGTTGGTTGACCATCTCAGCCAACAATTTGTCAGCCGGAGGACAGGCGCTGCAGCCCTGACTTGTAAACAGTTCAACAACGGTGATCGGAGAGGAAATTACAGGGAAAGATTTCCCCTCGCCGGCGGCCCAACTGCTGTTTGAGCCGACGGCGAGGGTCGTCAGACAGGAGACGATGAGGAGGTAGTACGGAATGACGAATCTGGTCTTACAGAACATACTAAAACCCTACTCCATTTACTCAGCGGCGTACCAATCACAGCTTGGTGAGAAGTGTAAATAATAGAAAGGCGTCGGCTCAAAAGCCGACGCCTGCCAATTTCAAGAGTAAGTGTTCGTAGATCAGGCCGCAAGACCACGCAACACAAAGTGGAGAATTCCACCGTTACGGTAGTACTCCACTTCATTCGCCGTATCGATGCGGCAGAGCGTGGTGATGGTCTTTTTCGTCCCGTCTTTATAAGTGATGGTCACTTCGATATCCTGACGCGGCAGAATATTGCCATCGATGCCGGTGATGTCGAAAATTTCCTCACCCGTGAGACCCAGAGTCAGGGCATTTTCACCGTCCTTGAAGGTGAGCGGCAAGACGCCCATGCCGACGAGGTTCGAGCGGTGAATACGCTCGAAGCTTTCGGTGATGACCGCCTTGACGCCAAGAAGGAACGTGCCCTTGGCCGCCCAGTCGCGTGACGAGCCGGTGCCATATTCCTTGCCACCAACCACGACAAGCGGGGTGCCGGCGTCTTTATAGGCCATGGCGGCGTCATAGATGGACATCTCGGCGCCGGTCGGCTGGAACTTGGTCACGCCGCCTTCGGTGCCCGGAGCCATCTGGTTGCGGAGACGGATGTTGGCGAAGGTGCCGCGCATCATGACCTGATGGTTGCCGCGACGTGCGCCGTAACCATTGAAGTCCTTGGGGTCAACGCCCTTCGAGATCAGATACTGACCGGCCGGGGTGTTGGCCTTGAACGAACCGGCCGGAGAAATATGGTCGGTCGTGATGGAATCTCCGAGGATGGCGAGCGGACGCGCGCCGGTGATGTTGGAGATTTTGTCGATGGTTTTGGTCATGCCCTCGAAATAGGGCGGATGCTGGATATAGGTCGACTCCGGATCCCAGTCATAGGTCTCGCCTTCCTTGACCTCGATGGCCTGCCAGGCTTCGGTGCCCTTGAACACTTCGGCATAGCGTTCGATGAACATCGGGCGGGTGACAGCGCTTGCGACCGTTTCCTGGACTTCGGCGTTCGAGGGCCAGATGTCTTTCAGATAGACCGGATTGCCGTCCTGATCCTGACCGAGCGGATCCTTGGTGATGTCGATCTGCATGGAGCCGGCGATGGCATAGGCGACCACGAGCGGCGGCGAGGCGAGATAGTTCGCCTTGACGTCCGGGGACACGCGGCCTTCAAAGTTGCGGTTGCCCGAAAGCACGCCCGCAGCCACAAGATCGTTGCTGTTGATGGCTTCGGAGATTTCCGGGGCAAGCGGGCCGGAGTTTCCGATGCAGGTTGTGCAGCCATAACCCACAAGGTTGAAGCCGATGGCGTCGAGATCAGCCTGAAGCCCGGCTTTGGCCAGATAGTCGGTGACCACTTGCGACCCTGGCGCGAGCGAGGTCTTGACCCAGGGCTTTACCTTGAGACCCTTTTTGACCGCGTTGCGGGCAACGAGACCGGCGGCCAGCATCACGCTCGGGTTCGAAGTGTTGGTGCAGCTGGTGATGGCGGCGATCACCACGTCGCCATGGCCGATCTGGAAGTTGCGGTCCTTGACGGCAACCCGACGGTCGATTTCCGCACCCTTGCCATAGCTGTTCTGCAGATGGCCGACAAATTCCGGGGCAGCGTGCGACAGGGAAACGCGATCCTGCGGACGCTTCGGACCGGCAAGCGACGGCTCAACGCTGGTGATGTCGAGGCCGAGGCTGTCGGTGAAGATCGGATCCGGGGTGTTGGCGTCGCGCCACAGGCCTTGGGTCTTGGCATAAGCCTCCACCAGTGCGATGCGGTCATCGGCGCGGCCCGAAAGCTTGAGATATTTCAGGGTTTCCGCTGAAATCGGGAAGAAGCCGCAGGTAGCGCCATATTCCGGAGCCATGTTGGCGATGGTCGCCATGTCGGCGAGCGAGAGTTGGTCGAGGCCAGGACCGTAGAATTCGACGAATTTGCCGACCACGCCCTTTTTACGCAGCATTTCGGTGACGGTGAGCACGAGATCGGTTGCGGTCGTGCCTTCCTTCAGCTTGCCGGTCAGCTTGAAGCCGACCACTTCCGGAATGAGCATAGACACCGGCTGGCCCAGCATGGCCGCTTCGGCTTCGATGCCGCCGACGCCCCAGCCGAGAACGGCGAGACCGTTGATCATGGTGGTGTGGCTGTCGGTGCCGACGCAGGTGTCGGGATAGGCCACTTCGACGCCATCGACGGTCGCAGTCCAGACGCACTGGGCCAGATATTCAAGGTTCACCTGATGGCAGATGCCGGTTCCTGGCGGGACGGCGCTGAAATTGTCAAACGCGCCCTGACCCCAGCGCAGGAACTGATAGCGCTCGCCATTGCGTTCCATTTCAAGGTCAACGTTTTCCTTGAACGCGAGCGTGGTGCCAAATTTATCAACCATGACCGAATGGTCGATCACGAGATCGACAGGGGCCAGCGGGTTGATCTTCTGGGCATCGCCACCGAGTTTCTTCACGGCATCGCGCATGGCGGCAAGGTCGACCACGGCGGGGACGCCGGTGAAGTCCTGCATCAGCACGCGGGCCGGACGGTAATTGATTTCACGGTCGGAGCGGCCGGTCTTCTGCCAGTCCACAAGGGCCTGAATATCATCGCGGGTGACCGTATCTCCGTCCTCGTGACGCAACAGGTTTTCAAGCAAAACCTTGAGCGAGAATGGCAGGCGGGAAATATCGCCTAGCTGTTGAGCGGCGGCTTCAAGGCTGTAATAGGCGTAGGGCTTGCCATTTACCTGAAGCTCACGGCGGGTTTTGAGGCTATCCGATCCGACGGTGGACACTGGTCTGTCTCCTTCTGCGAGGGGGGTCCTTGTTATTGACGGCGCGCTGCCTGCGAGACGTGGAAGGCGCGGAAAGCGCGCGCGCGCATACTGCGGTGTAATGCCCGAAATCCCCCGCTTTGCCAAGGGAAAAGGGGGAAAGTCGGGACTTTCGCTGGCAGGCGACGGATGCTAAGTCATGAGGCGTGGAAAAGTCTATCATACCCGGTGAAGCTTGGGCACATGACGGGATGCGAGTTGAGGCGGTAGAAGGGGTCATCGGTGACGGGCAGAATTGAAGGTGACCGACTCGCCTGCGAGCGGGGGGGGCGGCGGGTGTTCGAAGGGCTGAGTTTTGCCCTTGAGTCCGGCGCGGCTCTTGTTCTTCATGGTCCGAATGGAAGTGGCAAATCCTCTCTGCTGCGTCTGGTGGCCGGGCTCGCTGAGCCTGCGGCCGGGACGCTGACGCGGAATGGGGTGGCGCTTGCGGACGATCTCGATGGGCATAAGGCCGATCTCCGCTATGTGGGTCATGCCCTGGCGCTCAAACCCATGCTGACCCTTGCCGACAATCTGACTATCTGGGCCGAGCTTTACGGCGTTTCCGATCCCGCTGGGGCCGTGCGGCGGGCTTTGGCTACGGTCCGGCTTGAGCCGCAGGCGGATCTTGCCGCCCGGGTGCTGTCGTCGGGGCAGCAACGGCGGGCGGCGCTGGCGCGGTTGTTTCTGGCTCCGGTATCGCTCTGGTTGCTGGATGAGCCAACGGTGGGGCTCGATACGGCGGCGCGTGCATTGTTGGCCGGGCTTATGGCCGATCATCTGCGGGCGGGCGGCATGATTTTGACGGCGACCCATCAGGACCTTGGGCTGCCGGAGGCGGCGCGGCTCGATCTCGGGCAGTTTGCGCCGCAATATTGGGATGAGGAGCTATGAGCGTCGCCCTGAAGATTGTGCGTCGCGATATGCGGCTCGCCTGGGCCCAGGGCGGCGGGGCCTATCTCGCCTTGGCCTTTTTCGTCATCACCGTGACCTTGTTTCCGTTCGGGGTCGGGCCGGAGCCCGGGATGCTCGCCCGAATCGCCCCCGGTGTTTTATGGGTTGCGGCGCTGCTCGCCTGCCTGTTGTCGCTCGACCGGCTGTTCGCGGCTGATTACGAGGACGGCAGTCTTGAGGGGCTGGTGTTGTTGCCCGAGCCCTTGAGTCTGGTGGTCGGGGCCAAATGTCTGGCCCATTGGTTGTCGACCGCTCTGCCGCTTATTCTGATCGCGCCGTTCCTTGCCATGATGCTTAATCTTGAACCGGCGGCTTATCCGGTTTTGATGCTGAGCATGCTGATCGGCACTCCGGGCTTGAGCGCCATCGGGGCTGTGGGGGCGGCGCTTACGGTCGGGTTGCGGCGGGCGGGGGTGCTGATTGCGCTGATTGTCCTGCCGCTCAATATCCCGATTCTGATCTTCGCCGTGGCGGCGACCGAGGCGGCGCGCAACGGGTTTGACCCTCAGCCGCATTTGATGTTGCTCGCGGCTTGTTCAATCTTTTCATTGGTGTTCGGGTTGTGGGCGGCGGCGGCGGCCTTGAAAGTCAATTTGGAGTGACTTTTGCGCCCGCAGCCTTATGATGCGCCACATCTAGGTTTTTGAGCGACGGTATGTATAAATACGCCAACCCGGCCGAGTTCCAGCGTTTGGCTCAAGCGATCCTGCCTTGGGCAGGCGGCTTGACCGTGATTTTATTCGTGGCCGGTCTCTATTTTGCCCTTTTCGCCTCGCCTGCGGATTATCAGCAGGGCGATACCGTGCGCATCATGTATCTGCATGTGCCAGCGGCCTGGATGGCGCTTTTCACCTATATGGTGATCGCCGGGGCCAGTATCACCAGCCTGATCTGGAAGCATCCGCTGGCCGATGTGGCGGCGCGCGCTGCGGCGCCGATCGGGGCCGGGTTCACGGCGCTGGCACTGCTGACCGGCATGTTCTGGGGCGAGCCCATGTGGGGCACCTGGTGGGTGTGGGACGCGCGGCTGACCTCGTTCCTTGTGCTGTTTTTCATTTATCTTGGCTATATCGCGCTGTGGGACGCTATTGATAATCCGGTAACGGCGGCGCGGTCGGCGGCTATTCTGGCCATTGTCGGCATGGTCAATATTCCGATCATCAAATTCTCGGTCGACTGGTGGAATACGCTGCATCAACCGGCGAGCGTGTTCAAAATGGGCAAGCCGACCATCGACACAAGCATGCTGATCCCGCTGTTCCTGATGTTTCTGGCGTTCAACGCCTATTTCGTGACCATGCAGCTGTGGCGCATGCGGGCCGAGCTCAATCTGGCCAAGATTCGCGCGCTTGAAGCCGCAGCGCGGGCCCGGGCCGAACGGGCGGAGGAGGCTCTATGAGCGATTTTTTTGCCATGGGCGGCTATGGTTTTTATGTCTGGGGCAGCTATGGTGCGGCGCTTTTGATCGTTGGCGGACTTGCGGGTCTGAGTTGGTGCAGTCTGCGTGCGTCGGCATCCCGGCTTGAGGCGCTCAGGCAGGCGGCCCCGCATCGGCGTCGTAAGGCCCCGCATCGGCGCCATAAGGAGAGTGGGCATGGCGCTCAGTAGACAGGCGCTGGCCAAACGCAAACGCATGACCATTGTGGCTCTGGCGGTGCTGGCTCTTGGGGTGGCGGTGGCGCTGGTGTTGTCGGCCATGCGCGACACGGTGGTGTTTTTCTACAGCCCGAGCGAAGTGGCGGCGCGCAAAAGCGATCCGGCCTTGAACCTGACCGAGCGCAATTTTCGCATTGGCGGTCTGGTCGAAGGCGGCTCGGTCAAGAAACTCGAAGGCGGCAAGACTACGGAATTCGCCGTCAGTGACGGAGCCGAACTGCTGACCGTGCGCTATACCGGGCATCTGCCGGATCTGTTCCGCGAGGGCCAGGGCATTGTCGCTGAAGGCAGGCTTGATGATCACGGGCAGTTCATCGCCTCGGAAGTTCTTGCCAAACATGATGAAAAATACATGCCGCCCGAAGTGGCGGACGCCTTGAAGAAGGCCGGGCGCTGGAAAGAAGGCGAAGTCACTCCATGACGGCTGAAATCGGACAATTTGCGCTGTTGCTGGCTTTGGTGCTGAGCGCCTTGCAGGCGAGTCTGCCGCTTTATGGCGCCGCGCGCGGCAATGAGCGGTTGATTGCGCTCGCGCGGCCTTTGGCCTTTGGCCAGTTCTTCTTTGTGGCGGTGGCCTTTGCCATGCTGACGCTGGCCTATGTGCGGTCGGATTTTTCGCTGATGGTGGTGGCGACCAATTCCCATACCGCGAAGCCGATGCTGTACAAGGTGGCGGGCGTCTGGGGCAATCACGAGGGCTCGCTGTTGCTGTGGGCGCTGATCCTTGCGTTGTTCGGGGCTGCGGTGGCCTTGTTCGGGCGGCGGCTTCCGGCGGCGTTCCGGGCGCGGGTGCTGAGCGTGCAGGCGATGATCGCCTTCGGCTTTTTGCTGTTCATGGCGCTCACCTCCAATCCCTTTGAGCGCCTGTTTCCGGTGCCGCCTGAGGGCAATGGCCTCAATCCGCTGTTGCAGGACCCAGGCCTCGCCTTTCATCCGCCGTTTCTTTATCTTGGTTATGTGGGTTTTTCGATCGCCTTTTCCTTCGCCATTGCCGCGCTGATCGAAGGCCGGGTGGACCCGGCCTGGGCGCGCTGGGTGCGGCCCTGGACGCTTGCGGCCTGGGTTTTCCTGACCATCGGCATCGCCCTTGGCTCCTGGTGGGCCTATTACGAGCTTGGTTGGGGCGGCTGGTGGTTCTGGGATCCGGTTGAGAACGCCTCCTTCATGCCCTGGCTTGCGGGCACGGCGTTGCTGCATTCGGCCATCGTGGTCGAAAAGCGCGACAGCCTGAAAAGCTGGACCATTTTGCTCGCCATCGTCACCTTCTCGCTCAGTCTTCTGGGCACCTTTATTGTGCGCTCGGGCGTCATCACCTCGGTTCATGCTTTTGCGAGCGATCCGGCGCGTGGCGTGTTTATTCTGGTGTTCCTCGTGATCGTGGTCGGCGGCAGCCTTGCGCTTTATGCCGCCCGCGCTGGAACTCTTGCGCCGGGTGGGCTGTTCGAACCCTTGAGCCGCGAAGGCGCGCTCGTGCTCAATAATCTGCTGTTGTCGACGGCGGCGGCCACGGTGCTGGTGGGCACGCTCTATCCGCTGTTTCTGGATGTGGTGACCGATACCAAGGGCACCGTCGGGCCGCCCTATTTCAATGCGGTGTTCATCCCGCTGATGGTTCCCCTGATCGCGGCGCTCGGAATCGGGCCTTTGCTCAGTTGGAAACGGGCCGATGTGCCGGGGGCGTTTCAGCGGCTGTATCTCGCGGCCGGGATCGCTATTGTGGCGGTGCTGGCTATTGCGGTGGCAATCGGCGGGCTGTCGGCGCTTGGGGTGCTTGGTCTTGTGCTTGGGCTGTGGCTGATCGCGGCGGCGCTTACGGATGTGATCATCCGCATCCGCATGTTTGCGGGCGGCGGGATCCTCCGCCGCATGATCCGGCTGCCGCGCTCCCAGTGGGGCATGACCTTTGCGCATCTCGGGCTTGGTGTGCTGGTGCTGGGCATCACGGCGGTCACCAGCTGGCAGCAGGAAAAGCTTGCGGTCCTTCATGTGGGCGACAGCATCACACTTGCCGGGTATGAGTTCAAACTGACCGAAGTCGCGCCGGTGCCGGGGCCGAATTACACCGCCGTTGAAGGGCGCTTTGATGTGACCCGCAACGGCCGCGCCATCACCAAACTTCGGCCGCAGTCGCGGGCCTTCGTCAATCCGCCCATGATCACCACCGAGGCGGCCATTTACCCGACCTTGATCGGCGATCTTTATGCGGTGATCGGTGCGGCGTCGGCTCCGGGTACCTGGTCGGTGCGTATTTATGTCAAACCGATGCAGGGCTGGATCTGGATCGGGGCCTTGCTGATGGCGTTCGGCGGTATGGTGTCGCTGACCGATCGCCGTTATCGCATTGGTGCGCCCGCACGACGTGCGCAACCGGCGGAGGGGCTCTGACATGCGGTTCAAGTTTCTGGTGCCGCTTCTGGTATTTGTAGCTGTGGCGATGGCGTTGTTTGTCGGGCTGTTTCTCAAACCGGCCGAGGTGCCGTCGGTTCTGGTTGGCAAAAGCGTGCCGGAATTCTCCCTGCCGCCGTTCGAAGGTGCGCAAAAGGGCCTGTCTAGCGCTGACCTTAAGACCGGGCAGGTCAGCATCGTCAATGTCTTTGCCTCCTGGTGCGTGCCCTGCCGGGTCGAGCATCCGCAATTGATGGCTCTGGAGAAAACCGGCGTGCCGATTTACGCCATCGCCTATAAGGACCGGGCCGAGGCCGTGCGCAATTTCCTCACGCCGCTTGGCAATCCATTCCGCAGCATCGGCGATGATCGGAGCGGCCGGGTCGGTATCGATTGGGGCGTCTATGGCGTGCCGGAGACCTTTATCGTCGCCGGGGACGGCCGCATTGTTTACCGTCATGTGGGGCCGATCATGGAACAGGATATCGCCGACAAGATCATGCCTGCGATTGAAAAGGCCAAGACGTCATGAAGCGACTGATCCTGATGGCAGGCTTTGCGCTTTGGGCAACGGCGGCGTTGGCCGTCGGCGTTGACGAACAGGTGCTGCCCGACCCGGCGCAGGAATCGGCGGCGCGCGACATCATGAAGGATGTCCGCTGTCTCGTTTGTCAGAACCAGTCGATTGAGGATTCGGACGCCGATCTCGCCCGCGATCTTCGCGCCATCGTGCGCGAGCGGGTGGCGGCGGGCGACGATGTGGCGGGGGTGAAGTCTTACCTGACCGCGCGTTATGGCGACTGGGTCTTGCTGCGGCCGCCATTTAATGGCCGCATGCTGGCGCTGTGGCTGGCGCCGTTTTTGATCATGGTCGGGGGTGGCATCGCCATTTATCGCCGCACGCGCATAAGGCGCGCGCCGCCCCCGCCCTTGAGCCGCGAGGAAGAAGCACGCTTGCGCGATCTGCTGTCAGACGGGCCGGAGGAGAAATCATGAGTTCGGCCATGATGTGGGGGGTTTTTGCCCTGATGGCGTTGCTCGCGCTCGGGCTTGCGACCTTGCCCTTGTGGCGGCGGCCGCGGGCTGTGGCCGAGGCTGATCGGCTCACGGTCTATGGCCGCCAGCTTGCTGAGCTTGAGATGGAAACGAAACGCGGCTTGCTCACGCCCGAGGCGGCGCAAGCGGCCCGGCTTGAGATCGAGCGGCGGATTTTGCGCTTGAATGAGACGGCTGTGGTGCCGAATGCGGGCGGCAAAGGCCTTCTGGCCGGTGCGGCGGTGACGGCGGTGGCGGGTGCGTTCGGGCTCTATCTCTGGCTCGGTCATCCGGAACTGCCGGATCATCCGGCTGAGGTCGCGGGCGCGATGGAGCTTAAGGGCACGGCGGCGGGTGAGCCGACCTTGAATGCGCTGCTTGATCGCCTGATTGCTTATCTGGATACAAACCCGGATGCCATGGAAGGGTGGGAGCATTTGCGTCGGGCGGCCCTGTCGGTCGGGCGCGGGGCCGATTATGCGGCGGCCCTTGAACGCGGCGTGCGGACGCGGCCCGAGAATGTTGATCTGCGCGTGCTCTATGCCGAAAGCCTCATTTTTATGGGGCAGGGGCAGGTGAGCCCGGCGGCGCGGCTTGCGCTCACACAGGCGGATGCTTTGGACCCGAGCCATCCGGCGCTGCGCTATTACACCGGCCTTGCGCTTTTGCAGGACAACAGACCGGCCGAGGCTGAGGCGCTGTGGCAGAAATTGCTTGATGAGGCTCCGGAAGGGGCCGAATGGCGTGGCCAGATTGCCGAAAAAATTGCCGAGGCGCAGGCGGCGCAGGGCAAATCAAGCGCGGCATCCGCCATCGCGGCGCTGCCCGCTGACCAACAGACGCAGCAGATCAGGGGCATGGTCGAAGGGCTTGCCGCCAAGCTCGAAGCGGCCCCCGATGATGCGGGGGGATGGTTGCGGCTCGGCCGCGCCTGGCGCGTGCTCGGGGAACCGGCGAAGGCCCAGGTGGCGCTTGCACGCGGGCGGGCGATTGCTGAAAAGGCCGGGGATAAGGCGTTGATGGCGGACTTTGCCGCCGAGGCCGAAAATCTGGCAAAGCCCTGATTTTTGTGAAAATTCTTGGCGATATTTACCGCTCGTTAACGAGGCTGTCGTCATAGTCTGGGCATCTCGATCAGACTCTGGCGCTTATGAAAATCACACCGGACAGTTCGCTTTTCACAGCTCTCTCCAATCTGCCGTCACAGGCGGATGTGCGCAAGCGTGCCGGGCAGAATCAAAATCAGATTGGTTCGAAGGATGAGCTGGTCCGCCGGGCGCTGTCGGATGGCAATCTGCGTCAGCAGGCCGTTAAACGTGCAGCCGATATCCGGGCGGCGGGGCAGTCCCAGACAGTCGATACAACGCAACGCGGCAGCGTCAGCCGGGAAGTTCCGTTCGCCGCCCCTGACAGTGCCAGTGGCACCGCGCCACAGTTCCGGCGACTCGGACAGCTCGTCGATCTCCGCGTCTAAACTGCAGTTGTTTGGTTTATTTTCCGGGCTTACCCAATTGCCGGGAGCGTATGCGCTGAATGGGCGGGAGTCTGTGCGGGACACGGAGGTTATTCCTCCCCTTTGCCAATCTTGCGCAGGTTTAAAGATATCCCACTGTGATTGCCGGCAATGACAACTGTTATTCAGCCGGTTTGTCGCTGTCGTCCGCCGGGGTGTGGCGCTGGATGAGCGGCAATTGCAGCATGGCGAAGACGAAGCTCAAGGGCAGGAACAGGACAATCTTGGAGGTGATCCAGGTCTCCGTCGAAGTCAGACGCCAGACCACTTCGTTCAAGCCTGCCATGGTCAGGAAAAACCAGGCCCAGCGGCGGGTCATGAGGGCCCAGCCTTCATCGCTCAGGGTCGGGAATGAGCTTCCCATGACGATCTTGAGATAGGGCTTGCGGGTCCACAGGCCGAAAAACAGCGCGCCGCTGAACAGGGCATAAAGAATGGTCGGCTTCAGCTTGATAAAAAGCTCATTCTCGAAAATCAGCGTGGCGCCGCCAAAGATCAGAACCACCGCGCCTGACACCCAGAGCATGACCGGAATGCGGCCGGCGGTGAGGCGGGCGGCGATCATGGCGATGAGGGTCGCCACCATGAAGGCGGCGGTCCCGGCGAAAATGCCGAATTTGCTGTTGACCGCGAAAAAGGTCACCAGCGGGCCGAGTTCGATCAACAGTTTGATGAGTGCCTGCATGGTTACATGTCCTCGATGCCGACGAGTGCGCGGGCAAATGTTTCGGGTGCGAAAGGATGCAGATCCTCAACGCTTTCGCCGACGCCGATGGCATGGATGGGCAGGCCGAATTTTTCACCCAAAGCCACGAGAACGCCACCCTTGGCGGTGCCGTCGAGCTTGGTCATGACTATGCCTGAAACATCGGCGACGTCACGGAAGACCTGGGTCTGATTGAGCGCATTCTGGCCGGTGGTGGCGTCGAGCACCAGAATGACATCATGGGGCGCCGTGGGGTCAAGCTTGCGGATGACGCGCACCAGTTTGGCCAGTTCGTCCATCAGCCCTGATTTGTTCTGGAGCCGGCCTGCGGTGTCGATCAGCAGCACATCGATCTGGTCTTTTTGGGCGGCCTCAAGCGCTTCATAGGCGAGGCCCGCCGCATCGCCGCCGACTTTGGAGGCGATGACGGGCACGCCGGTGCGGGTGCCCCAGATCTGCAATTGTTCAATGGCGGCGGCCCGGAAGGTGTCGCCCGCGGCCAGCATGACACGCTTGCCCTGATCCTTGAACTGACGGGCGAGCTTGCCGATGGTGGTGGTCTTGCCCGATCCGTTGACGCCGACCATCAGGATCACATGTGGGCGGTTGGCGCTGTCGATCACCAGCGGCCGGGCCAGCGGTTCGAGAATGGCGGTGACTTCGCGGGCCAGCACATCCTGCACTTCGCCGGGTGAAATATCCTTGTCATAGCGGGTTTTCGCCAGATGGGCGGTGACGCGCGACGCCATGGCGACACCGAGATCGGCGGTGATCAGCAGGTCTTCAAGCTCCTCAAGCATAGCGTCATCAAGCTTGCGCTTGGTGAAGATGCCGGTCAGTCCTTCGGAAATCACGGTTTTGGAACGGCTCAGGCCCGCTTTGAGGCGTTGCAGCCAGGAGCGTTTTTCAGGCGTGCTGTCAGTCATTCAGTGTCTCGATTGTCCCAAGGAGCGTCGTGCCCGCGCGGGAGGTGAGGCGGGCGCTGATAAGTGTGCCCGGTGCAAGGTCGGCGGCGATTTTAACCGGGGCGAAATTGGCGGCATGGCCGATGACGGTGCCGTCCGGATCGGCGCGTTCGATCAGCACATGAGCCAGCCTGCCGATCTCGCGGTCCAGAAAGCGATCCAGCTGCTGATCGCCCAGGGCGCGCAGCCGGGCCGCGCGTTCCTTGCGGACGGCTTTCTCCACCTGCGGCATTTTGGCGGCCGGTGTGCCATGGCGTTCGGAATAGGGGAACACATGGAGATAGGTGAGGTCACATTCGGTCACGAGGGCGAGGCTTTGGGCGAACATGTGCTCGGTCTCGGTCGGGAACCCGGCGATGATGTCGGCGCCGAAGGCAATTTCAGGCCGGGCCGCCTTGACGGTCTGGCAGAATTCTATGGCCTGCTCGCGGTTGTGGCGGCGCTTCATGCGCTTCAGGATCATATTGTCCCCGGCCTGCAGACTGAGATGCAGATGCGGCATCAGGCGCGGCTCATGGATGATGAGATCCATCAGCGCCGGTTCGACCTCGATCGAATCGATGGAGGAGAGGCGAAGGCGCGGCAGATCTGGCACGAGGTCGAGGATCTTGCGGCAGAGCGTACCCAAGGTCGGCGTGCCCGGCAGATCGGCCCCGAAGGAGGTGATATCGACGCCCGACAGCACCACTTCGCGATAGCCGCGGGCGACCAGGGCCTGCACTTCGCGCACCACTTCGCCCATGGGGACGCTGCGCGAATTGCCACGGCCGAACGGGATGATGCAGAAGGTGCAGCGGTGGTTGCAGCCGTTCTGGACCTGCACGAAGGCGCGGGCGCGGTCGCCGAAGCCGTCCACCAGATGGCTTGCGGTTTCGGTCACCGACATGATGTCATTGACGATGACGCGTTCGCTTTCGCCCATGCCAAAGGCCATGTAGCTTTTGGCGTCGAGCTTTTCCGTGTTGCCGATGACCTGATCGACTTCGGTCATGGCGGCGAAGATTTCGGGTTCGGTCTGAGCGGCGCAGCCGGTGACAATGATTCTGGCCGCCGGGTTTTCGCGCCGGGCCTTGCGGATCGCCTGCCGGGCCTGACGAGTGGCCTCGGCAGTGACGGCGCAGGTGTTGAAGATGATGGCGTCATCAAGCCCCGCAGCGGTCGCGTGTTTCTCCATCACCGCCGACTCATAGGTATTGAGGCGGCAGCCAAAGGTCACGACTTTCGGGGCAGGCATGGTCATAGGGTGTCACCCAACGGGAAGGCCCCACGGAACACAAGGGCGGTGGGACCGGTCATCAGTACATGAGTATCGTCTTCCCGCCACTGAAGCTCAAGCTCCCCGCCGTCCATGACGATGGTGGCCCGGCCGTCGGCAAGTCCGCGCCGGGTGGCGGCCACAATCACGGCGCAGGAGGCGGAACCACAGGCAAGAGTGATGCCCGCCCCGCGTTCCCACACCCGGACCCGGATGCGAGTATGGTCCTTGGCGCGGCTCATGAGGGAGGCGACGCTGACATTGACGCGTTCCGGAAACAGCGGGTTATGCTCAACACGGGGGCCGATGTCAGGGAGATCAATGGCTTCGGCGTCGGCCACGAAAAACACTGCATGGGGATTGCCCATATTGACGCCGACCGGGGCCACCAGTTGATGGCCGGCTTTATCTGCGAGCTGCAGATCGATATCGCCACTGTCCATGGCGCGGGCGAGCGGGATTTCCGTCCAGTCAAGGCGCGGCACCCCCATGTCGACGGTGACGCGGCCATCGGGCAGGCGGGTGCAGGCAAGCAGCCCGGCCAAGGTCTCGATCACCAGCTGATCGCCGCCGGTTTCGTCAAGCACCAGCGCTGCGACACAGCGGGTCGCGTTGCCGCAGGCCCCCGATTCGCTGCCGTCGGGGTTCTGGATGCGCATGAAAAGGTCGGCTGTGCTCGAAGGCTCAAGGGTGATGACCTGATCGCAGCCAACGCCGAAATGGCGGTCCGCGACGCGGGCCGCCTGTCGGGGAGACGGACGAAATCCATCCTCGCGACCATCGAAAATGACAAAGTCATTGCCGAGGCCGTGCATTTTCACAAAATCGCGGGTGTCATGCTTGCTCATATCCCGGTTTATATGGGGACGGGCGGCGAAAATCCAATGAAAAGCCGATTTTCTGTTTTGGCTTGAGCGGATGACAGTCCGGCGGTGCTTGGCTTCATCTTGCAAAGGTCGGTCGCTTAAGCCCCGGCAGCATGGTGGCCTATGCTTAACTTTCGAGGGATAAAGTCTATGCCTCTTTGTTTAAGTGGAATTAGAATTTAATTAATACATCAATTTGCATAATCCCACCCTGCATGGGTGCAATGGAGGGAGGACCTTTGGTTGCGACCCATGTCTTGAAATTTTAGGGGGGAACCTTATGGAATTGACTTTATCGACCGTGAAAGGGCCTATTTTGGCCCTTGTGGGTCTTGTGACGCTGTCGGGCTGTGCATCGATCATTGACGGTACGTCTCAATCGATCAGCGTTGCGACAAACCCGCCAGAAGCAAAATGCGATCTTTGGCGTAATTCTCAGCTGCTGTCGAGCATGACGACGCCGAACAGTATGGTGATAAAGAAAACCAAGCATGACATTGATGTTATATGCCGCAAGACCGGCTATCACGATGCTTCCTTGCATGTGAAATCCGAAATTCAGGATGCCACTTGGGGAAATATCGTAGCGGGTGGCGGTATTGGCTGGGCAATTGACTCGGCGTCGGGGGCCGACAATAAATATCAGGAATTCCTGAACATCACGCTCGTCCCGGTGCAGGTGGGAGAGACCGCAGCTAAACTTTCGGCTCCGAGCATGTCCGGGAAGGTCGAGGCGAATAAGCCGTCGAAAGCCGTCGCCAAGGAGGAGAAGGAAGCCGTGGCCGAGCCACAGGCGGAAACGCCCCCTAAAGCGGAAGGTGATTTGTAGGATAAAACGTTGATATAGCAATGGAAAGGCGGCAACGCGGCCTATCGCGTTGCCGCAAATCCAACCTAAAGCTCTCCTGAATGCAAGAGAGCTTTAGGTTGTTACATGCGTTCAGTTTACGTTAAAAATACTTATTATGCTGATGAAAGACCCATGGCATGAGGGGTGGTTCAGCTAACTTTCTACACAAAGTGACTTTGTTAAGTGTTGGGGGACTAATGCGAACTGCTTTTGTCGGGCATGCGGCGGTGTTGATTGAGGCGAACGGGCTCAGGATTCTGTCGGATCCCTGGTGGGAAGGGCCTTGTTTCGGAACCCAGTGGTGGGTCTATCCGCGGCCCGATCTGTCGCAAGTCGAAGGGCAGGTTATTGATTATATTTATATTTCTCATGGCCATCACGATCATCTGCATTTGGGGACCCTGCGCCGTTTGACAGCAGGGGCAAAAATTCTCGCCAATGCCGGGTCGGATGTGGTGCCATTCCTGCGCGATTGCGGTTTTACCGTGATCGAGATCGCGGATGATGAGGAGTGTGACCTTGGGAACGGCGTGCGTTGCCGTCTGGTTGCGACCTGTAGTGACGATACTCTGCTGGCTGTGAGCGATGGCGAGAGGGTCTGCGTCAATCTCAATGATGCGCTGCATGCCGCGCCGCGCCTAGTGCAGGATCGTATTATTGCCGATCTGAAGGCCTGGTATCCGACCATTGATTATCTCTATTGCGGCTATGGCATCGCCTCTCATTTCCCCAATTGCTATGTGGTTCCGGGCATGGACCGGGCGGCGACAGCGGCGCGGCGGCAGGCTTATTTCAATCGTCAATGGGTGCGGATCGTGGCCGAGCTTGCGCCGCGCTATGCCTTTCCCTTCGCGGCTGATGTGGCCATTCTCGAAGAAGATCTGATCTGGGCCAATGAGCCGGTTCACAACAGTGAGCGTCCGACGGACGTGTTTCGGGCTTATCACCCGGATGTGCCGACAAAAGTGTATGATATTGCGCCTGGCTTTAGGATGGAGGGCGATGTGCTGGTGCATAAGGCCCTCTTCGAACCGGTTGATCTGGCTGATTTGAAGGTGACCTACGCGGCTGAATATGCGGTCGCTAACCGCATTTCGAAAATTCCGGCCGATGGGATTGATGGTCTGGTCAGTCTAGTGGCTGACAATGTCGAGATGTGCCGGGATTATCTCGCTGAATTTTCTGGAAATTACCGTGTTCTTCTCAGTTTGAAAGATGCGGGTGAGGCGATCCGGATCGAGAAAAAAGGGCGGACGATCCATGTGGATAAGGTGCCTGTGGATGATCTCGGGGCCGGGGGCTATGACTTATTGTTCACCACCCGGTTTGCCTATTTGCGTCGTGCTTTGACCAATATCTATGGCGGGGAAGTGCTTTATGTGGGGTCGGGCTGTGTGATCGAATATCGCAATGCTGCCATGGTCAAACGCAATCTACACCGCGATCTTCTGGCTCTGTTGCGTCATCGCACAAAGGCGCCGCCTTCGCGCTTTGGCGATCAGTCAAAGCTCATGTTCCTGATCAAGCAGACGGTCAAGCGGCTGCTTGGGAAGGTGGAGCCGGATCTTTATGACCTTGATAGCTGGGTTGTTCGCGAGCGGACTTGAGGGGCCGTCGCTGTTGCCTTGACTCGGGGGGGCAATCCGCCTAATGTCCGCCCGTTTCCGCAGTATCGGAACAGCCAAGCATCTGTGACAGATTGAAGTCCGGGTGTCCGCCAGTCAGCGAGATTTCGCCCACTGGCGCTGTTCTTGTTTGTGCGGATCTGGAATTTAGGACCGGATATATGTTCGACAGTCTGAGTGACAAGCTGGGTACGATCCTTGGCAAGCTGCGTAAAAGCGGAGCTTTGTCCGAGGCTGACGTGACCGCTGCCATGCGGGAAGTGCGGGTGGCGCTTCTTGAGGCTGACGTTGCGCTGCCGGTGGTCAAATCCTTTGTCGACAAGGTCAAGAACCGCGCCATCGGTCAGGAAGTCCTGCGTTCGGTGACGCCGGGTCAGATGGTCGTGAAGATCGTTCATGATCAGCTGGTCGAGATGTTGGGTGGCAAGCTCGAAGACGGCGCGACCCCGGGCATCAGCCTGGCCGCCGATCTGCCGGTGCCGATCCTGATGGTCGGTTTGCAGGGCTCGGGCAAGACCACCTCGACCGCGAAGATCGCCAAGCGCTTGCATGAAAAACAGCGCAAAAAGGTGCTGATGGCGTCGCTTGACGTTCAGCGCCCTGCGGCGCAGGAACAGTTGAAAATTCTTGGTGAACAGATCGGCGTCGCCACGCTGCCGATCGTGCCCGGCCAGATGCCGGTGGATATCGCCAAGCGAGCCATGAACGCCGGACGGCTTCAGGGCTTTGACGTGGTCATTCTCGACACTGCCGGGCGGCTTCATATCGATGCCGCCTTGATGAGCGAAGTGCAGGCGGTGCGCGATGCGGTCAATCCGCATGAGACGCTGCTGGTGGCCGACTCGCTCACCGGTCAGGACGCGGTCAATGTGGCCAAACAGTTTGACGAGCAGGTGGGCATCACCGGCGTCGTGCTGACCCGTATGGACGGCGACGGACGCGGCGGCGCGGCTTTGAGCATGCGTGCCGTGACCGGCAAGCCGATCAAACTTGCCGGGGTCGGCGAAAAGCTTGACGCCCTTGAAGATTTCCATCCCGATCGCGTGGCCAGCCGCATTCTTGGCATGGGCGACGTTGTCGGTCTGGTGGAGCGGGCGGCGGAAAGCATCGCCACCGAAGACGCCGAGCGCATCGCCAAAAAGATGAAGGCGGGCAGCTTTGATCTCGATGATTTGCGCATGCAGTTGAAGCAGATGACCAAGCTTGGCGGCATGTCCGGCATTCTTGGCATGCTGCCCGGCATGGGCAAGATGCAGCAGGCCATGGCCAGCGCCAATATGGATGACGGCGTGCTGCGCCGTCAGATCGCCATCATCGAATCAATGACCGCCAAGGAACGCCGCAAGCCGGACCTGTTGAATGCCTCCCGCAAACGTCGTGTTGCGGCGGGTGCCGGGGTTGGCGTGCCGGACATCAATCGGCTTTTGAAAATGCATCAGCAGATGGCCACCATGATGAAGAAAATGGGCAAGGGTGGCGGCCTGTTGAAAGGCCTGTTCGGTGGTGGCGGAATGCCCGGCGGGATGGGTGGCCTTGGTGGCTTCGGCGGAGGCATGGGCGGGGGCGGCTTGCCCCCTGGATTTGATAAGTTTTTGCCCAAGAAGTGAGTGGGCGCATTTCACAATTTGATTTATCGACAGATTTGAACACTGAAAGGAATACCAATGTCGCTTAAAATTCGTCTCGCTCGTGGTGGTGCCAAGAAGCGTCCGTACTACCGCATCGTTGTTGCTGATTCGCACAGCCCGCGCGATGGCCGCTTTCTTGAAAAGATCGGCACCTACAACCCGGTTCTGCCGAAAGACGGCGGCAATCGCGTAGTCCTCGACACCGAGCGTGCTGCTCATTGGCTGTCGCAGGGCGCGATCCCGACCGATCGTGTGGCGCGTTTCTTTGACGCTGCTGGCCTTCTGACCCGCACCGCACGCAGCAACCCGAACAAGGGCAAGCCGGGCGCGAAGGCTATGGAGCGCAAGGAAGCTGCTGAAGCCGCTGCCGCTGCAGTCGTTGCTGCCGCCGCCGCTGCTGCCGAAGCTGCCGCCGCTCCGGCTGCTGCACCGGCTGAAGATGCCGCTGAAGGCGCTGCTGAATAATTCTAACGGATAAGGCTTGAGAATGACCGATCGCCGCACGCATGTTGACCCTGGGCCTGACTGGGTCTGTCTGGGTCAGGTTACGGGCGCGATCGGGGTCCGTGGCGAGATCAGGGTCAAGTCCTTTACGACGGACCCGAAATCGTTGCAGTCCTATGGGGCGCTTACGGTTCTGCCGGGCGGCGAGACCATGGATTTCAAGCTGTTGCGGGTGGTGAAGGACGGGCTCGCCATGCGGGCCGAGGGTGTCACCGACCGTGATGCGGCGGAAGCGCTGCGGGGCAAGCGGCTTTATGTGCCGCGGGCCCGGCTGCCGGAACCGGACGAGGATGATTTCTACCATGCCGACCTCATCGGCCTTCGGGTCGAGGATGCGGCGGGGCAGGAATTGGGTCATATCCGGGCGGTGCATGATTTCGGCGCGGGCGATGTTCTTGATGTGGCGGCTGTGGCCGGGGGGCAGGGCTTTATGCTGCCCTTCACTCGGGAGGCTGTGACGCTTGTGGATATCAAGGGGGGGCGGATCGTTGCCGTACCACCCGAGCCCGCGACGGAAGATGACCGGCCGGAGCCTGAGGAATGAGCGGGGATCCGGACCGGCGGCCGTGGACGGCGCAGGTCCTGACCTTGTTTCCGGAGATGTTTCCGGGGCCTCTCGGGATGTCTTTGGCGGGTAAAGCGCTCGAAAAAGACATTTGGGGGCTTGAAACGCTGGACATTCGCGGTTTCGCGCGCGATAAACACCGCATTGTCGACGACACCCCTTCGGGTGGCGGCGCAGGTATGGTGATGCGGGCCGATGTGCTTGCAGCTGCCATTGATACGGCCCGGCAGGGTCGCCCCGATCAGGTGGGGCGGGAAGCCTGGCCGCTGATTTACTTCTCGCCGCGTGGGCGGGTGATGGATCAGGCGCTGATGCGGACGCTCATGGCGGGCGAGGGGGTGACCCTCATCTGCGGGCGCTTTGAAGGGGTCGATGAACGGCTTCTTGAAGGGCGGGCGGTCGTTGAAGTCAGTCTTGGCGATTTCGTCCTTTCGGGCGGCGAAATCGCGGCCATGGCCTTGATCGATGCCGTGGTGCGTCTGTTGCCAGGAGTAGTTGGCGCGGCCGAGACCCTGTCTGAAGAAAGTTTCGAAGAGGGTCTTCTTGAATACCCTCACTACACCCGGCCCCAGATTTGGGAGGGTCGGGAAATCCCGGAGGTTCTGACCTCGGGGAACCACGGCAAAATTCGCGCCTGGCGGCGGGAGCAAGCCGAACGATTGACGCGGGAACGGCGTCCAGATCTGTGGGCTCGATATCGGGCAGGCAAGTCGGATTAGTTTCCTTGAAACAACTGATGGACCGGCCACGGCCGGGATCACGCAACAAGAATTGAAAAGGTCAAACAGATGAACACGATCCAGAAGCTTGAAGCTCAGGAAGTTGCCAGACTCGTCGCCACCAAGCCGGTCCCGGATTTTGCACCGGGCGATACGCTCAAGGTGTGGGTGAAGGTGGTTGAAGGCACCCGTGAACGTCTGCAGGCCTTTGAAGGCGTCTGCATCGCCCGTGGCGGCGCCAGCATCAATGCGGCCTTCACGGTCCGCAAGATCTCGTTCGGCGAAGGTGTTGAGCGCGTATTCCCGCTGTACGCTCCGACCGTCGACAAGATCGAAGTTCTGCGTCGCGGCCGTGTTCGTCGCGCCAAGCTTTACTATCTTCGTGGCCTTACCGGCAAACGCGCTCGAATTACCGAGAAAAAGGATTATCGCGCCGCCGGAACGGGTGAGAAATAAGACCCTTTTCGGACGGCATCGCCGCCCGGAGAGAGTCTGCTTATACGTCCGGGGGGCGGCCCAGCGCGGGTCGCGGCCCTTCCAGTTAGGTGAGGTCCGGGACCCCGTAGGGGGTGCCGGACCTTTTCGTGTAAGTGAACGACTGCATAAGTAACGGTGGCGATCCCATATAAGAACCAATGGGGATTATGAGGAGAGTGACGATGACTGGACAAAACGCAAAGGCCCGGACGCTCTATGACAAGATCTGGGACAGTCATGTGGTCAGTGCGGATCAGGACGGCACGACCACCATTTATATCGATCGCCATCTTGTGCATGAGGTGACGAGCCCGCAGGCGTTCGAAGGATTGAAACTGGCCGGACGTAAAGTGCGCCGCCCTGACGTGACGCTGGCCATGCCGGACCATAACGTGCCGACGACTGCGGATCGGGCGACCCGTATCGACGATCCCGAATCGCGCACGCAGCTTGATGCCCTTGAAGCGAACTGTAAGGAATTTGGCGTTCCCTATGTGCCCATGCTCGACGCCCGTCAGGGGATTGTGCATGTGACCGGGCCGGAGCAGGGCTTCACGCTGCCGGGCGCGACCATCGTTTGTGGTGACAGCCATACGGCGACCCATGGCGCCTTTGGCTCGCTGGCCTTTGGCATCGGCACGTCGGAAGTTGAACATGTGCTGGCGACCCAGACGCTCATTCTGACACGTGCGAAGAATATGCTGGTGCGGGTCGAAGGCGAGCTTGGCGCGGGCGTGACCGCGAAAGACGTGGTGCTGGCCATTATCGGCAGGATCGGCACCGCAGGCGGCACCGGTCATGTGATTGAATTCGCCGGGTCGGCCATTCGCGGGCTCAGCATGGAAGGCCGCATGACGGTCTGCAACATGGCCATCGAAGGTGGTGCGCGGGCCGGGCTTGTGGCTCCGGACGACACTACGTTTGAGTATGTGAAGGGCCGTCCCTACAGCCCGAAGGGTGCCGTTTACGAACAAGCGGTCCATTATTGGCGCACGCTTCAGACCGATGAGGGGGCGCATTTCGACAAGATCGTCGAGCTTCGGGCCGAGGATATCGTGCCGCAAGTGACCTGGGGCACAAGCCCCGAGGACGTGTTGCCGATCACTGGTCTCGTGCCCAATCCCGAAGATACCGCGGACGAGGTCAAACGCGCTTCGATCAGCCGCGCCCTGACCTATATGGGTCTGACGGCGGGCATGAAGCTTGAGGACGTGAAGATCGATCGCGTGTTCATCGGCTCCTGCACCAACAGCCGGATCGAGGATCTGCGCGCGGCGGCCAAGATCGTTCAGGGCAAGCATGTGGCGTCTCATGTGGGCGCCATGGTGGTTCCGGGCTCGGGCCTCGTGAAACTGCAGGCCGAGGAAGAGGGACTTGACCAGATCTTCCTCGATGCCGGTTTTGAATGGCGTGAGCCGGGCTGTTCCATGTGTCTTGCCATGAACCCCGACAAGCTTGAGCCGGGCGAGCGTTGCGCCTCGACCTCGAACCGCAATTTCGAAGGTCGTCAGGGGGCTGGCGGACGCACCCATCTGATGAGCCCGGCCATGGCGGCGGCTGCGGCCATCACAGGGCATCTGACTGACGTGCGGCAGTTCGGCTAAGACCAGGGAGAACGGAAAATGGAAAAGTTCACGACGATTACCGGCATTGCCGCACCGCTCCCCATGGTCAATATCGATACCGATATGATCATCCCGAAGCAGTACCTGAAAACCATCAAGCGCTCGGGCCTCGGCAAGGGGGCGTTTCATGACATGCGCTATGACGAAAACGGCGATCCGCGTCCTGATTTCGTGCTGAATAAAGAGCCCTATACCAAGGCGCAGATCCTGGTGACCGGGGCTAATTTCGGCTGCGGATCAAGCCGGGAGCATGCGCCTTGGGCCATTCTGGACCTGGGCATCCGCTGCGTCATCGCACCAAGCTTTGCCGATATTTTCTACAGCAACTGCTTCAAGAACGGCATTCTGCCGATCGTCGTGCCGCAGGATATCATCGACAAGCTGTTGGATGATGCCGGACGCGGGGCCAATGCCATCATCACCGTCGATCTGGAAAATCAGGAAATCTCGGGCCCCGACGGCGGGCGCGTGCATTTCGAGATTGATCCGTTCCGCAAGCATTGCCTGCTGAATGGGCTCGACGATATCGGCATCACGCTTGAGCATGCGGGCGATATCGACAGTTATGAAAACCGTCAAAAGACGGATCAGCCCTGGATGGTTCGGGGCTAAAGGGGAAAGCGCGTAACATGGCATATACTATTCTGATCGTTGCCGGCGACGGCATTGGCCCGGAAGTCATGGGCGAAGTGCGGCGGGTGATTGACTGGCTCGGGGCCCATCGCGGCTTTGATGCCGAGGTGTCCGAGGATCTTGTCGGCGGCTGTTCCTATGACCAGCATGGCGTTCCGGCGACCGACGCGATGATTGAAAAGGCCAAGGCGGCGGATGCGATCTTGCTTGGCGCCGTGGGTGGTCCGAAATGGACCGCCACGTCTTATGACAAGCGCCCGGAAGCGGGATTGTTACGGCTCCGTAAGGATCTTGAGCTGTTTGCCAACCTGCGCCCGGCCATTTGCTTTGCGCCGCTTGTGGACGCGTCGAGCCTGAAGCGGGAGCTTGTGGAAGGTCTTGATCTGCTGTTCGTGCGCGAACTGACCGGCGGGGTCTATTTCGGTGAGCCGCGCGGGATCGAGGTTCTGGCCGACGGCAGCCGCCGTGGGGTCAATACCCAGGTTTATACCACCGAGGAAATCCGCCGCGTCGCCCGCATCGCCTTTGAACTCGCGGGCAAGCGTCAGGGCAAGGTGACCTCGGCCGAGAAATCGAACGTCATGGAATCGGGCCTGCTGTGGCGCGAGGAAGTGACCGAGGTTCATAAGGACTTCCCGGAAATCAAGCTTGACCACATGCTGGCGGACAATTGCGCCATGCAGCTGGTGCGCGCGCCGAAGCAGTTCGATGTGATCGTGACGGACAATCTGTTCGGGGATATCCTGTCGGACGAGGCGGCCATGTTGACGGGCTCGCTCGGCATGTTGCCGTCGGCGTCGCTTGGGGCGGCGGACGCGTCCGGTCGCCGGGCCGCGCTTTACGAGCCGATTCATGGCAGCGCGCCGGATATTGCCGGCAAGGGCGTGGCCAATCCGATCGCCAGCATTCTTAGTTTGGCCATGGCGCTGCGCTATTCCTTCGATCGCGGGGCCGATGCTGATCTGGTTGAGCAGGCGGTTGAACAGGTTCTGACTGATGGCATTCGCACCGGCGACATCATGCAGCCGGGCAAGACCCAGGTCGGCAGCAAAGGCATGGGTGACGCCATTCTGGCGGCAATGGCAGTGCTTGCAGGCAAATAAGTAGAAAATTCAATATTTAACGCAGAGACTATCTGGAGATAACAATGGGATATCGTGTGGCAGTGATCGGCGCTACGGGCAACGTAGGCCGCGAAATGTTGAACATTCTGGCCGAGCGCCAGTTTCCGGCCGATGAAGTGATCGCGCTCGCCTCGCGGCGCTCGCTCGGTCAGGAAGTGACCTTTGGTGACAAGACGCTGAAGGTGAAGGCCCTGGAAGATTTCGACTTCACCGGCGTCGATATCGCCTTGATGTCGGCGGGCTCGGGCCCGGCCAAGGAATGGTCGGCGAAGATCGCTGAAAAGGGCTGCGTCGTCATCGACAACAGCTCCTATTTCCGCATGGATAAGGACGTGCCGCTGATCGTGCCGGAAGTGAACGCCGACGCCATCGCCGGTTACACCAAAAAGGGCATCATCGCCAACCCGAACTGCTCGACCGCGCAGATGGTAGTGGCGCTGAAGCCGCTTCATGATGTGGCAAAGATCAAGCGCGTTGTCGTTTCGACCTATCAGTCGGTGTCGGGCGCGGGCCATGAGGCCATGGATGAGCTGTTCACCCAGACCAAGCGCATCTATACGAACGAGGAACTGGCACCGAAAAAGTTCCCGAAGCAGATCGCGTTCAACGTGATCCCGCATATCGATACGTTCATGGATGACGGCTACACCAAGGAAGAATGGAAGATGGCCGCCGAAACCATGAAGATCATGGATCCGGACATTCTGGTCACCGCAACCTGCGTGCGTGTGCCGGTGTTCGTCGGCCATTCGGAATCGCTCAATATCGAATTCGAAAAGCCGATCAGCGAAGATCAGGCCCGTGAAATCCTGCGCTCCGCCCCGGGCTGCATGGTCATCGACAAGCGCGAAGCTGGTGGTTACATGACCCCGGTTGAATGCGTCGGCGATTACGCCACCTTCATCAGCCGCATCCGCAAGGATCCGACGGTGCCGCATGGTCTTGCCATGTGGGTGGTGTCGGACAATCTCCGCAAGGGCGCGGCCCTCAACACGGTGCAGATCGCCGAGACGCTGATCAATCGCTTCCTGAAAAAGGCAGCTTGAGTCTATTACCCTAAGGGGTGACGAAACGGCCGGAGGAGACTCCGGCCGTTTTTTGTTGGCTCATGCGCGCCTTGGTTGTCCGAACAACTTGAGTCCTGCCCGGGGCGCGCTATAGTGCGGTGCAACAACCACAAATGATCAGCATCCCGAGGAGGTCCGCCATGGCTCGTATCGCTCGCCCCCGCCGTTCTGTTCTTTACATGCCGGGGTCGAATACCCGTGCCCTGGAAAAGGCCAAGACGCTCGCCGCCGACGTGCTCATTCTCGATCTGGAGGATGCGGTGTCGCCGGAGGCGAAGCTTGAGGCGCGGGCCAATGTCTGCGCGGCAGTTCAGGCAGGCGGCTTTGGCGGGCGCGAGTTGCTGATCCGGGTCAATGGTTTCGACACCCCATGGGGGCATGACGACATCCGCGCGGCGGCGGCGGCGCAGCCCCACGGCATTCTGCTGCCGAAGGTCGAGTCGGCGGCGAGCGTGCGGGCTGCCGAAAAAATTATGATCGAGGGCGGGGCCGGGCCGGACGTGGGCCTCTGGTGCATGATGGAGACGCCGCGCGGGATCCTGCGGGCCGAGGAAATCGCCGGGGCGACGCCGCGTCTTCATGGCTTTGTCATGGGGACGTCGGATCTCGCCAAGGATCTTCACGCTCATCACACGGCCATGCGGCTGCCCATGCTGCCGTCGCTGGCCATCTGCCTGCTGGCGGCGCGGGCCGAGGGGCTGGCGATCGTTGATGGTGTTTACCTTGACCTCAAGGATGATGAGGGCTTCCGGCTGTCCTGCCAGCAGGGGCTTGAGCTTGGGTTTGACGGCAAGACGCTCATTCATCCCAATCAGATCGCGGGGGCCAATGAGCTGTTTGCGCCGTCCCCGGCCGATATCGACCTCGCCCGCAAATTCATCGCCGGGTTCGAGGCGGCGAAAGCCGAGGGCAAGGGCGTGGCCGTGGTTGACGGCAAGCTCGTGGAGGCGCTTCATGTGGAGAACGCCCGTCGTCTTGTGTCCCTGTCGGACGCCATTGCTGCTTTGGCGCAGGAGTAGGGGTCATGAAAAATCTGGCCGGCAATTTCTTTGAAGATTTTCGTATCGGGCAGGATATCCGCCATGCCACGCCACGCACGCTGACGGCCGGGGATGTGAGCCTTTATATCGCCCTTTACGGCTCCCGTTTCGCGCCGCAGTCGTCGGAGGAATTCGCGCGTGAGCTTGGGCTCCGGGCGGCGCCGATCGATGATCTTCTGACCTTTCATATGGTGTTCGGCAAGACGGTGCCGGACCTTTCCCTGAATGCGGTGGCCAATCTCGGCTATGCCGACGGGCGGTTTTTGCGGCCGGTTTTTGTGGGCGACACCCTGAGCACCACGAGCAAGGTGATCGGTCTCAAGGAAAATTCAAACCGCAAGTCGGGCAATGTCTATGTGCGTTCGACCGGGCGTAACCAGCATGGCGAAATCGTGCTTGATTATGTGCGCTGGGTGATGGTTAAAAAGCGCGACGAGAGCGCGCTTGTGGCTGAAACACTGGTGCCCGATCTGCCGCATCACGTGACGGTCGACCGGCTGGTGGTGCCGGACGGGCTCGATATGCGGCTTTATGACGCCGAACTCGCCGGGTCGCCGTTCTTCTGGGATGATTATGTCGCGGGTGAGAAGATCGACCATGTGGACGGCATCACCATGGAGGCCGCCGACCATATGCTGGCGACGCGGCTTTATCAGAATACGGCGCGGGTGCATTTCAACCTCCATGTGGAGCGCGGCGGCCGGTTGGGCGAGCGCATCGTATATGGCGGCCATGTGATCAGTCTGGCGCGGGCCTTGAGTTTCAATGGCTTGGGAAATGCGGTCTTCATCGCTGCACTCAATGGCGGGCGTCATGTGGCGCCTTGCGTGGCCGGGGACACGGTCTATGCCTGGAGCGAAGTGCTTGATAAGGCAGAACTTCCGGGGCGGACGGATGTAGGGGCCTTGCGGCTGCGGCTGGTGGCTTTGAAAAATGAGCCGTCGACGGGGTTTCTCGACCGTATGGCTGATGGGGGTTATCATCCGTCGGTGGTGCTGGATCTGGATTACTGGGCGCTGTTGCCAAGGCGCTAGGGGCGGGGCCTCAGACGTCATCGCGAGCCGCGTAAGCGGCGTGGCGATCCAGGGCCTTGGTTAGTTTCGGGGCGGTAGGGCTGGATTGCTTCGGCTGCGCCTCGCAATGACGGTGGTTTGGTGGGTGGTATTGGTGGGTTCGTCTTCAGTTGTCATTGCCGGGCTTGACCCGGCAATCCATGGTGCTGGCGTTCCTGTGTTTCCGTGGATTACCGGGTCAAGCCCGGTAATGACAATGGAGTAGTGTGGGGATCCCTGTCCCCACGGTGTCAACACAGCAAAATCAAACACTGTTTTGCGCAATTTTCGGCCTGTGTCGCGGCGGGGATGGGAAAGTGTCTTGCCCTATCGGGATGAAGTGACTAAAAACTGGGTCCATTGATCGGCGCCTGTCCGATGCTGTCTGCTGTGCGGCGGCATCATGTGGGACGGACGGGCATGGAATAGAGAGGATTCCCGATGGCGAAGCCGAACCGGCCTTTGTCTCCTCACCTTCAGGTTTATCGTTGGGGGCTCCATATGGTGCTCTCCATTTTGCATCGTGCGACCGGCGTCGCCCTGGGTGTGGGCACCTTGTTGCTCGCCTGGTGGCTGATTTCGCTGGCGAGCGGGCCGGAAGCCTTCGCTCAGGCGCAATCCTGCCTTTCGAGCTGGCTCGGCCGGCTGGTGTTGTTCGGCTTCACCTGGGCGCTTATGCTGCATTTGTGCAATGGCATCCGTCATCTTGTCTGGGATACCGGGCAGGGCTATGACCTTGACGCCGTGCGGGTGAGCAACTTCGTCGTCCTCGGCGGGTCCGTCGTGCTGACGCTTGCAGCCTGGATATTCGCCTATTGCATGTTGGGGGGAGCCTGAGCCATGAGCCTCAGAACAGCTTTGGGCCGCGTGCGCGGCCTTGGATCGGCGAAAGACGGCACCCATCACTGGTGGATGCAGCGCGTCACCGCTGTGGCGCTTATTCCGCTCACGGTCTGGATCGTTGCCTCTCTGGTGGCGCTCGTGGGTGCGGATTATGAAACCGTGCGGACCTGGATGGCCATGCCGCTTGTGGCGATCCTGTTCATTCTGTTCCTCGCCACCGGGCTTTACCATCTGCGCCTCGGCATTCAGGTGGTGATCGAAGATTACGTGCATAGCGAAGGCGTCAAGATCGTGAGCATGATGGCTCTGACCTTTGCCTGTGTGCTGGTTGCTGCGGCGTCTATTTTCGCCGTCCTCAAGATCGCGTTCCAAGGATAAGGACATCCCATGACTGCGGCTTATCCGATTATTGAACATACTTATGACGTCGTTGTTGTCGGTGCGGGCGGCTCGGGCCTCCGTGCGACCATGGGCATGGCGGAAGCCGGGCTGAAAACGGCTTGCATCTCCAAGGTCTTCCCGACCCGTTCGCACACTGTTGCGGCGCAGGGCGGCATTGCCGCCTCGCTTGGCAACATGGGGCCGGACAAATGGCAGTGGCATATGTTCGACACCGTCAAGGGGTCGGACTGGCTCGGCGACCAGGACGCCATCGAATATATGGTCCGCGAGGCTCCGGCCGCGGTTTATGAACTGGAACATTACGGCGTTCCGTTCTCGCGCACCGAAGACGGCAAGATCTATCAGCGTCCGTTCGGCGGCATGACCACAGAATTTGGCGAAGGCCCGGCCGCACAGCGCACTTGCGCCGCTGCCGACCGTACTGGTCACGCCATGCTGCATTCGCTCTATCAGCAGTCGCTGAAATATGACGCGGATTTCTATATCGAATTTTTCGCCATCGACCTCATCATGGTGGATGGCGAATGTCGCGGCGTCGTGGTCATGGATATGGCCACCGGCCAGATGCATCGGTTCAAGGCCCATATGGTGGTGCTGGCGACCGGTGGGTATGGCCGCACCTATTTCTCCTGCACCTCGGCTCATACCTGCACTGGCGACGGCGGCGGGATGGTGTTGCGTGCAGGGCTGCCGCTTCAGGATCTGGAATTCGTGCAGTTCCATCCGACCGGAATTTACGGCGCGGGCGTGCTGATCACCGAAGGTGCGCGCGGCGAAGGCGGTTATCTTGTGAACGGCAATGGCGAGCGTTTCATGGAACGCTATGCCCCGTCGGCCAAGGATCTTGCGTCCCGCGACGTGGTCAGCCGCTCCATGGCCATGGAAATCCGTGAAGGCCGTGGCGTTGGTCCGCATAAGGATCATATCTATCTGCATCTGGATCATCTTGATCCGGCCATTCTCCATGAACGTCTGCCGGGTATCTCGGAATCGGCGCGGGTGTTTGCCGGTGTCGATGTGACCAAGCAGCCGATCCCGGTTATCCCGACCGTCCATTACAACATGGGTGGTATCCCGACCAACTTCCGTGGCGAAGTCGTGACGTTGAAGGATGGCCAGCCGGATACGGTGGTGCCGGGTCTGATGGCTGTAGGCGAGGCCGCCTGCGTGTCGGTCCATGGCGCCAATCGTCTGGGCTCCAACTCGCTCATCGACCTTGTGGTGTTCGGCCGGGCGGCTGCGCATCGTGCGGCCGAGATCATCAAGCCGAATACGCAGCATAAGCCGCTGCCGTCGGACAGCGCCGATCTCGCATTGTCGCGTCTCGATGCGGCGCGCTTTGCGAACGGCTCGTCCTCGACCGCCGACATCCGCCTCAAGATGCAGCGCACCATGCAGGGCAACTGCGCCGTGTTCCGCACCGGCGAGGTGATGCAGGAAGGCATGAAGCTGATCGATGACGTCTATAAGTTGCTGCCGGATGTGAAGGTCACCGACCGCTCGCTGATCTGGAACAGCGATCTGATCGAAACGCTCGAACTTGACAACCTGCTGCGTCAGGCCGTCGTCACCATGCATTGCGCGGAAAACCGTAAGGAAAGCCGTGGCGCGCATAAACGTGAAGATTACAGCGATCGCGATGACGAGAACTGGATGAAGCACACAGTGGCCTGGTTCAATGACGCCGGCAAGGTGACCATCGATTATCGTCCGGTGCATACCTACACGCTGACCGACGAAATCGAGTACATCAAGCCCAAGGCCCGGGTATACTAAGATTGGGATGAACCGATATGGCTGAGTTTAAGCTTCCCGCCAATTCGCGGATCACCGAAGGCAAGACCCACAAGGCCGAAGCCGGGGCTAAGAACGTCAAGGCGTTCAAGGTCTATCGCTGGAATCCGGATGATGGCCAGAACCCGCATATGGACACCTATGAGGTGGACCTGGATAAATGCGGGCCGATGGTTCTTGATGCGCTGATCAAGATCAAGAACGAGGTCGATCCGACCCTGACCTTCCGTCGCTCCTGCCGTGAAGGTGTTTGCGGCTCCTGCGCCATGAACATCGACGGCATGAACACGCTCGCCTGCACCAAGGCGATCCATGACGTCAAAGGCGCGGTCAAGGTCAACCCGTTGCCGCATATGGAAGTCATCAAGGACCTGGTTCCGGACATGACGCATTTCTATGCGCAATATGCCTCGATTAAGCCGTGGATGCAGACCGAGACGCCGACGCCATCGAACGGCGAACGCTTGCAGAGCCATGAAGACCGCGCCAAGCTCGATGGTCTTTATGAATGCATTCTCTGCGCCTGCTGCTCGACGTCCTGCCCGAGCTATTGGTGGAACGGTGACCGTTACCTCGGCCCGGCCATTTTGTTGCAGGCCTATCGCTGGCTCATCGACAGCCGCGACGAGAACACCGGCGAACGGCTCGATAATCTCGAAGATCCGTTCCGGTTGTATCGTTGCCACACGATCATGAACTGCGCCAATACCTGCCCGAAAGGTCTCAATCCGGCGAAAGCCATCGCCGAGATCAAGAAGATGATGATCGAGCGTCGCGCGTAAGCGCGGGTGACAAGATTTTGAAAATGGCCGGGCTTGTCCCGGCCGTTTTTGTTTGTGGGGGGTTTAAAAGTGTCATTGCCGGGCTTGACCCGGCAATGACACTGAGAGAGGACGAACAACTGTCGTCATCGCGAGCCGCGTTAGCGGCGTGGCGATCCAGGTGCTTTCTTCGGCGGCAGGACTGGATTGCTTCGGCTGCGCCTCGCAATGACAATTTGCAGTGATGTGTCATGAAAAAGGCCCCGGAATATGGGGCCTTGGTGGCGGGGCTTCTGTTTGCGATTAGTAGAATTCGCGCACTTCTTCCACTTCGCGGATGACGAAGCCTTTGCTGGCCGGGTATTTGCGGGTGATTTGCTGGCGGGCTTCCTCTTGGGTGTGGGCCCGGATTTCGATGTAATGGATTTCCGCCCATTCATCGTCGAGATCACGATGGCGGTCGCCGACGCTCAGGCAGTCACGCACGTTCTGGTTGTAAATTGCGGCCTCGAATTTTTTGATCATGGTAGGTTACCTTGGCACGGTCCGGACATTCAGTGGGATGGTCGCAATAACCTCTGAAAAATTGGTTAATTCTCCATTACTCCGCTCGGATCTTGTCAGCTGGCGGGCTTTCCGTGTATCACTCCCGGCATGACAGAATTGGCGTTCAAGGATCTTTGCAGCGATAGCGCAACCGGACCACAGGCGGTGTTCGATGGCTTGCGGGCGCGGGGCTCGCTCAAGCCGGATGTGGCGCAGGATAAGGTGGTGCGGCGGTTGCAGCAGCTTTATGACGACCTGGCCGCGCCGCTGCCGGAAAAGCCTGGCTTTTTGCGTTGGCTGTTCGGGAAATCGGAGCCAGAGGTCCAGGGGCCGCGCGGGATTTATATCTATGGCGAGGTCGGGCGTGGCAAGTCCATGCTGATGGATCTGTTTTTTTCGACCGCCCCGGTCACGGCCAAGCGGCGGGTGCATTTTCTGTCCTTCATGCTGGAAGTCCATGCGAAAATCCATGCCTGGCGGCAGATGACCCCTGACGAGCGCGTGGCCAAGGCAGGCAAGGATGCGGGGGACGATCCGATTCCGCCGCTGGCTCAGGATATCGCGGCCGGGGCGCGGTTGCTGTGCTTTGACGAATTCCAGGTGACCGACGTGGCCGACGCCATGATCCTGAGCCGCCTGTTCACGGGGCTGATGGCGGCGGGTGTGGTGATCGTCGCGACGTCGAACCGGGTGCCCGAGGATTTATATCTGAACGGCTTGAACCGGCAGTTGTTCCTGCCCTTTATTGCTTTGGTGCGCGAGCGTCTGGATGTGGTCATGCTGAGCGGGCCGACCGATTACCGCATGGCGCGTTTGGCCGGGGCCAAGGTCTATCATTGGCCGATCTCGGACGCGGCCACCAAGGCGCTGTCGGAGGCGTTCTATCGCCTGACCGACAACGAGGTCGGCGACCGCGCGGCTGTGGGCCCTGAGGAGATCGAGGTCCAGGGCCGCATGCTGCATGTGCCGGTCGCCGCGCGTGGAGTGGCGGTGTTTTCCTTCAAACGGCTATGTGAAAATCCCTTGGGCGCGGCGGATTATCTGGCCATCGCCTGGCGCTATCATACGGTGATCATTGTCGGCATCCCGCTCCTTGGGCCTGAGAAGCGCAACGAGGCCAAACGGTTTGTGACCCTGATCGACGCCTTATATGAAAATGGCGTGAAGCTCCTCTGCTCGGCCGCCGCCGCCCCTGAGGGATTGTATCCCGCAGGGGACGGGGCGTTCGAGTTCCATCGCACGGTCTCGCGGCTCAATGAAATGCAATCGGCCGATTATCTCGCCCGGGGCCACGCGGTCACGTGATCGGCGCTGGAGGCCGCTGCCACCAGCGCCTCTCTGCGGAATACTGGACGGATTTGGTCTGTTACCCTTTCCTTAAATGTTTTATGCTTAAAGCAATTGAGGCCGCCTGTTGCTGAGGACGGTTCAGGCGGCGTATGGTGGAACAAGGATCGCGGCGGGTGCGAAGTTTCTGTGGCTGGATATGGCGAGGGGCGGTTTTCAGGAATGGAAATTGCCGGATTTTTGCAAAAATGTGGAATATTCATGCGCTTGTTCCGGGTTCATTGGCGGTTTTGCGCACGATCCATGCAGATTTTTTATCCCGGCCCTGCGTGCCTGGTGGCTTGCGAATGGCTGCGTTTCGGTTTAAACCGCTTGCAGTTAAACTCGGCAGTGATTCCAGCGCTTCTGGCTGTTTTCGTCATGCGGTCGCGCCGCTCCGCTGCTGAGCCGCACCACAGTCACGCAGTCAGACCAAGTTCCAACGTCACGTTTCTTAATAGACAATAATCCCGAACCGGAGTTAGAGCACAATGGCACGGAAGAAAATCGCACTGATCGGCGGCGGTCAGATCGGTGGGACGCTTGCGCATCTCGCTGGCCTCAAGGAAATGGGCGATATCGTGATCTTCGATATTGCAGAAGGCCTGCCCCAGGGCAAAGCGCTGGACCTCGCGCAGTCGGCGGCGGTCGATGGCTTTAATTCCACGCTCTCCGGCACTCAGGATTACAAGGATATCGCAGGCGCGGACGTGATCATCGTCACCGCTGGTGTGCCGCGCAAGCCGGGCATGAGCCGCGATGACCTGCTTGGCATCAATCTGAAGGTCATGAAGTCGGTGGGCGAGGGCATCAAGGCCAATGCACCGGACGCCTTCGTGATCTGCATCACCAATCCGCTGGACGCCATGGTTTGGGCGCTGCGCGAATTCTCGGGTCTGCCGCATCACATGATCGTTGGCATGGCTGGCGTGCTTGACAGCTCGCGCTTCCAGCATTTCCTCGCTGACGAATTCAATGTCTCGATCGAAGACGTCTCCGCTTTCGTGATGGGCGGTCATGGCGACACCATGGTGCCGCTGCCGCGCTATTCGACCGTGGCTGGCATTCCGCTGCCGGATCTCGTGGCCATGGGCTGGACCAGCCAGGAAAAGCTCGATCAGATCGTGCAGCGCACCCGTGACGGCGGCGCCGAGATCGTCAAGCTTCTGAAGACCGGTTCGGCTTTCTATGCTCCGGCGGCTTCGGCCATTGAAATGGCTCAGTCCTACCTGAAGGACAAAAAGCGCGTTCTGCCCGTTGCGGCTCATCTGAACGGCGAATATGGCATGAAGGATCTTTATGTCGGCGTGCCGGTGGTGATCGGTGCAAACGGTGTCGAGCGTGTTGTTGAAATCAAGCTCAACGATGCGGAAAAGGCGGAATTCGATAAGTCGGCCAATGCGGTGAAAGAACTCATCGCGGTGTGCAAGACTCTTGAACCCAGCCTCGCATAAGAACCGCAGAGGGAGATTAGAGTATGAATATTCATGAGTATCAAGCCAAGGGTCTCTTGGCGCGGTACGGTGCACCGGTGCTTAAGGGCGGTGTTGCCTATACGGCTCAGGAAGCCGAACAGGTCGCCAAGGAAATTGGCGGCCCGGTCTGGGTGGTCAAGGCCCAGATCCACGCTGGCGGTCGCGGCAAGGGCGGCGGCGTCAAGGTTGTGAAGTCGGTGGAGGACGTGAAAGAGACGGCGGCCAAGATGCTTGGCATGACGCTCATCACCCACCAGACCGGCCCCGAGGGCAAGGAAGTCAAGCGCGTCTATATCGAAGATGGCTGCCAGATCGATAAGGAGCTGTATATCAGCTTCCTGGTTGACCGCGCCACCAGCCGCGTCGCCATCATGGCTTCGTCCGAAGGCGGCATGGACATTGAAGAAGTCGCCGAGGCGACGCCTGAGAAGATCATCACCGTCGCCATCGACCCGGTCTCGGGCCTGTCGGGCTTCCATGCTCGCAAAGTGGCCTACGGCTATGGCCTGACCGGCAAGGCGGCGTCGAATTGCGTGAAGGTGGTTCAGTCGCTTTACAAGGCGTTCGTGGATCTCGATTGCGCCATGCTTGAAATCAACCCGCTGGTGGTGACGAAGGCGGAAGACATCGTGGTGCTCGACGCCAAGATGAGCTTCGATTCGAACGCGCTGTTCCGTCACAAGGACGTGCTCGAACTGCGCGATCCGGACGAAGAAGATCCGATGGAGCTCGAAGCTGCGAAGCACGAGCTGAATTATATCAAGCTTGATGGCAACATCGGCTGCATGGTCAATGGCGCCGGTCTTGCAATGGCGACCATGGACATCATCAAGCTTTCAGGCGGTGCGCCTGCGAACTTCCTTGATGTGGGCGGCGGAGCGACCAAGGAACGCGTCACCGAAGCCTTCAAGATCATTCTGTCCGACCCGAACGTCGAAGGCATTCTGGTCAATATCTTCGGCGGCATCATGCGTTGTGATGTGATCGCTGAAGGTGTTGTGGCAGCCGCCCGTGAGGTCAGCCTGACGGTGCCGCTTGTGGTGCGTCTGGCCGGCACCAATGTGGAACTCGGCAAGAAGATCATGAGCGAAAGCGGCTTGCCTATTATTGCTGCCGATGATCTCGGAGATGCTGCCGTTAAGGTAGTCAAAGCGGTGAAGGAGGCAGCATAAATGGCGATTTTCATCAATTCTGAAACCAAGGTCATCTGCCAGGGTTTCACCGGCTCGCAAGGCACGTTCCATTCGGAGCAGGCCATTGCTTACGGGACCAAAATGGTTGGCGGCGTGACCCCCGGCAAGGGCGGCACCAAGCATCTCGATCTGCCGGTGTTCGACACTGTGGCCGAAGCCCGCGCCCGCACCGGCGCCAATGCCAGCGTCATTTACGTGCCGCCGCCATTCGCAGCTGATGCCATCCTCGAAGCCATCGACGCCGAAATCGAACTGGCCATCTGCATCACCGAAGGTATTCCGGTGCTGGACATGGTCAAGGTGAAGCGCGCCCTTCAGGGCTCGAAGACCCGCCTCGTCGGTCCGAACTGCCCGGGTGTCATCACCCCCGGCCAGTGCAAGATCGGCATCATGCCGGGCCATATTCACCGTCCGGGCAAGGTCGGGATCGTGTCGCGCTCTGGCACGCTCACCTATGAAGCTGTGGCCCAGACCACGGCTGTGGGTCTTGGCCAGTCGACCTGCGTCGGCATCGGCGGCGATCCGGTCAACGGCACCAACTTCATCGACGTTCTTGAAGCCTTCCTTGCGGATGACGACACCGATTCGATCATCATGATCGGTGAAATCGGCGGCAGCGCCGAAGAAGAAGCCGCAGAATTCCTGAAGCAATCGAAAGTTAAGAAACCTGTGGTTGGCTTCATTGCCGGCCGTACGGCGCCTCCGGGCCGTCGCATGGGCCATGCAGGCGCGATTATTTCGGGCGGCAAGGGTGGCGCTGAAGACAAGATCGCTGCGATGCGCAGTGCTGGGATCGTGGTGGCGGAAAGCCCCTCGACCCTTGGCACCACGCTCTATTCGATCCTGAAAGGCTAAGTCTATTTCTTGACCGGCCCGGTGGTTTTCGGGCCGGTCATTCTCTCTCATTCAAGGGGCGGGGCAATCCCCGCAAGAGATTAAGATGGCGGTAGGTCTTGACGATCTTCTTTTTCCCGGCGGCGTTTCGAGCGCTTTCGTGGAGCAATTGTTCCGGCGGTATGTGGAAGACCCGCAATCCGTCGACCCGACATGGCAAGCATTTTTCAGGGACCTCGGCGATGACGCCAGGTCCCTGATTTCTGCCTCGGGCAAGGGCCGGAACGGCGATTGGCGCATGCCCCAGGACGCGGATATTCTGGAGGCTTTGACCCCCGGATATGTGGCGCCACGGCCAAAAAAGCCGGGCAAGAAGACAGTCTCTGAAAGCGATGTGCAGGCGGCGACGCTCGACAGCATTCGTGTGCTGATGATGATTCGCGCCTATCGTGTGCGCGGTCATCTGATGGCTCATCTCGATCCGCTCGGTCTGGTGGAGGAGCCGCCGCATCCGGAGCTTGATCCGGAGAGCTATGGCTTTACCGAAAAAAATTTCGACCGTCCGATCTTCATCGACAATGTGCTTGGGCTTGAAACGGCCAGCGTGCGCGAAATTCTTGCGATTCTGCGCCGCACCTATTGTTCGACCGTCGGCGTCGAGTTCATGCATATCTTCCAGCCCGAGGAAAAGTCCTGGATTCAGGCCAAGATTGAAGGCCGGGAAAAGGAAATCCAGTTCACCCCCGAAGGCAAGCGCGCCATTCTGAAGAAACTGACCGAGGCGGAAGCCTTTGAACAGTTCCTCGCGCGCAAATATGTGGGCACCAAGCGCTTCGGTCTCGATGGCGCGGAAAGCCTCATTCCGGCCATGGAAGCCATCGTCAAGACCGGCGGCCATATGGGCCTGCAGGAAATGGTGCTCGGCATGCCGCATCGCGGCCGCCTGAACGTGCTGGTGAATTTTCTGCAGAAGCCGTTCCGTGCCGTGTTCCATGAATTTCATGGCGGGTCTTATCACCCGGATGACGTGCAGGGCTCGGGCGACGTCAAATATCACCTTGGCACCTCGTCGGATCGTGAATTCGACGGTAATCTTGTGCATCTGTCGCTGACCGCCAATCCGTCGCATCTTGAAGCGGTGGACCCGGTGGTGCTCGGTAAGGTGCGCGCGAAGATGGTGCAGCGCAACGACCGTCAGGGCAACAGCGTGATGCCGGTTCTGCTCCATGGTGACGCGGCCTTCGCCGGTCAGGGGCTGGTGGCGGAATGTCTTGGCCTCATGGGGCTCAAGGGCTATCGCACCGGCGGTACGGTGCATATCATCGTCAACAACCAGATCGGCTTCACCACCGCACCAAGCTATTCGCGCTCCTCGCCCTATCCGTCGGATGTGGCGAAAGCTGTGCAGGCGCCGATCTTCCATGTGAATGGCGATGATCCGGAAGCGGTGGTCTATGTCACCAAGCTTGCGACCGAATATCGTCAGACCTTCCACAAGGATGTGGTGGTCGACATGTTCTGCTACCGCCGCTTTGGTCATAACGAAGGTGACGAGCCGGCATTCACCCAGCCGATCATGTATCAGCGCATCCGCAATCAGTCCTCGACGCGTGAAATTTACGCCAAGCGGCTGATCGCCGAAGGCGTGATCACGGCCGACGAGGCGCAGGCCATGCGCGCCGAGTTCGACGAGGTTCTGGAAAAGGACTTCGAAGCTTCGACCTCCTACAAGCCGAACAAGGCCGATTGGTTGGAAGGCCGCTGGTCGGGTCTTGGGCTTCCGGACGTCGACCGCCGGGCTCAGACCGGGGTGCCGATCGACAGCCTGCGTGATATTGGTCACGCGATCCTGACCGTGCCCGAAGGGTTCGACATGCACCGCACCTTGAAGCGGAACATCGAAGCCCGGGCGCGCATGATCGATACCGGTGAAGGCATCGACTGGTCCACGGCGGAAAGCCTGGCTTACGGTACGCTTGTGAAGGAAGGCTTCCGGGTTCGCCTGTCCGGTCAGGATTCGCAGCGCGGCACCTTCAGTCAGCGTCATTCTGTCTGGATCGACCAGAAGACCGAAGAACGCTATGTGCCGTTGAACGCCCTGACCCAGAACGATCTGTTCGAAGTCCATGACAGCTCGCTGTCGGAAGCGGGTGTGCTTGGCTTCGAATATGGCTTCAGCCTGGCCGAACCCAATGCGCTTGTGCTGTGGGAAGGCCAGTTCGGCGATTTCGCCAACGGCGCTCAGGTCATCATCGACCAGTTCATCACCTCGGCCGAACGCAAATGGCTGCGCATGAGCGGGCTCGTGATGCTGCTGCCCCATGGCTATGAAGGTCAGGGACCGGAGCATTCCTCGGCTCGTCTCGAACGCTATCTGCAGATGTGCGCCGAAGACAATATCCAGGTTGCGAACGTCACCACGCCGGCGAACTATTATCATATCCTGCGCCGGCAGATGCACCGCAACTTTAGGAAGCCGCTGATCATCATGACGCCGAAGTCGCTGTTGCGACACAAGCGGGCGGTCTCCTATCTGACCGACATGGGCCCGGGCACGCAGTTCCATCGTGTGCTGCGCGATCATGCCGAACTTCAGGGAGCCGAACGTCAGGATCTGCTGAAGCTGAAGCCCGACGCCAAGATCAAGCGCGTCGTTCTGTGCAGTGGCAAGGTCTATTACGATCTCATCGAGGCCCGGGAAGAAGGCAAGCAGGACGATACCTATATCCTGCGGGTCGAGCAGCTCTATCCGTTCCCGCAGGATGCCGTGGTTAAGATCCTCAGCCGCTTCACGAATCTGGAGCGTGTGGTGTGGTGTCAGGAAGAACCCAAGAATATGGGTTCCTGGTACTTCATCCAGCCCTATCTTGAAGAGGTCATCGATGCGGTGAGGCCGTCGCTCGGACGCCCGGTCTATGCCGGACGCGATGCATCGGCGGCAACGGCCACCGGGCTCATGTCCAGACATCTCAAACAACAGGCCGAATTGCTTGAAAAGGCGCTGACCGCTTGACGGTCCGCCTTTTGAGCCGCAGGTTTGCTATAGATATACGCGCAGAAACAGTGGAGCTAATCCTATGACCACGGAAATCCGTGTTCCCACCCTCGGCGAATCCGTCACCGAAGCGACGGTTGCCAAATGGTTCAAGCAGGTCGGCGATGCCGTGGCTCAGGACGAGCCTTTGCTCGAACTTGAAACCGACAAAGTGGCGCTTGAAGTTACGGCACCAAGTGCGGGCGCGCTGCTTGAAATCAGGGTGCAGGCCGGCGAAACCGTCGAGGTCAACGCGCTTCTCGGGGTGATTGACGAAGCGGCCAAGGGCGCTACGGCGGCACCGAAGGCAGCTGCTGCCGCTGCCCCGGCTGCTGCTCCTGCGGCTCCGGCTGCGGAAGACGGGCCGATCATGCCGGCGGCGGCCAAGATGATCCGTGAATTTGATCTCGATGCACGGGCCATCACGGGAACCGGCAAGGGCGGACGCATCACCAAGGAAGACGTGGTCGCTTATATGGACAATCGCAAGCCGGGTGCAGCTGCGCCGGTTGTGGTGTCCGAGCGTCAGGTGGAGCGGGTACCGATGACCCGCCTGCGCAAGCGCATCGCACAGCGCCTGAAGGAAGCCCAGAATACGGCCGCCATGCTGACCACCTATAACGAGGTGGATATGACGGCGGTGATGGGTCTCCGCGATCTCTATAAGGACATGTTCGAACGCAAGCATGGCGTGAAAATGGGCTTCATGTCCTTCTTCGCCAAAGCCTGTTCGCATGCGCTGATGGAAATGCCCGACGTCAACGCCTCGATCGATGGCGAAGATATTGTTTATCATCGCTATACCGATATCGGCATTGCCACCTCGACCCCGGCGGGTCTTGTGGTGCCGGTGGTGCGCGGTGTTGAAGGCAAGGGTTTTGCCGATATCGAAAAGGCTATTGCGGCGCTCGCCGTGAAGGCCCGCGAAGGCAAGCTTGCGCTTGACGATCTGCAGGGCGGCACCTTCTCGATCACCAATGGCGGCGTGTTCGGGTCGCTGATGTCGTCGCCGATCCTTAATCCCCCGCAGTCGGCGATTCTTGGCATGCATGCCATCAAGAAGCGTCCGGTTGTGGTCAACGATCAGATCGTCATTCGTCCGATGATGTATCTTGCGCTTTCGTATGATCATCGTCTGGTCGATGGCGCGGGCGCTGTGACCTTCCTGGTCCGCGTCAAGGAAGCTTTGGAAGATCCGCAACGGCTGTTGCTCGATCTTTAAATCTGTCTCCCGTCATCCCCGCCTTGCTGCGGGGATGACTGTTTCTGCTTTACGAGGATTTATATCATGTCTGAGAATTTCGACGTTGTTGTGATCGGCGCGGGCCCTGGCGGTTATATCGCGGCCATTCGTGCGGCACAGCTGGGCCTGAGCGTCGCCTGCGTTGAAAAGGATGCGACACTCGGCGGCACCTGTCTGAATGTCGGGTGCATTCCGTCGAAGGCGCTCCTTCATGCGTCGGAAGTTTATGACCATACCGGCCACGGCACGGCTGAGCTTGGGGTGAAGGTCACGGGCGTCTCGCTCGACCTCGCGGCCATGCAGGGCTTTAAAACCAAAGTGGTCGACAGCAACACGGCCGGCATTGCCTTCCTGTTCAAGAAAAACAAGGTCACGCATCTGCGCGGCCTTGGCACCATCAAGGCGGCAGGCGTGGTGCAGGTTACCGACACTGACGGGAAAACCCGCGACGTTGGAGCCAAGAAAATTGTCATCGCCACCGGTTCGGTGCCATCGTCGCTGCCGGGCGTGGAGATCGACGAAAAACGCATCCTGTCATCGACGGGCGCTCTGGCGCTGCCCGAGGTGCCGAAGCATCTTGTGGTCATCGGCGCGGGCGTGATCGGGCTTGAGCTTGGCTCGGTATGGCGTCGTCTTGGGGCTGAGGTGACGGTGGTTGAATATCTCGACCGCATCACCCCCGGCATGGACCTTGAAGTCACCAAGGCGTTTGAAAAGTCGCTGACCAAACAGGGTCTCAAGTTCAAGCTCTCGTCCAAGGTGACGAGCGTGACGTCTGATAAAAAGGGCGCGAAGGTCACGTTCGAGCCGGTTGCGGGCGGGGACGCTCAGACTCTCGAAGCTGATTATGTTCTGGTGGCCGTGGGCCGCAAGCCGCTGACCACCGGGCTCGGCCTTGAAGCTGCGGGCATCAAGACCGACAAGCGCGGCATGGTCGAAGTCGACGATCATTTCGAGACCAATGTGAAGGGCATCTATGCCATCGGCGACGTGATCCGTGGCCCCATGCTCGCGCATAAGGCCGAGGAAGAAGGCGTTGCTGTGGCCGAACTCATCGCCGGTCAGAAGCCGCATGTGAACTATGGCGTCATTCCGGGCGTCGTCTACACCATGCCGGAAGTGGCCAGCGTCGGGAAGACCGAGGAAGAGCTGAAGGACGCGGGCGTGAAGTATAACGTCGGCAAATTCCCCTTCATGGCCAACGGCCGCGCCAAAGCCAACGCCAACACCGAGGGCTTTGTGAAGATCCTGGCTGATGCCAAAACCGACCGTGTCCTCGGTGTTCATATCCTCGGCGCGGTTGCCGGAACCATGATCGCCGAAGCCGCCCTGGCCATGGAATTCGGTGCCAGCGCCGAAGACATCGCCCTTACCTGCCACGCCCACCCGACGCATCCCGAAGCCCTGAAGGAAGCGGCCCTCGCGGTGCATAAGCGGACGCTGAATATGTAATTTCTGGTTATATCCGGATAGGGAAAAGGGAGAGCCTATGGCTCTCCCTTTTTTGTTAACTCTCCGCGAACCTTCGCATTGTAAAATTTCGGGATGACGAAGGAGAGCAGACAATGACCGATGGTATTTTATACCGGCATCCGGGGACGGGGCGTGTGCAGATTGTGGCGCGGGGGTGGAGTTGGGGGTTGTTTCTGTTCTCCGGCTGTTTCGGGATTCCCTTGTTTTTTCGGGGTCTTGCGGTGTGGGGCGCGATCATGTGCGTGATCGGGGTGCTTGGGTTTTTGAGTTATATTCACCCGGATGGTGAGATCGCCGGGCGTCTATCCATGATGGTGTCGGTTATTTACGGGCTTGTGAGTCTGTGGCTTGGTTTTCAGGGCAATGCCATTGCCGCGGCGCATCTCGAGACCTGCGGATGGGAGAAGGTCGAGGTAGCTCTGCCGTCTTGAGGCTCGCTCAGGCCCCGGGATGATGTTTCTCATAGATTGAGACAAGATCGACGATATCGAGTTCGGTGTAATGCTGGGTCGAGGCGAGGCTTGCGTGGCCGAGCAATTCTTGAATGGTCCTGAGACCACCGCCCGCGCCCAACAGATGGGTGGCGAAGGAATGACGCAGGGCATGAGGCGTGGCCGACGGCGGCAGGCCGAGTCGGGCGCGTAGCCGTTGCATCAGGCGCTGGACGATACCGGATTGCAGGCGCTTGCCGCGCGCGCCATAGAATAGTGGGTCCTCAGCGGTTTTTGCATAGGGGCAGAGTTTGACATAGGCGTCGATGGCCTCGCGCACCACGGGCAGCAGGGGGACAATGCGTTCCTTACGGCCTTTGCCGAGAATGCGGAGTTCGTCAGTGGTGGGCAGATCACCGTGATTGAGCGACAGGCCCTCGTTGATGCGGAGGCCCGCGCCATAGAGGAGCGTGAGCACGGCCAGGTCGCGGGCGGCGAGCCAGGGTTCCTCGGCATCGAGTTCGGCTTCATCGAGCAGTTTAGCAGCATCCTCGACACTGACCGGGCGCGGCAGACGTTTCGGGCGCTTGGGGGAGCGTATGGCACTGATGGCGGCATTGCTCACGCCCTGGTCGCGGGCGAGAAAGCGGAAGAAGGTGCGCAGGCCTGAAAGCGCCCGGGCCTGGGATTGCGGGCTCAGGCCGTCATTGCGGCGATGGGCGAGGAAGGCGCGGTAATCCTTGAGGCTGAGCGCTTCAAGGTCCGCAACAGCCACCGGGCCGCCGAGATGCTGGTTCAGAAACCGCAGGAAGGTCGTGATCTCGCGGCCATAGCCGTCGAGGGTATGGGGTGACAAGCGTCGTTCGCTGTCGAGATTCTGCAGCCAGCCGTCCACCAGCCGGATGACTTCCGGCGCGTAAAGGGCGGGGTCGAGCCCGGCGGTGATCAGCGCGCGCGTGCGAGCCATTGATCGAGCAGGCGTTCCACCGACGCGCCGGTATAGCGCAACAGTTCGGTGCCCTGACCGGGCGTGTAATAGTCGGGATCGCGGGAGCCCATGGCGAGAATACCGAGCGGGCGGTTGGGGCCGGGGGCTAAGCGCACCAAAGCCTCGGCACTGATAAGGCCGGCGGCCGGACCGAACACGGCACGCGACGCGGCGGTCAGGTGATCGCGCAACAGGATGGCGCCTTCGCGGCCCATGACGCGGGCCACGTCGCCGGGCTGCAGGCGCTGAGCGCCGGACGGCATCATGAGGTCAAAGGCATCGCCGGGCTCGCATTCAAAGCAGAGGGCCACGGCGTCCACATTCAGCATGTCAACCCAGTCGCTGGTGATGACATGGGCGAGAGTGTCGAAGCTATCGGCGTCGAGCGCGCTCAGCAGCGCCGCGTGAACCTGTTGCTGACTGGTAAGATTGGCCCGGCTCGCAAGCATGAGGGCGTCGCGATACTGATCGAGCAGTTCGACGTCCTGTTGCAGGCGGTCGAGCATATAATGCTGGAAGTCGATGACATTCTGGCCGCGATTATAGCGCGGCGGAGTCAGGGCGTGGAGCAGATCGGCATTGTCGACCAGAAAGTTTGGATTGCTGGCGAGGAAATCCCGGACCTGCTCGATGGTGAGGCCGAGAAATACATCCTGTCTTTCTGTCTGCACTGTCCACTCCTTTACGTCGTCGGATGAAGACATTAGCGGACGGGAATTGAAGAACCCTTAATTGAAAAGGTTAATGAACCCCGTCCGCAAACTATTTTAGCAGGTCAGATCAGGGCCGTCCTTAAGCAATCGTCTGGCCGGTTTTTTCCCAGTCGGCGAGGAAGGCGGCGAGGCCCTTCTCGGTCAGCGGGTGATAGTAAAGCTTGTGCAGGATATCCGGCGGCACGGTGCAGACATCGGCGCCAATCAGGGCGGCATCGACGATATGCATGGGGTGCCGCACGCTGGCCACCAGAATTTGGGTCGCGAAGTTGTAGTTGTCGTAAATCTGGCGGATATCCTCGATCAGCTTCATGCCGTCCTGGGCGATGTCATCATGACGGCCGATGAAGGGCGAAATGAAGGTCGCGCCAGCCTTGGCGGCGAGGAGGGCCTGAGCGGCCGAGAAGCAAAGCGTCACATTGACCATGGTGCCGTCGGTGGTCAGCGCCTTGCAGGTCTTGAGGCCGTCGACGGTGAGCGGCACCTTGATGGTGATGTTGTCCGCGACTTTGCGCAGCTTTTCGGCCTCGCGCATCATGGCGTCATGCTGGAGCGCGGTCACTTCGGCGCTGACCGGACCGTCGACGGTGGCACAAATTTCTTTGAGCACTTCAAAGAAATCGCGGCCGGACTTCGCGATCAGCGAGGGGTTGGTGGTCACGCCATCGAGAAGGCCGGTCGAGGCCAGCTCGCGGATGGCGGCCACGTCTGCGGTATCGACGAAAAATTTCATTGGGGCACCTGTTTGACTGGATCCGTATCTCGCCGGGGTACCCTGATTCGGCCCTCGAAAGCAAGTCGCCGGGTCAAGTCCTTGTCAGGGGGAGGCGGATGTCTTGTTGAGCGGACTTCAGTTTAGCATATAGTCTCGGCAATCGTTCATGGTCTGGCGCAGAGAGCAATAGTGGCCGAAACAGTCAGAATCAGTGTGCTTTTACCCCTGCCGCTCGCGGGTGCCTTCGATTATCTGGATTCTGGCCTCGGGCTTGCTCCCGGTGATTATGTGGAGGTGCCACTTGGCGGCCGCCAGGTGATCGGGGTGGTGTGGGACGGCGCGCCCGAGGGTAAGACGCCGACCGCACGCCTGAAGCCGGTGACGGCCCGACTCGATGCGCCGCCGATGCCCGAGGTGACGCGGCGCTTTGTCGCCTGGGTCGCGGGCTATGTGCTGGCGCCGCCGGGTGCGGTGCTCAAGATGGCTATGAGCGTGCCGGAGGCGTTGCGTCCGGCACCGCTGAAGACGCTTTATCGGCGGGGCGGGCCGTTGCCCGCGCGCATGACCACGGAACGGCAGGCGTTGCTGGATGCGTTGATTGATGACCTGCCGCGCTCAGTGCGGGATCTGTCCGCCCTGGCCTATGTGGGTGAGGGGGTGGTGCGCGGATTGATCGAGGGCGGCACCCTGCTTGGGGTCGAGGTGGCGGCGCATGACCCCTATCCGATGCCGGATCTGAGCCTTGCGGGGCCAATTCTGTCGCCTGCGCAGATGGCGGCGGCGGGGGAGCTTATGGAGGCGGTCGGGCAGGGATTCCGGCCCATTCTGCTCGAAGGCGTCACCGGATCTGGCAAGACCGAGGTTTATTTCGAGGCCATGGCCCGGGCGCTTGAAAACCCACAGGCGCAGGTTCTGGTGCTGTTGCCGGAAATCGCCCTGACGGCGCAATGGCTGCAACGGTTTGCCGATCGTTTCGGGGTCGAGCCGGTGCTGTGGCATTCGGGGCTTACGGATGGCGAACGGCGGCGCGCCTGGCGGGCGGCGGCGGACGGGCAGGCGCGGGTGGTTGTGGGGGCGCGGTCGGCGCTGTTTCTGCCATTTCCCGCGCTCGCGCTCATTGTCGTCGATGAAGAGCATGACGCCGCCTTTAAGCAAGAAGAAGGGGTCATTTACCAGGGCCGTGATATGGCGGTGGTGCGGGCGCAGCAGGGCGCGATCCCGGTGGTGCTGGCCTCGGCCACGCCGGCGCTTGAAACCGTGTCCAATGTGCGCCGTGGCCGCTATGCCCATGTGCATCTGCCGGAACGCCATGGTGAGGCCGTGCTGCCGGAGGTGACGGCTATCGATCTGCGGCGCACCGGCCTGCCGCGCGGGGGGTTCCTGGCCCAGCCCCTGCGCGATGCCCTGCTTGCGACGGTGGCGGCGGGGGAGCAGGCTTTGATGTTCCTCAACCGGCGCGGTTATGCGCCGCTCACCCTGTGCCGGACCTGCGGTCATCGCATGGAATGTCCGCAATGTTCGGCCTGGCTTGTGGAGCATCGCGGGGCCGGGCGCTTGCAATGTCATCATTGCGGTTATGCGACACGGCTGCCGTCAGCCTGCCCCGAATGCGAGGCCGAAGGGCAGTTCGCTGCCTGTGGTCCCGGGGTTGAACGCATCGCCGAGGAGGTCGCGGCGCTCGCCCCCGACCTTCGTGTCACCGTGCTGTCGAGCGATCTCATGGCCTCGCCCAAGGAATTTGCGGCGGTGATTGACGATATCACCCAGCATCGCGTGGATTGCATCATCGGCACGCAGATGGTGACCAAGGGTTATCATTTTCCGAAACTGACGCTGGTCGGCGTGGTTGATGCTGATCTTGGCCTCGCCGGTGGCGATCTCCGGGCGGCGGAGCGTACCTATCAGCAGCTCAGCCAGGTGGCCGGACGGGCCGGGCGGGAGGCTTTGCGGGGGCGTGTGCTGATGCAAACCTATATGCCGGAACATCCGGTGATGGCGGCGCTCATTTCCGGCGATCGCGATGCTTTTATCGAGGCCGAATTGCAGGCGCGCGAAGATCATGGCATGCCGCCGTTTGGACGGCTCGCCGGGTTGATCGTTTCGGGTGAAGAAGCCGACGCGGTGACGCGTCATGCTCGCAAGCTGAGCCAGACCGCGCCTGTGGGGATCGGCGTTTCCGTGCTCGGGCCGGTACCTGCGCCGCTCGCGCTGTTGCGCGGGCGGCATCGTTGGAGGCTGCTGGTCAAAGCGGCCCGGGATATCGATCTGCAACGCATGCTGCGCGACTGGATCGCCCGGGCGGGCACGGACCGCAAAGTCAGGGTGCAGATCGACATCGATCCCTATGGGTTCATGTAGGTCGGCGATCTCAGATAGTGGCGCCGTCCGGAGTTTCGGGATCTTGGTCGGTGACGTCTTCGATCTGGACGTCGTCCTCATCGGATGCGTCGTCTGATGCGTAGAAATAATCGAAGACTTTGTTGCAGACGAAATTCATGGCCGGTTGCACGACGATGAGCCCCAGTCCGTAAGCGAGGGACAGGCCCCAGTCGCGGAATAGGAACGTGGCGTTTCCACCGACGCAATTGTCCCGCACATCGGCGCCGCTGTAATTTCCTGTCGTATTGGTGAGGTTATAGAGCTGATCCCGACCTTCCGGGCCGCAGTAGTTTTCAAGCAGATAGCCGCCACTGTACCAGGCGGATGAGACCGTCGCCGTCACCGCAAAGACGCGGGTCAGCATGTTGCGGATGGTGCCGAAGACATAGGGGCGTTTTTCATCAAACGGATTCGGCTGGCAGCTATAGAATTTCTTGAAGGATGTCGCAACACCGTCATGCTCGGGTTTGAGGATGACAGAGCCGCGGTAACATTGGCGCAGGCCGACGCCAAGCGCGCCCATCACCGGGCCGGTGAACTGGGTGGCGATGGAGAGAACAATTTGCTGAGTACCGAGGTTGGTGTCGCCAAGGACAGACAGGGTTGAGCCGGATACCGTGCCTGAAGCTAGGAGCGAGAGCGGCAGCAGTGCATATTTGCTGATATTGGCATGTTGCTCTCTTTTTGATTCCGGAATGTCTTCTCCCGGTGGTTTCAGGAGGCTCGTGAACAGAATGCGCATATTGTCATTGGCGATAACTCCGCTGCCCCCGGCGAGAAGAAGGATGAGGAGAGGGCTTGCTTGAGTATAGCGGATGATCAGCCCGCTCGCCAACGTCGTGGCTCCGTAGGAGCAGGTATAAATGGCCGTTTCGATGCCGATCGATTTCCACAACGCTCCGCATTGCGCGGCCGCAGACAGGGCTTCATTCGGTTCTGCTTCGGTTGCGTCCTGGATTTGGGACAGTGTGTCGCTTGGAATGTCGCTGACCGGGTGCAGTGCGAATGTGGCGTTGTCATGCACAGCTGTGGATAGGACAAGATCATCCGGATCATTGAGCGCGGCTTTTTCTATGGCATCCGGATCCGTCGGGGATTGGAAAGGGACGATGAGAAACAGGGGATCATTTTTGGAATCTTCGCGCGGGGATTTTTCAGATGTGTCCATGATGTCAGACCTGACCTTACCTAATGAGGTTAAACTGTCTCGCGGCATGACGGGTTCAGGCATGGTTTGTGATAAAGACTGCGAGCTAGGAGTTCGGAAAGGCGTGATTGACGCTTGAAATATGGGCATCATCTTCCCGGATCAGCAGCATGGGCATGGCGCGGATGCCGCGACTGAGGGATCGTAACGGGACTTGCTCAAATCGCGCGGTGTCGTGGTTCGGCATGTAAATATCCCGGTCAATCACCAGTGGGTACCCAGCTGTGAAGACACGGCGGCTTATCAGGGTGAAAGGCTCGGCCGCCTGGGGCAGGTGAATGACGGGGGTTGACCGATAGTCTTGCTGCAACCTCCCGAGATATGTGAAGGCATAAAGCTCCCGGTCCCGGGGCACGTAATTTCGAGCAAGCAGAGCAAGATAGCGCGCCTCGCGGATGTCGAGGGTTTCTTGAAATTTGGCAAGAAACGCCGCATAGGCGCCCTGCGGGCGACGTTGCCACCAGCGCGCGTCATGGGCTGCCGAGGCGCGGTCGCGGACAAAATATAATCCGGCGCCGGTGGGATGGGAAAAATCCTCGGCCGCTGTCATCAGGCGTGGAATTATATCGAGCAGAAAAGCGCAATGAAAAACCGCAGGCTGTGTTTCGGTGGCGCGCCCCAATCGGTCATAGCGGCCGAGAAAAAGATCGGTGACGGCAGAGGCAAAAGCCGCACCGATTTTTCTCTCGGCATGCAAGCGGGACAGCATGGCGGTTATTGTTGATGGAAGGTTTCGAGTTCTTCCTCATCCTGCATTGTCGGATAGAAGTAATCATAGACCTTGTTGAGTGCATTATTCAGGACCGGTTCGACGATCAACATGCCGACGGAATTTGCCAAAGAAAGGCCAATCTCCCGGAACAAATAGGTCGCGCTGCCGCCTGTGCAATATGTATTGAGGTCGTCGTTGGTTATGGTGCCGTTATTGGCAAGAATATTCTCGAGATCGGCTTTCCCGTCGATGCAAAAAGTCTGAATGGCTATGGTGTTTGTCAGGATGAGAGCGAGCGCTGTTCCACTTAGGATGAGCCCACGATTGAACGTGTCACGGGCCATGCCCCAGCGATGGCTGCGATGGTTGTCTTGCGGGTTTGGCTGGTCGCTGTAGGCTCGGTTGAAAGCGTCCTTCACCGCAGGGTATTCAGGATCGATGATGATCGAGCCCTTCAGGCAGGTGCGGGTTACGCTGCGCAGGCCAAGCATGAGGGGCCCGACGAATGTCGCGGCCGTGGCGCCAACGACCTGTTGCGTGCCAAAGTTGGTATCTCCAAGATATGTAAGAACGCCACCGACGGCGCCGCCCCCGATCACCCAGGACAACGGCATGAAGGCATATTTATTGAGCCGGTCAAAGAGCGCTTTTTTATCGTCGGGGAGGTTGTCTGCGGGCGGTTTTATCAGACTATTGAACAGAATGCGCGCGTTCGGCATGGAGGCGACAGCGAAGCCAGTCATTGCAAGCTTTGTGGCAAGTATATCGAATCCGGCAAAGCGGATCAAAAGACCCGTGGCAATCATCGTGCCCCCGTAAGAGGACATGTAAATGATTGTTTCCGCACCCAGAGACCTCAGGAAAGCCCCGCAATAAGCGGCCCGCGTCAGGGATTCATCGATTTCAATGCCGGAAAGGTCTTTGATAGTATCGACGGTTTCGGTCGGATCGTTGTACACGCCATAAAAATGGATGGTCGATTTTTTAAGTTGATCCTTGAGCGAGGTTTCTTCGTCGAGGCGAGCGTGGTCTTTATTCATGGGCTGAATGCGCAAAAAAGCCTCATCAAGCGCGACGGCATCCAGAGGAGCCTTGGTCGACATCATGATGATATTTGCTTCGGGTTGCTTGGAATCTTCCATGGTTCAATACTGCCTGCAATATCTGGTTAAAAACCGAATTGCAGGTATGACGCGAGGCAAGGCTTGTTTGTGATTACAAAAGAAAATCGGCCGTAGGGAAGGCGGCCGGTTGGATCATTTAATGTCAGGGGTTGAGGTCGAAATCGTCATTTTTTCGAAAAGTCGTAGACTCGATAATGATTGCTTTTCTTAAGCATTGAGACTTTCTGGATCACTGACTCAACGATCTGTGTTTTCGTTTGGCTGTTTTGTCTTGATGGGCAGTCTCGGCATTGAGGGTCGAGACATACATATGGGTCGGAGAGAGTGGCAAAGTTTCAGTGTTTCGACGCCATTTCGTATTGTCAGACGTTCTGGAACCATCCATCAAGGCTTCACGATTTCGTGTCATGGTTTTACAGATGCGCAGGTATTCATTGGCATCGAAGAATTCGGCGCTTGTGACCTAGAGTTTCTGGTCCGCTTTTTCAGCAGGATCTGTCTAGTTGCTTTCCGCAGTCAGATTGACGGCTGGATCGTTAAATTTGGCACGAATGCTTTCGGAGCATTGCGCGCAGAAGGCAGCGAAATCATCAGGGATAAGCTTCTTAAGGTCTTTAAGATGCCTATACTTCAGGTTCTTGTTGTTTTTGAAAAGGTAAACATTTTGGGCAAGCGAGATGAGATAGTCGGGTCCATTACCTGCCTTGCCTATAAGCTATCGGATAAATTCAGGATCACTTTGATGAGGTCGAAGATGAACGGGCAGCGCATCTCACAGGCTTGATCACCTAATGATAGGATCAAGGTTTTCATATTGCCCAATAGGATATCAGCAACTGCAAGCTGATAGTGCCTGTTGCACATATTAGTGTAGAAAGTATTTCTTTATTCTGAAATAAGATCTATTAAATAATTTTGCCTTAATCGAAAGATTCTTTTCTTTAATAAAGTATAATTTTAAATAATTTTGGACATTTTATCGTTTTTTGTCTTCAGTCTTAATGCCTTTTCTATGCTGTCTTGCGTATTTTTAGCAGAGTAATAGGATTCTCCAGGTGCAGGGGATGAAATCTCTGGATGAAGTGCCGGCGGCAGTTTTAGAGACGCGTTGGGGGGGGGGAATGTGATGGCCAACTTGATTCCTCTACCCTTGGCCGAGCGGACGAGGACGTGACCGGGAATTCGGCTGACCAAGTTGTAGGCCTATGTCGCAATCGGCGCGGCGCGTATATTGGGAACCACGCTCAAGAGTCAGGTTGCAGTCTGCTGAATGCTATGTTAGGTAAGCGGCGCGCTAATGGAGGGTTGAGACACCATCCGTTGGGGCGCTCGGTTGGCTAACGACTTGATATAGTTGTCAGGTTTGTTGGGCAGGCCGAATCCGGAGAATTTACGTTGTAACGGTCGCGGCCGCAGGGAATGTCCCGGGTGTCGTGCTTATGTACAGGGGATCAGATCGGTGTCAGCGGGCAACGCCCCCGAAGCGTCAGGTGGCAAGATCGGAGCAGCCGTTGTGGCGGGTGCGGCCGGTCGTTATGCTCTTGCGCTTTTCGAACTCGCAAAGGATGCCGGGGCGCTCGACGCCGTGGCTCAGGATCTTAATGCTCTTGAAGCGCTGGCGGCCGGAAGTGATGCCGTTCGCGCCCTGATCACGAGCCCGCTGATACAGCGTGGCGAGCGTGGCCGGGCGTTGCTTGCGCTTCTCGACAATCTGTCGCAGGTCTCGGACGCAAAGCCGGTGAATGTTCTGACGCGCCATTTCTTCGGCGTGCTGGCAGAGAACGGCCGTGTCGGCTCGTTTGGCGACATCATCACCGCCTATCGTGCGCTGGTGGCTAATGAACGCGGCGAGGTTACGGCCGAAGTTGTTTCTGCTCAGGCGCTGTCTGGCGCTCAGGTCGAGGCACTTAAAGCGAAACTCAAATCAGTGGTTGGTCGCGATGTCACGCTCGACGCCCGCATTGACGAAAGCCTGCTTGGCGGGCTTGTGGTCAAGGTTGGCTCGCGCATGATCGATACATCGCTCAAGACCAAACTTCAAAATCTCCAGGTTGCTATGAAAGAGGTTGGCTAATGGACATCCGGGCCGCGGAAATCTCCAAGATCTTGAAAGAGCAGATCGCTAATTTCGGGGCGGAAGCTGAAGTCTCGGAAGTCGGCAAAGTGCTCTCGGTCGGCGACGGTATCGCTCGCATTTACGGCCTTGACAACGTGCAGGCCGGTGAGCTCGTCGAATTCCCGGGCGGCATCAAAGGCATGGCGCTCAATCTTGAAACCGATAACGTCGGCGTCGTTATTTTCGGCGAAGATCGCGGGATTAAAGAAGGTGACACCGTCAAGCGCACGGGCACCATCGTTGACGTGCCGGTCGGCCGTGGCCTTCTTGGCCGCGTGGTTGACGGTCTCGGCAACCCGATCGATGGCAAAGGCCCGCTGACCGATGTGGTCCGGACCCGCGTCGAAGTGAAGGCTCCGGGCATCATCCCGCGCAAATCCGTGCATGAGCCGATGCAGACCGGTTTGAAATGTGTCGACAGCCTGGTGCCGGTCGGCCGTGGCCAGCGCGAGCTGATCATTGGTGACCGTCAGACCGGTAAGACCGCTGTAGCGATCGATACCTTCATCAACCAGAAGCCGATCAACGCCGGCACTGATGAATCCAAGAAGCTCTATTGCATCTATGTCGCCGTCGGCCAGAAGCGCTCGACCGTGGCTCAGATCGTCAAGAAGCTCGAAGAAGAAGGCGCGATGCAGTATTCGATCGTGGTCGCCGCGACCGCGTCCGAACCTGCTCCGCTGCAGTTCCTGGCTCCTTATACGGGCTGCACCATGGGCGAATTCTTCCGCGACAACGGCATGCATGCCGTGATCGTGTATGACGATTTGTCCAAGCAGGCCGTGGCTTACCGCCAGATGTCGCTGTTGCTGCGTCGTCCTCCGGGACGTGAAGCTTACCCGGGCGACGTGTTCTATCTGCATAGCCGCCTGCTTGAGCGTGCTGCAAAGATGAGCGACGCCAACGGCGCTGGTTCCTTGACCGCTTTGCCGATCATTGAAACCCAGGCTGGCGACGTGTCGGCCTATATTCCGACCAACGTGATTTCGATCACCGACGGCCAGATCTTCCTGGAAACCGGCCTGTTCTATCAGGGCATTCGTCCGGCTATCAACGTCGGTCTGTCGGTCAGCCGCGTGGGTTCGGCCGCTCAGACCAAGGCGATGAAGCAGGTTGCCGGTTCGATCAAGCTCGAACTCGCGCAGTATCGCGAAATGGCCGCCTTCGCCCAGTTCGGTTCGGATCTGGACGCTGCAACTCAGAAACTTCTGAACCGCGGCGCCCGTCTGACGGAACTTCTGAAGCAGGATCAATATGTACCGATGCCTGTTGAAGAACAGGTGGTCTCGATCTTCGCCGGCGTGAAGGGCTTCCTTGACGACGTGAAGACCGATGACGTGGTGCGTTTCGAGCGTCTCTATCTCTCTGAGATGCGCGCCGATCACGCTGATGTTCTGAAGACGATCCGCGACGAGCAGAAAATCTCTGACGAGATTGATGCCAAGCTCAAGGCTATCCTGGGCAAGTTCGTCAAGTCGTTCGCCTGAATTCAGGTGGGCGACGGGGTAAAAGACTAAAGAGGGTCTAGACCGGAATGGCAAGCCTTAAGGATCTGCGCAATCGGATTACAAGTGTCCGCTCGACGCAGAAGATCACAAAGGCCATGAAAATGGTGGCCGCCTCCAAACTCCGCCGCGCGCAAGACGCGGCGGAAGCTGCCCGGCCGTATGCCGAGCGCATGGAGGGGGTGCTCGCCTCTCTCGGAGCGAGCCTGAAAAACCAGCCGGGCGCACCAGCGCTTCTGGCTGGCACGGGCAAGGACGACGTCCATCTTCTGGTGGTCGCGACCTCTGATCGTGGTCTTTGCGGCGGGTTCAATACCAATATCGTACGGGCAGCGCGGGTTGAAATCCGCCGTTTGCTTGAAGCGGGCAAGACGATCAAGATTCTGACCGTTGGCAGAAAGGGCGCGCAGGTTCTGCGGCGTGATTATGCCGGCTTGATCGTCGATCATATGGAAACCGGCCATATCAAACGCGTGGGCTTTGCTGACGCCGGCGCCATTGGCGACCGGATTCTGCAGATGTTCGCGGCGGGTGAATTCGACGTTTGCAGCCTGTTCTATGCGAAGTTCCAGTCGGCTTTGACGCAGATTGTAACCAAGCAGGTCCTGATCCCGGCTGCGATCGATGAAAGCGCCGCCGTTCAGGGCCCGAACCTCAACGGCGCTGTCTATGAATATGAGCCGGACGAGGAAGAGATCCTGGCCGATCTTCTGCCCCGCAACGTGCGGGTGCAGGTTTTCCGCGCACTGCTCGAAAACGCCGCCAGCGAACAGGGTTCGCGCATGACCGCCATGGACAGCGCGACCCGCAACGCGGGCGACATGATCAACCGTCTGACGATCACTTATAACCGCACCCGTCAGGCGGCGATCACCAAGGAACTGATTGAAATTATTTCGGGCGCTGAGGCGCTCTAAAGACGAGATCACCGGCGGCAGGGCCTCCGGTTTAGCCGAGGAGTTGAAGAATGGCGAAACAGAACATCGGTCGCATCACCCAGGTGATCGGCGCGGTCGTGGACGTCCAGTTCGACGATCAGCTGCCGCAGATTTTGGGCGCGCTGGAAACCACCAACCAGGGCAACCGTCTGGTGCTCGAAGTTTCGCAGCATCTGGGCGAAAATTCGGTCCGGACCATCGCCATGGACTCGACCGACGGTCTGGTCCGCGGTCAGGAAGTGACCGATACCGGGTCTCCGATCATGGTTCCGGTGGGACCTGAGACGCTCGGCCGCATCATGAACGTGATCGGCGAGCCGATCGACGAACGCGGTCCGGTTGTGACCAAGCAAAAAGCGCAGATCCATGCGCAGGCCCCGTCCTTCATCGAGCAGTCGACGGAAGCCGAGATCCTCGTGACGGGCATTAAGGTCATCGACCTTCTGGCGCCTTATGCGAAGGGCGGCAAGATCGGTCTCTTCGGGGGTGCCGGCGTCGGCAAGACCGTGACCATCATGGAACTGATCAACAACATCGCCAAAGGCCACGGTGGTTATTCCGTGTTCGCCGGTGTTGGGGAGCGGACCCGTGAAGGCAACGATCTCTACCACGAAATGATCGAATCCGGCGTTATCGACCTTGAAGGCGACAAGTCCAAAGTGGCGCTTGTTTACGGTCAGATGAACGAACCGCCAGGAGCGCGTGCTCGTGTGGCTTTGACCGGTCTGACCGTCGCAGAATATTTCCGCGACCAGGAAGGCCAGGACGTGTTGTTCTTCATCGACAACATCTTCCGCTTTACTCAGGCTGGTTCGGAAGTGTCGGCTCTGCTTGGCCGTATTCCTTCGGCCGTGGGCTATCAACCGACGCTCGCAACCGACATGGGCGCGCTGCAGGAACGCATCACCTCCACCCATAAGGGGTCGATCACCTCGGTGCAGGCCATTTACGTTCCCGCCGATGACTTGACCGATCCGGCACCGGCAACCTCGTTCGCCCATTTGGACGCAACCACCGTGTTGTCGCGTTCGATCGCCGAACAGGCCATTTTCCCGGCCGTTGACCCGCTTGACTCGACCTCGCGCATCCTTGATCCGCGTGTTGTTGGGGACGAGCATTACAACGTGGCCCGTCAGGTTCAGACCATTCTGCAGAAATACAAGTCGCTGCAGGACATCATCGCCATTCTCGGCATGGACGAACTTTCGGAAGACGACAAGATCATGGTCGCTCGCGCCCGTAAGATCCAGCGCTTCCTGAGCCAGCCGTTCCATGTGGCCGAAGTCTTCACCGGCATCTCGGGCAAGTTCGTTGCGCTCGAAGACACCGTGAAAAGCTTCAAGGCGATCTGCGCCGGTGAGTATGATCACCTGCCGGAAGCGGCTTTCTACATGGTCGGTTCGATCGAAGAAGCCGTCCAGAAGGCGGAAAAGCTCGCTGCTCAAGCGGCTTAATCCGGAATTGAGGGCAAATTGCCATGGCGGATAAATTCAAGTTCGAGCTCGTATCACCGGAACGCCTGATGATTTCCACACAGGCCGACATGGTGATCGTACCGGGCGCCGAAGGCGACTTCGGCGTCATGGTCGGGCATGCGCCACTGATCTCGACCATCCGGCCGGGTATCGTCGAAGTGCATGAAGACGGCTCGGTGACCAGGCTCTTCGTCTCGGGCGGCTTTGCCGACGTGACGCAGACCGTACTGACGCTTCTTGCTGAAGAAGCTGTGCTGCTGAGCGATGTCGATCTGACGGCGCTTGATCAGGAGATCAAGAACCTCGCGGAAGACGTCGCCGATGCCAAGGATCCGGATCTGAAGGCGCGCGCGGAAGCCGCGCTTGAAGGTGCCAGGGCCAAGCGCGACGTCGTGGCGCAAGCGGCTTAACTCGTTTCGCAGATGTGATTTTAAAACCCCAAGGTTTGCGAACCTTGGGGTTTTTTCATGACAGGTTAAGGGCTTGGCCGTAGATTGATGGTCTGCCCCAGACTTGACATTTTTAGGGCCTATTGCTCTGGCATGGGTTGTTTGCTTTCCGAGGTAGAACATGAGCGCGCGTTGGACATTGGACGATATCGCCTGGGACCGGTTCGAGGCCGCGAAGGTCACGCCGGATTTGCTGGCGGTGGTCAAAACGGCGTCGCTGGTCGAGGCCAACAGCGCTGATTATGTGACCTATCTCTGCAATGTTTTTCACGATGATGAGACCTTCAAGGCGGCCGTTGTTCAGTGGGGCGAGGAAGAGGCGCAGCATGGCGCGGCCCTAGGACGTTGGGCTGAGATGGCGGACCCGAGCTTTTCCTTTGCCGAAAGTCTTGCGTATTTTCGCGCCGGTTACAGCCTGCCGCTTGATGTGAGCGCAAGCGTGCGGGGCTCGCGGGTGGGGGAATTGATCGCCCGCTGCGTGGTCGAGACAGGGACGTCGTCGTTTTATTCCGCCATTCGCGACGCCAGCGCCGAGCCGGTTCTGAAAGACATCGGCAAGCGCATCGCCACCGATGAATTCTTTCATTATCAATTGTTTGAAAAGCATCTGAAGCGTTATGAACGTGACGGCAAGATGCCGGTCTGGTCACGGCTCAAAGTCGCACTCGGCCGCGTGCAGGAGGCCGAAGACGATGAACTGGCCTATGCCTATTACAGCGCCAATATCGCCTTCACCGCGCCTGAGACGGCTTACGAAAACAAGCTGTTCGCCCAGACCTACTGGCGGCAGGCCATGGGCCTTTACCGTGAGCCCCATGTGGACAACGCCGCCCGCATGATCCTGCGCGCGGCGGCCCTGAACCCGAATGGCTGGCTCGGGAATACGGCGGCCAAGACAGCCTGGAAATTCGTGCAGTGGCGTCAGGATCGGCTGAACCGGGCGGCGTGAGGCTGTGTCTCGCCCGCAGTCTGGATTGCCGCGTCGGCTCCGCCTCCTCGCAATGACGGTTTTGGTGACGTCATCGCGAGGCGCTTTAGCGCCGTGGCGATCCAGAAGACTTAGACAATATCCTCGAACAGGTCACGCCAGTTGGGGTTCATTCCTTCGATCAGCGCGAGTTTCTTTTTGCGGGAACCAGCCTTGATCTGCTTTTCGCGAGTGATGGCGGCCGTCATATCCTGGTGCAGCTCGTAATAGACGAGCAGTTTGCAACCATATTGCTTGGTGAAGCCGGGGTGTGCCGCCTCCCGATGCTCATAGGCGCGTTTGATGAGGTCGGATGTGACGCCGACATAAAGCGTACCGTTTTGCTGATTGGCCATGATGTAGATGGCGGGCTGTTTCATTATTCCCTCTCCATATACAGTCATTGCGAGCCCCCTTGGGCGAAGCAATCCAGGAACTTGCCCGCAGCACTGGATTGCTTCGTCGGCTTCGCCGCCTCGCAAGACGTCAAGGGTGGCGGAGGGCGTGATAAACGCGGGCGCAGATGGCGGCCATAAGGGCTGTGGCGGCGTAGTTGAGCGGGGCCAGGATGAGGTCGAGGATGTGGAGTACCGCTGGCACGGGAGCCCCGGCGGGGATGCCGGAGGGGCCAATGATCGCCAGTGTCACCAGCCAATAGATACCCTGGGCCACCATAAGGCTGCCTAGGAGGCAGAGCGCCAGGGCGCCGATGATGGGGCCGGCAATGTTGGCGGTCAGGCGCCAGCTGTCGCGGAGCGACAGACGCTCCCCGACCGTGAGCGCCCCGAAGGTGAGCATGAAGCGGGTACCGAAGAAGAAATAAAGGCCGATCACGAGAACGAGCAAAAAGCCAAAGGGCAAAGCGGCGGCTGATTTGCCGCTGGCGAAGATGGAGAGAATGCCGCTCAGGACGACGGTGGAGAGCATGACGATGACGCCGATGCCCACAATCAACAGAAAACTATAGCCGAGAAACAACAGGGAGCGTTGGGTCAGCTGGCCGAGCCCAAGCCTGAGCACGTCCTGAGGGCCGACCATGAACCGACGGAACCACAGCACCAGCATGGGTGTGTTCCACAGCGCCGCCCACAGCAGGAACAGCAGCGCCGCCTGCCAATAACCGGGCGGCAGGGTTTGCGCCAGCACACCGGCATAATAGGGGCTGAGGAGGCCGAAGGCGTCCATCACCGCACGCGGCAGCACGGCAATCAGCGACAGGATCACATGGAAGCGCCGGGCGTCCCACAAATCGCGGAGAGCGTCACGGGCGAGCGTGAGCGCCTCGAAAGAGGGGCGGTCGGGCGGAGTATCAGACATAAATTACGGTCCTCAGAGCGGCCGCGCATAGGGCGCGAAGACGCGGGAAATATCGGCGTAAAGCGCGCGCTTGAACGGCACGATCAGATTGGGCGTTTCGGCAAGCGGCACCCAGCGCCAGGCGTTGAATTCGGGATGCGGGGTGTCGAGATGGATGGCGCTGTCATCACCGAGAAAACGCATGGCAAACCATTTCTGGATCTGGCCGCGATAGCGACCTTTCCACACCTTGCCCACAAGATGTGGGGGCAAGTCGTAGGTCAGCCAGTCCGGATGCTCGGCGATGATTTCGGCCTGATCGATGCCGGTCTCTTCGAACAGTTCACGGAAGGCGGCGGTTTTCGGGTCCTCGCCCTCGTCTATGCCGCCCTGAGGCATCTGCCAGGCTTCGATTTCGGTGTCGATACGCTGGCCGATAAAAACCAGCCCCCGGGCGTTGAACAGGGTCACGCCGACGCAGGGACGATAGGGCAGGGATGCGGGGTCTTTTGAATCGGGGGATTTGGGCATGGTTTAGCGTACCGGCTGACGGTTGACGACAGCGGTGAGCGGAACCAGCTCGAACCCGCGCTTTTCAAGTCCGGCGGCCCAGGCGGCGACCGTTCTCATGGTGACGGGATGGGCGCGGCCGATGGCGGCGGCGGCCCCATAGCTGCGGGCGAGATTCTCGATGTCGTCAAGCTGCTTGCGGATCTGGTCCTCGCTCGGCTGTTCGTCGATATAGCGGTTGTTGATGGCGCGCGGCACCCGCAGCGTGCGGGCGAGTTTGCCAGCAACGCTATATTGCGAGCTGCGCGAATCCATGAACAGCAGTCCACGCGATTTGAGCTCCTTCAGAACCGGAGTCATGGCCTCCTCGGAGGCGGAGAATTTGGAGCCCATTTCATTGACCACGCCCACATAGCCGGGAAAGCGGCTCATGACCCAATGCATGCGGGCGATGTTCTCGGCCGCAGGCAGGCTGGTCAGCAGCGAATGGGGGCCGGGGTCGTTTTTCGGATAGTCCTGCGGCTCCATAGGCAGCATCAGGAGCAGCTCGTGACCGGCCTCGCGGGCCCTGCGGCTGCGGGCCACCAGCCCCTCGCCATAGGGCGAGAAGGCGAGGCTGACGGCCGGCGGCAGGGTGGTGATGGCGGTTTCGGTCACAAGCTTGCTGAGCCCGAGCCCGGTGATGACAATGGCGATGCGGGGACGTGCGGTCTTGTCTTCATAGGGGCGGCTGTAGACCTGCCACGGCTCCCGCCCGTCGCTGCCGATCTTGGGCAGCGCACCGGTGGGGCTGTGTTCTTCAAGGGCGGTGTCCGGGGCTGGGCTTAAGGCCTGACTGACGGGCTTTGCAGGCGCAACCGCCGATTTTTCGGGAGCGGTCCCGGCCGTGATGGGGGCCGGTGCCGGAGCAATGCTCACGATCTCGCCTGACGCGACCGGGGAGCCGGTCTTGTCAGGGCTGAACGTGAGCCAGCCGAAAACGCCACAAAGTGCCAGCAGCACCAGGAGCCAGGCAATCTGAAGTGCGCTGACCCGCGCCCGCCGTTTGGCGGCGGCAGCGGATTCTTTACGCGCTTCCTGAAACCGTGACACCTGTTACACCCCCTCCGTACCCGCCTGAGGGCGCGTTATGGCTTTGCTGCACGTTTCTGCGCAGTGGAAAGCCCGCGCACGAGGTCAAGAGCATAGGACAACTGATAGTCCTCGGTCCTCTTCTTATCCTCGATCTTGACCAGTTCCTTGTTGTCTTTCGGAATCAATCCCGTGGCGCTGATGGCGGTCGTGCCGGCGGGCGTGGTGCTGCCGACGCGATTTTCCGGCTTCTTGCCGTCGCCCTTGGCCTCCGGCTGTGGCAACAGCTTGGGATTGATCTTCGGCGCTGTGGCGTCCGCAGGCTTGGTGTCTGCTGGTTTGCCATCCGCAGTCTTGCCGTCGGCAGGATTTTCAAGATGGCCGCGCAGGCTTGCTTCATTGCGGAACTGGCGGTTGGCGTTGGCGTCAGGCACCTGCATCTGTTCGACCACCACGTCAGGGGTGATGCCCTTGGCCTGGATCGAGCGTCCGGACGGCGTGTAATAGCGCGCCGTCGTGAGCCGGAGAGCCCCGTTCGCCCCAAGAGGAATGATCGTCTGCACCGACCCCTTGCCGAACGACTGGGTGCCGATGACCAGCGCCCGTTCATGGTCCTGCAAAGCGCCAGCGACGATTTCCGAGGCCGAGGCCGAGCCGCCATTGATTAGGATCACAACGGTCTTGCCGTCGGTGACATCGCCGCGCGTGGCGTTGTAGCGCTGGATGTCGCGATTGTTGCGGCCGCGGGTCTGAACGATTTCACCCTGATTGAGGAAATCATCGCTGACCGCCACCGCCTGATCGAGCAGACCGCCCGGATTGTTGCGGAGATCGAGCACATAGCCCTTCAGGCCGGGGCCGATGTCTTTCTTGAGGTCGGCAATGGCCTTGCGCACCCCGGCATCGGTCTGTTCCGTGAAGGAGGTGACGCGGACATAGCCCACATCGCCTTCGGCATGGGAGCGTACCGATTGAATTTTGATGATGTCGCGGGTCAGCTCGACGTCGAAGGAGGCGTCCAGGCCCTCGCGCACGATGGTCAGCTTGACCTTGGTGTTGGTCGGGCCGCGCATCTTGTCGACGGCTTGGGTCAGGGTCAGGCCCATGACCTGCTCCCCGTCGATATAGGTGATATAGTCGCCGGTCTTCAATCCGGCGCGGGCGGCCGGGGTGTCGTCGATGGGCGAGACCACGCGGACCACGCCGCTTTCCATGGTGACTTCGAGGCCGAGACCGCCGAATTCCCCTTTGGTCTGGACCTGCATATTTTTGAAGTCATCGGGCGTCATATAGCTCGAATGCGGATCGAGCGAGGCGAGCATGCCTTGAATGGCAGCTTCGATCATGCTCGAATCTTTGACTTCTTCCACATAATCGGCGCGCACCCGTTCGAACACATCGCCGAACAGATTGAGCTGACGGTAGGTTTCCGAACTTGCCGCCTGGGCGCTGTTGGTATCGGGATTGAACTGCAATCCGATGGCCAATCCGGCTCCCAAACCGACGATCACGGCGATCGCCGAGGCGGTTCCAGCAAATTTACGCATTATCCACGCACCTTTCCTTTTCCAGCCGCCAGCCACCGCATCGGGTTCACGGGCTTGCCGTTGTTTCTCAGTTCCACATACAACCGCGCACCCGGGGAAGTCGAGCCCTCATCTCCACCCATTTGGCCTACGGGCTCTCCCGCCACCACCGCCTGGCCTACGGCCGCGGTGATTTTGGTCAGACCGGCCAACAGGCTATGATAGCTCCCGCCGTGTGCGATGATCAAGATTTGCCCATAGTCGCGGAAGGGCCCGGCAAACAACACCCGTCCATCGGCGGGCGAGATGACCTGAGCTCCCGGCCGGGCCGAGATGACGATGCCCTTTGACGGCGCCCCGGTATCGTCCGGATCGCCATAGCCGCGCACGAAATCGCCACGCACCGGCAAGGGCAGGTTGCCAAGCGCCTTGGCGAACTGGGCGGGCGGTTCGGACGGGGCTTTCTTGCCCTTGGTGTCCTCGCCCTTGCCCGGCCGCTTGGCCAGTTTGCGGGCAGCGTCCTCGGCCGCTTTCTGACGGCGGGCGATTTCTTTTTCGATATTGTCGATCAGGTTTTCAAGAGATTTGGCCTCGCGGCCGAAGCGCTGCATTTTTTCCTGTTCGCTGCTGGCCTCTTTTTCGATGTCGCGCTGCTCGCGCTTGCGCTGAGCCAGCAGGAGGTCCATGTCCTCACGCTCTTTTTCAAGACCGGCGAGGCTTTGGTCAAGTTTCTTGCGCTCGTCCTCAAGTTCGCTTTTAAGCTGCTTGAGGAGCACGAGATCCTGTTTGAGGTCCTCGGCTTCGCTGCGCAGGACCGGCATGATCGACGACAGCAACCCGGCGCTGCGGACGGTGTCGATGGCGGCGTTCGGGCGCAGCAGGACAAGTTGCGGCGGCTGACGCGACACCCGGCCAAGGGCGGCGAGGGTGAGGGCGATATCGCCGCGCCGGCTGTTGAGTTTGCCGTTTTGGGCCACGAATTTGTCATCGAGTTCAAACACGCGGGCTTCGATGCCGCTGGTTTGTTCTTCGGTCTTCTGGATCGAATTGGCGGCGCGCACCAGTTTGGACTGGAGGTCGGAAAGCTCGCGGCTCACCGCCTCTTTCTGGGCTTCGAGCTCTTTTTGATGTTCCTGCGACTTGGTGATCTTGTCCTGGACGGCTTCGAGCTTTTTGCGGCTGGCTTCCTGCTGGGCGGGAAGCTGTTGGGCGAGGACGGGTGGCGTCAAAAGCAGGGCGATCCCGAGTGCGGTCAGACCGCCTCGGGCACCAAGACCTGCAACTGGACGCTTAAAGGGATCCAACGCGGCGCTCATCCCTGTTAGATGCTGCGGCAGACGCGCCAAGAAGGGAGCGGCCGGTCATGTCGGCGGGCTGGGCGATCCCCATGAGCGCAAGCAGGGTCGGGGCCACATCGGCCAGACGGCCGTCATGGAGCGTGAGGCCTGCCTCCGCATTGACCAGCAGCGCGGGCACGTCAAAGGTCGTGTGGGCGGTATGGGCCTGACCGCTGTCTTCGTCGAGCATCAGTTCAAGATTGCCGTGATCGGCGGTCACCAGCATGACGCCGCCAACCTGTTCGAGCGCGGTCTTGAGCCGGCCAAGGCAGGTGTCCACGGTTTCAGCGGCCTTGATGGCGGCCGACATGATGCCGGTATGGCCGACCATGTCCGGGTTGGCGTAATTGACGACGATAAGATCATAGGTCTGATCGGCAATGACCTTGACCAGATTGTCGGTGACTTCGGCCGCTGACATTTCCGGTTGCAGATCATAGGTTGCGACCCGGGGCGAGGGGACAAGGATGCGGTCCTCGCCCGGAAACACGGTTTCGGCCCCACCATTGAAGAAAAAGGTCACATGGGCGTATTTCTCGGTCTCGGCGGTGCGGAGCTGTTTGAGCCCGGCGTTCGAGACCACTTCGCCCAAGGAATTATGAATCTCGACCGGGGCAAAGATCGTGGTCAGGAAGCTGTTCAGGGCCGAGGAATATTCCACAAGGCCGGTGGCGGCGGCGAAGCTGACCAGCCGTTTGCGGGCATAACCGTCAAAGCCGGGGTCGAGCAGCGCAGTGAGGATTTCGCGCGCCCGGTCGGCACGGAAATTGGCCATCAACAGACCGTCGCCGTCTTTCGCGCCCATATAGTCGCCGATGGCTGTGGGCGCCACGAACTCGTCGCTTTTGTCATGGGCGTAGCTTGCTTCGATGGCATCGCGGGCGGTGGCGGCGCGTTCGCCCAGGCCGTCGATGATGATATCGGTGGCCTTTTCAACCCGGTCCCAGCGCTTGTCGCGGTCCATGGCGAAATAGCGGCCGGAGACGGTGGCGATATGGACATTGTTGAGGCCCTTGAGCCCGGATTCGAAATCGGCGAGATAGCTAAGCGCGCTCCGTGGTGGGGTGTCGCGGCCATCGAGGAAGGCATGGATGCGCACCGGCACACCGGCGGCATCCAGAATGCAGGCCAGCGCCAGCATGTGATCCTGATGGCTGTGAACGCCGCCCGGGGACAGCAGGCCCAACAGATGGCAGGCGCCACCGCTGGCCTTAAGCTTGGCGATGAATGCGCCGAGGACCGGGCTTGCGGCCAGTTCACCCGACTGCGCGGCCTCGTCAATGCGTGGCAGATCCTGCAGAATGACGCGGCCGCCGCCGAGATTCATGTGACCGACTTCGGAATTGCCCATCTGACCTTCGGGGAGGCCGACGGCCAGGCCCGAGGTCTGAAGCCAGGCGCGCGGGGCGCTGGTCCAAAGCTCGCGATAGACCGGAATATCGGCCTGGGCAATAGCGTTATACGCGCGTTCGGCGCGATATCCCCAACCGTCGAGAATGCAAAGAACGACAGGGCGGGGTGCAGTTCTGGGCGTATCAGTCATGGTCAGTCGGTTGCCTTTTGGTCGTCGAGCTTGGGCAGGTTATACCATTAATTCTTAAAGAATATTGTCAAATCATCGGGGGAACGAGGGCTTTGGCCTGCATTTTTGCTTATTTATGATACGGATGCCCGGTTGCAATGGTGTAGGCGCGATAGATCTGTTCCGTCAGCATGACCCGGACCATGGCATGAGGCCAGACCATGGGGCCAAGGCCAAGGAGCAGATCGGCGCGCGTGCGTATTTTTTCATGCAAGCCATCAGCCCCGCCGATGACGAAGGCGACCGGTTTCGCGGCATCGCGCCAGCCCGTGAGCCGGGTGGAAAAATCCATGCTGGACAGGGTTTTGCCGCGCTCGTCGAGGGCTATGACGATGGCCCCCGGCGGCAAGGCGGCAAGGATAAGGTCAGCCTCCCGCGTCTGTCGTTCGGGGCCGACAATGGGGCGGCGTTCCTCGACCTCGATAATGCGCAAGGTCCAGGGCAGGCGTTTCAAATAGGCGGAAATCAGCTCGTGTTCGGGGCCGGAGCGCAGGCGTCCGACCGCCACGACTGTTACATCCATGGGCTGCCTGATGTCCTCAGACGGCTTCGCCGATCACTGCGGCCGACCACATTTTTTCAAGGTTGTAGAAGTCGCGGACTTCCGGGCGGAACAGATGCACCACCACGTCACCGGCATCGATCAGCACCCAGTCACCCTGGGACATGCCTTCGGCGCGCGGGCGGATGCCCCATTCCTTCAGCCGTTCGATCAAATGCGAGGCCATGGCCGCAACCTGACGGCTCGACCGCCCATTGGCGATGATCATATGATCGGCGAACGATGTTTTTCCGGCGAGATCGATGGCAATGATATCTTCGGCCTTGTCCTGATCGAGCGAGCGGATGATGGCGTCATGAAGGGGTTCGGTTAAACCCGGCTTCGCATCTTTTCTCTCTACGGGAGACTGTTCTTCAGGTCTCACGGTTTCTCCTTATGTGGGTGTTGCGATAGGCAACGGCGCCTCATTCACCCTGTCATCGAACCAGCCCGCGCCCCGTGTCCTCAGCTCCGTCGCCGACAAGGGATTGCGCGGGATGCGCAGCACCATCCAGGCCGGTGCGGACATGGTGGCAAGCTGTTTGGCCTGCCGTTCCCGTTTCCGATAACGGCGAAAGCGCTGCGCAGTTTTGCCCATGGGGGCAGATATAGAATACAAGGGGCGGTCAAGGACCGCAACGGGGACGACAGACATGATGTCAGCCCAGCGCCGCCAGCGGTGAAAGCCCGCAAGATTGTCAGCACCCATGAGCCAGACGAACCGCGTGTTTGGATAAAGCCTGCGGAGCGCGTCGAGCGTATCGGCGGTATAACGGGTGCCGAGCGCGGTTTCAAGGGCCATCGCATGAATGCGCGGATGGGCGGCCAGTATTTGGGCCTGTTTCAGCCGCCGGTCGAGCGGGGCCATGTCCTTTTCCGATTTTAGCGGATTCTGCGGCGACACCAGCCACCAGACCTGATCCAGCCCGAGTCGCCTCAGGGCTTCGAGGGAGATCTCGCGGTGGCCGTCATGGGCCGGATTGAAGGAGCCGCCCAAAAGCCCGATGCGTTTGCCCGCCAACACCCGTGACGCCAGGGCGGTTGGAAGTCGGGGAAAGGGGGCTTTTCGGTGCGCTGGCCCCAATGGTCATGCCCAATCTGTCATGGCCGCGTCTGGCCTGTGCCGCGCAGCTGATATTTGTAACTCGTGAGCTGTTCAAGACCCACCGGGCCCCGGGCGTGGAGCTTGCCGGTGGAAATGCCGATCTCGGCCCCGAATCCGAACTCGCCGCCGTCGGCGAACTGAGTCGAGGCATTCAGGGCCACAATGGCGCTGTCGACCTCGGTGAGGAACTGTTCGGCGGCGCGCTCATCCTCGGTGATGATGGCGTCGGTATGGTGGGAGCCGTAACGGGCGATATGGGCCACAGCACCGGCGACGCCGTCAACCTGACGGATTGACAGGATGGCGTCGAGATATTCGGTGCTCCAGTCTGCCTCGGTGGCCGCTGTGACGCGGGGGTCGAGGGCCTGGGTTTCACGATCTCCGCGCAATTCGCAGCCCTTGGCCACAAGCGCATCGAGAATCGGCGGCAGGATTGTTGCAGCGATGGCACGATCCACCAGCAGCGTCTCGGTCGCGCCACAGACGCCGGTGCGGCGCATTTTGGCGTTCAAGGTGATGGCGAGCGCCTTCTCAGGGTCGGCGGCGGCATCGAGATAGGTGTGGCAGATGCCGTCAAGATGGGCCATGACCGGTACACGGCTGTCTTTCTGCACACGCTCGATCAGGCCCTTGCCGCCGCGCGGGACGATGATATCCACATACTGGCTCATGCCGAGCAGGAGGCCGACGGCGTCGCGGTCCTGGGTCGGGATAAGCTGGATCGCCGCTTCGGGCAGCCCGGCGGCCGTGAGGCCCTCCACAAGGCAGGCGTGAATGGCGCGGCTCGACTCGGCGCTTTCGCTGCCGCCGCGCAAAATGGCCGCATTGCCGGATTTGAGGCAGAGCGCTCCGGCGTCGGCCGTTACGTTGGGCCGCGATTCATAAATAATGCCGATCACCCCAAGCGGCACCCGCACACGGGCGATTTTGAGGCCATTCGGGCGTGTCCATTCGCTGTCGAGGGCGCCGACCGGATCGGGCAGGGTAACAATGCCATCAAGGCCCTGGGCGATGCCCTCGATGCGATCCGGCGTCAGCAGCAGGCGGTCGAGGAGTGCGCCTGTGAGGCCACGGGCACGGGCGGCGTCCATATCGCGGCTGTTGGCGGCAAGGATTTCGTCGCCTCGGGTACGAATTGCGGCGGCGGCGGCGGTAAGCGCCTTGTTCTTCGCAGCGGTGGGGGCGAGCGCGAGGGTTGTGGCGGCGGCTTTCGCAGCCTGGCCAATGGTCAGCATCAGCCCGGCAATGTCGGTCTTTTCAAGGGGGGCGCTGGTCATCTCTCACTCTCCACTATGTTGGTCTTGCTCGGAGCCTTAATCCAACACCAGATCGTCTCTGTGTATCATAACATCCCGGCTGGCCGTGCCGATAATTTCCGCGATTTCCGCCGACTGGCGGCCCATGATGGCACGGGCATCCTTGGCGCCATAGGCCACCAGACCGCGCCCGATTTCACGTCCGCCGTCATCCAGCAGCCGCACGGCATCGCCGCGATCAAACGGGCCTTCGACAGCGTGGACGCCTGCGGGCAGCAGGCTGCGGCCGTCGCGCAGCGCCGTGACCGCTCCGGCATCCAGCTGCAACGCCCCGGCCGGGCGCAACAGGCCGCTGATCCAGCGTTTGCGGGCGACTTTGGGGCTGTTGGCGGCGGCAAACCAAGTGGCGCGGCCGCCGTCGGCAAGGGCGCGGATCGGATGAAGGACATGGCCACTCGTGATCGCCATGCGGCAGCCGCCGGCGACCGCGATCTTGGCGGCGGTGATCTTGGTGGCCATGCCACCCGAGCCGACACCGCCCGAGCGGGCCGAGCCGCCCATGGCCTCGATAGCCGGAGTGATTTCGGGGACGTCCGGGATAAACACCGCGCCCGGGTCGCTGTTGGGGTCGGCGGTATAGAGCCCATCGATGTCCGACAGCAGGATCAGACAATCGGCGGCGGCCATGACGGCTACCCGCGCCGCCAGACGGTCATTGTCGCCATAGCGGATTTCCTGCGTGGCCACAGTGTCGTTTTCGTTGATGACCGGGATGGCGCCGAATTTCAACAGCGTCTCAAGGGTGGTGCGGGCATTGAGGTAGCGCCGCCGTTCCTCGGTATCACCAAGGGTCACCAGCATCTGAGCCGCCACCAGGCCATGGGCGGCCAGCGCCTCCTGATAGGCGTGGGCGAGGCGGATCTGACCGACCGCGGCGGCGGCCTGACTTTCATCAAGGGTCTTCGGACGGCCTTTCAGGCCAAGTTCCTTGCGCCCCATGGCAATCGCCCCCGACGAGACGATGACCACGTCCTTGCCGGAGGATTTAAGCGCGGCGATATCTTCGATCACCGCCTTGAACCAGTCTTCGCGCAAGCGGCCTATGGCGCTGTCAACCAACAGCGCCGACCCGATCTTCACGACCACCCGCTTGGCTTTGGCGAGCTGTCCCTGCATGTCAGTCCCCCCGGACTATGGATGTTCTGTTAGCTGTCGAGTGGCGACCAGTTGCTGTCTTTTTCCACCGGCGCACTTGGTGTCGATTCTACGGCTGGCTGTTCCGGCACGGTGATATGCCCGACTTCGGCGGACAGATTGCGCAGGATCTCCTTCACGCCAAGCCCGGACACGGCGGACAGCAGATGAACCGGCTTGCCGCAAGTTTTCTCAAGCGCGCGTTTGCGGGCCGACAGCGACCGCGCATCGACGGCGTCGGTTTTCGACAGGGCGACGATCTCAAGCTTGTCTTCAAGACCCGAACCATAGGCGTCAAGTTCGGCGCGCACGGTGCGATAGGCGTCGCTGACCGAACTTTGGGTCGCATCCACCAGATGCAACAGCACGCCGCAACGCTCGATATGGCCAAGGAAGCGGTGACCCAGCCCGGCGCCTTCGGACGCCCCGGCGATCAGCCCCGGAATATCGGCCAGCACGAATTCGCGGTCATCAATATGGACCACGCCGAGCTGCGGCTTAAGGGTGGTGAAGGGATAGTCAGCGATCTTCGGCTTCGCCCGCGATACGGCAGCGAGGAAGGTCGATTTTCCAGCGTTAGGCATGCCCAGAAGACCGGCGTCCGCCATCAGTTTAAGGCGCAGCCAGACCCATAATTCCTGAGTCGGTCCACCCGGAATGAAATGGCGCGGCGCGCGGTTGGTGGAGCTTTTGAAATGTTCGTTGCCAAGACCACCGCGCCCGCCTTCCAGCAGCATGATGCGCTGACCGGGGGTGATGAGTTCGGCCACAACGGTTTCGGTTTCGTCATCGATGATTTCGGTGCCCACGGGAACGGGGATCACCATGTCGGCGCCGTCGGCGCCGGTGCGGCTGCGGCCCATGCCGTGATGACCGCGCTCGGCCTTGAAATGCTGGCGATAGCGGAAGTCGATCAGGGTGTTGAGCCCGGGCACGGCCTCGATGATGATATGGCCGCCGCGGCCGCCGTTGCCGCCGTCGGGTCCGCCGAATTCCACGAATTTCTCGCGCCGGAAGCTGACGCAGCCGTCACCGCCAGCACCGGAGCGCAGAAAGATTTTGCATTGGTCGAGAAATTTCATGGCCGGGGGACTGCTTTACGAAAGTCGTGATTTTGAACACAGGATAGAAAAACGAAAAAGGGGAATGACTGCTCATTCCCCCTGTTCAACCCCTCGAAAGGCCCAAAGGCCCGTCCGGAGGGGCTTAAGCCTTTGGCAGAACCGAAACGAAAGAACGGTCGCCCTTGCCAACATGGAATTTCACGACGCCTTCAGCGGTCGCGAACAGGGTATGATCCTTGCCCATGCCGACATTTTCACCGGCGCGCACTTTGGTGCCGCGCTGACGAATGAGGATGTTGCCGGAGATGACGGCTTCGCCGCCAAATTTTTTCACACCAAGGCGCCGGCCGGCCGAATCACGACCGTTGCGGGAACTACCGCCTGCTTTTTTATGTGCCATGACTTACTCCTCAGTGGCCTGAGCGGCCTTTTTGGTGGACGTCTTTGCGGCCTTCGGGGCGGCTTCGGTCGCGGCAGCTTCAGCCTTTGGGGCTTTCGGAGCAGCCTCGACACCGCCGATGGAGGCGATGCGGATCACGGTCAGGTTCTGACGGTGGCCGTTGCGGCGGCGATAGTGATGGCGGCGCTGCTTCTTGAAGATGATGATCTTCTCGCCGCGGATCTGGGCGACAATCTCGCCGATCACCGGAACAGTGGTGATGAGCGGTGCGCCGACCTGAACGCCTTTGTCGTCGCCGACCATAAGGACTTCGAATTCAACGGTCGAACCAGCTTCACCAGCCAGTTTTTCGACCTTCAGAAAATCACCGGCGGCAACTTTATATTGCTTTCCGCCAGTCTTAACGACTGCAAACATAGGTCTATCCTAATGTTTCGCCACGTCCGAGCGCCTCAAAGGACGCCGTAATGGCATATTTAAACCGTTCTTGATCATTATTGCCGGTCGTCTGGGGTGAACCCACAAATAACCAGAGGTAACATACACAAATAGGCATGGGGCCGCCAAAGCCGCGCCATACAAGCGCCGGAATATAGCGACCACCCCCCGGAAGTCAAGGAATATAGGCGGTGCAGGGCAGGGGTCGGATCAGGGGCGGGGCCAGAGCCGGAAGCGACCGCTGACAAACATGGAATAATCCCAATTCCCCGCTTGCGACCTCCGAAACCTTCAGCTATGTTCGCGCCGCGGTCGCAAGGGTTTCCCTTGTGTCAGCCCCTTTTGAAGGTTTAGACCTGCGCGCGGAGAGGTGCCAGAGTGGTCGAATGGGGCGGTCTCGAAAACCGTTGTGCTCGTAAGGGTACCGTGGGTTCGAATCCCACCCTCTCCGCCACTTAATTTTCCCCAACCATCCGAATTCATCTAAAAACAACGCAGTTCCAATGGGTTCTGCGTTTTTTGTTATCTTTAATGATCTCTGTTTGTTCTCATATATCCGCGACGTGCTATGGTTTGATCTATGGTGTGCGAGTCGGAGGATATGGTATGGCGGCGTTGACAGATGCAAAGGTGCGAGCAGCTAAGGCCGGTGAAAAACCTTATAAATTGAGCGATGGAAGTCAGCTGTATCTGCATGTGACGGTCGCAGGTGGGCGGCATTGGCGGATGAATTATCAATTCGGGCGCAACCCCGCTGGCAAGCCTGTGCAGAAAACTCTGACGATAGGAAGCTATCCGGCTATTTCATTGAAGGACGCGCGCGAGGCGCGGGATCGGGCAAAAGCATTGCTGGCGCGTGGGATAGAGCCTACAGCAGCCCGTGTGACGGCGCTTGCGTCTCCCGAAGCGGATGAGGATACATTGTTCGAGGCTGTCGCACGTCGATGGCATACCTTGCAGAAAGGTCGCTGGTCGGCTGTTCATTCCAAAGACGTTCTGGATAGTCTGGAGAATGACGTTTTCCCCAAGATCGGAACTTTGCAGATCGGGGAGATCAAAGCACCGCAGCTGCTCGACCTTCTGAATGGCATCGTCGCACGCGGGGCGATTGAGACGGCGCACCGTCTGAGGCAGCGAGTAAGCGCCATATTTGTTTATGGCATTGCCACGGGCATCGCCGAGGCGGACCCGGCGGCAAGTCTGGCCGTTGCCCTTCCTCGCAAGCCGCGCACCAAACGCCAGCCCGCCTTGATCGATCTGGCTTCGGTTCGACAAATGCTGATTTCCTGTGAGGCCGAACGCTGCCGGGCGGTGACCAAGCTGGGCCTGCGCTTCCTCGCGTTGACGGCCGTGCGGCCGGGCGAATTGCGCTGGGCACGCTGGGCGGAGATCGAGGATCTGGACGGCGCGGAGCCATTATGGCGGATACCGTCACATCGGATGAAGGGTGATGAGGATCGAAAAGCGGATGCCGGTGGTGATCATCTTGTTCCCCTGGCACCGCAAAGCGTGGAAGTCCTGCGTGTGTTGCATAGGATGACTGGAAATTTTGACCTGATGTTCCCCGGTGAGCGGCATGCGCATAGGCCGATCAGCGAAAACACGCTGCGCGCCTTACTTATTCGTGCTGGGTATTATCAGCGCCATGTGCCACACGGGTTCCGCGCGGCCTTTTCGACTATCATGAACGAGCGCGCCAAGGCGGAAGGGCGTGATAGCGACCGGGCGATCATTGACCTGATGCTGGCGCATGTGCCGCCGAACAAGATAGAGGGCGCATATAATCGCGCCGACTACCTTAAAAGGCGACGTGAAATAGCCTGCGAATGGGCTGACCTTCTGGTGGCCGGAATGTGTTCGCCGGAAATCCACCTTTGGCAGCCGATCCGCTGGGCGGCGACCGGGCCGGGTCGCCCGGTTAGCCGAATGAGCGGTTAGTTAAGACAACTGACTGTTGATCCAGTCGTTAACCTCCCGCTCTGACCAGCGGGCGCATTTTGTTGAGAGCTTATAGGGGGCGGGAAATCGTCCTTCCTTGACGCGTGCATAAATATGCGCCCTTGAAAGTGCGGTTCGTTCTATGACGTCTTGAATTCGGAGCAGTCGGTCATTCATGCCGGTATAATCCAATAAAGGTTGTTAAGGTATCGGAAGCGGGTCACTTTCCCGACAGTCTCCAATCTGCGGAGCCGCCGGTAAATTGTGGGGCGTTTCTCAGGGATGCCGAGGCGGTAAGCGATCGTGTATGTTTTTACGCTGCCCTTGATCACGGCAAGGATCTGGTCAGTCTTTATCTGTCTCATCCGCCCGGTCATTCTATCCCCAATGCGGCTTTGTAGGTTTCGAGGATGGCCTCTGCTTCCTGCCGTGCGTTGTCGTCCAGCTGGCGCAGGCGGATGATCGTCTTGATCGTCCTGGCATCGAAGCCGTTTGCTTTTGCTTCAGCCAGCACGTCCTTGCGGTCGTCGGTAAGGCCGCGGATCTCCTCATCGAGCCGCTCCACCCGCTCGATGAACTGGCGTAGCCTTTCGGCAGCCGCTTCGCCGCTGGTCTTGATCGGGTCAGGCGCGGCGCGCTTTGTCTTTTTCTTCGAGCCGCCGCCGGTAACCTGCCGCAGGACGTGCATGATCCCGCCATTGCCATCCGACACGGCAACATATTGGTGCGTCATGTCGTTCATGCTGCGATCTCCTGAGTTGCTGCGGCTGGGCCGCGCGCGTCAGATGCCGCCAGTGCCAGAAGGGCGTATTTATGGCTGTGCCAGAAGCGGATAGCTCGTGCACCGCCCATGCGGATGATGTGACGATCGTCGAACGCTGCCCAATCACCGATGCTGTGCAGTTCGCAGCCGATCTCCATATGATCGTCGAAAATGATCACGGGGAATTCGAGGCCGGCCAGTTGAAGCGGCCGCCGGTTGATGATCACGCCATCGCGCCATTTGGTCTCGGCGAAATTGGTCCCGGTAAGGTCGGCGCGGACAAAACTTGCGTGGGTCAGATCGGTGCGGTTGAGGTTCGCCCCATTGAGATCGGCCCCGCAGAAGTCTGCGCCGGGCATGCAGCTGCCGCGAAAATTGGCGTTCGTGCAGATCGCATGCGTAAGCTTTGCCAAGCTGAAATCAGACACGGTCGCATTCACGTTGGTGAAGTCGGCCGCCGTGCAATCCACACCCGTAAAGTCGGTTGCGCAGAGATCGGCGTAAGCGAAATTCGCCCGTGCGCAGCTGGCCCCGGCGAAATCCGCCCAGGCGAGGTCCATGGTCGAGAGATCCGCGTCATTGAGATCGCAGCAGGTCAGGCTGATTTTCAACTTGAGCGCCCACATGACGGCGAGCCGCAGCTTGAGCGCGCGCGGGGCATCTTCGGCACAGTTGATTTCGGCGACAAACTGAACGGCACCCGTCCAGCGATTTTTGACTTCGAAATATATCATGGCGTTTCCTTTCAATTTGATTTGGGGGCAGAGAAGTGCCAGCAGAACAGCGTTTTTTCGTATGATCGGGTGACTTTCGAGCACAGGAACTTGCGCTCCTTGCTGCTCTTCAGGAGGCGTTTCAGTTCGTTCATGGTGCAGGGCAGGGAGAGCCGATGCTCGCCGCAGAGCTGTTCGAACTGGACGAGGTTGATGGCGATGGTGTCGGCGCGGACGCTGTGATTGATGGGGTTGATGGCACCCGGCGTGATCAGGCTGGCGAGCCAGTCGTAGCGTTCCCAGAACAGCTGAACGTGCGGGTGGTCGCTGTTCACCGCGAGCTGGCGTTCGCGCACCATGGCGCGGATCAGCTCATGGACCGCGAGGGCGTCACGCTCGGCGATATTCGGGACGATGATGCGCATGGCGTCAAACATGGCGGCGAGTTGGGCGTGGTTTTTGGCGAGGCGGCCGTTGCGGATCTCCGGATCGGCCAGCATCGCCTTTTCATGCTTGGCGAAGGCGGCGCGGTAGGTCGCCATGATTTCTTCTTCGCGGCGGATGGCATGGATAATGAAACTGCTGACCTGCTCGGTCTTGATACGCTCGATCGCTTCGGCTGCTTCCTTGGTGTCGACTGACCAGCCTGTTTTGTCGAAGATCAGCGCCATGATGCGCTCGATGATGGCCGGGGAGGCTTCGACCGGGGCGTTCTGGGCGATGACGATCGCACCCCGGAACGGTGGTTCGAATGTCTCCATGCCGCCGTTGGCGACGCCGCGTGAGCGTACCGAACGCCCGTTGTATGCGGTTTTCAGTTCGTCCCATTCAAACTTGCGGCTGTGTGGGGTGTCGGCCGAGCGGTCGCCTTCGAGCAATACGACCGGCAGGTTTGCGACCTTTCCGAGATTACGGGCGCGCGCGGCCGGGGTCGATTTGACCGGGTCGAAGCCTTCATAATCCTCGCGGCCGCAAAGCCGCCACAGGAATTCGATCAGCGTGGTCTTGCCGGTGCCGGGCTCGCCGGTCGCTTCGAGAAAGGCGAGGCTTTTCTGTTCTTCGCGGATCTGCTCGGCAAACAGCGAGCCGAACCAGAAGGCGAGCATTGCCAACCCCTTGGCCCCAAAGGCGCGGCTGATCAGCGGCACCCAAAAGAGATCCAGCTTTTGCGAGTCATAGTTGATGGTCAGCGTGCGTTCTGACGAGCGCAGCTTGACCTGTTGCTTGCCGAAATCGAAATAATCCTCGTCGTTCGGCTCAAAGACGCGGCCTTTATGGACTGCGATGTCGCCAAGTATCCATGCCTGATGATCGGCTGAATAGCCGGTGAACTGGATCGCCTCGACCGATTTGATCTTGACCAGCTGGCGCTGCATCAGGCGATCGAGCTGTTGCGTCGAGCCCGTCCAGATCCCGCCCGGCGCGAGGCTGATCAGGCGCTTTTTGAACTCGGCACTGGCGGCCAGGCTTGAGCCGCTGAATGTCCCTTTGATGCGCGGGCGGTCACTTGGGAAGTCTATGGCAAAATAATAGGCGCTGTCGTCGGCGGCCTCGTCACGCTGGAAATAGAGCGCGCGGAAAGCGCAGTTGGCGATTTCCGAAACCTCGGCTGCTTCCTTGGCCGCAAGGTCGAATTTCTGGGCATAGGACAGGCCTTTCATGGCCGGCATGTCGCCCCATTCTTCAATGATTTCGTTGATGCGCGCGAGGTCGAACCGCGCCCACATTTGGCGGTTCTGGAACACCAGCGGAAAGCTTGCGATCTTGTAGCGTTGATAAAGCAGGACAGCCTTTTCCGAGGCCACGCGGGCGATGGTGACTTCGCCGTTCCAGAGATAGGTTTCCAGATCTTCGGCGGTCAGCTTGTCGCGCTGGGCGAGGTCGTTCCAATCGAGCTTTTCGCCTTCGCCATCCTCGCGTACCTGAGCCGCGCCGCATTGCCAGCCAGCATCCCGCCCGCGTTTCACAAAGCGGCGGGTGTATTCGACGCCAGCACGGCCCACGTCAAAGGCCCAGATCAGTTTTGGCCCAGCGAGATCATGATCGGCGCAAGCCCGGCGGAGGTCGGCGAGCGCCAGCTCGGGGAAATTGTTGCAGGACATGACCGACACGGCCGAGCGGCCCGCTTGTGCCAGGGCAATGGCGTCAAAGATGCCTTCGCAGATCCAGATCTGATCGGCGCGCGCGAGATCCTGCATCGTGGTGCCGGGGGCTTGCCACCAGCGCCCGCGATAACCGCCGCCCGGCGCGAAGCGGGCCTTCATCTTGCCGAACCGGCTCGGCTGGTCGATCAGCCGTTCCCACCAGCCGCCGCCGGGCAGGGGGAAGCGCACGGTCGCCGAGCCGATGCTGAGCCCCTGGTCGTGATAATATTCCTGAGTATATGAGCTGCGCAGGGCGGCCAGATTGAAGCCGCGTGCATGGTGCAGATAGGCGTCAGCGGCGGCGGCCGGGCTTGCCTCGGTGACGCGGTAACGTTTCGACCAGTCGTCGAAGATATCGGGGTAAAGCTGCTTGACGTGGCCGTCCCACCCGCAGCGATTTTCGCGCCCGCATTTGAGAAGCCAGGGGCTGTCCGCGCGGGTGTAAAGCTCTTTTCGTCCGCAGGATGGGCATTTGCCCTCGCGCATCCAGTCACCGCGCAGCTTCAGCTGGTAGTCCGTCTTCAATCGCTGCGAGATTTCTTGTAATAAATCAGGGCGCATTTGCATACTCAACAGGCAAAGTTCAGCCGTTCCCGGACGACAGCGCGTCCGGGGCAAAAAGACCGATGGTTTTCGGGGGATCTAGTCGGTCATTCTGGCTGTGACCGGGGGCGACGGCGGCGGCTGATCATCATTCGCCGCCGGGAGCGGATCGTCATTGGCCGGGCGGGCGTAATGGGTGATGGGAAGCTGAACAGCCGGGTTCGGGCAAGCTGAAACCCGCACGGTCCGAAGCACCTGCATCGCCACCACAAAGACATGGCCGCAGGCCAGCAATTGGCGGCAGTGATAATACACCTCGCGATAGACTTCGGTCGTCTTGCCGGCACTGCGGGCGAATGCTTTGGTTCCGCAATGCGGACAGGAAATATATGGCAGGCGCGGGGCCTCCTTGGTTTTCATGATGAAATCGCCCCCTTCTCACACAAGTCCATTGGATAAATGTCAGGCCGCAGCAGGTGTCGCGAAATGCCCGTCATTTTCTCGGTTTTCAACACATGTTCCGCGGGTATCCGCTTCGAGCTTTGCAGCCATTTCCAGACCGCCGTCTGGGAAACTCCCAGCTTGCGCGCCAAGGCAGATTGCGATCCAGCCCGTTCGACCGCCGCTTCCAGTGCTTCAAATGGTGTCATTTTCCTGTCCATAATTAGCAAGCTACAGCTTGTGGTGTAGATCGGTCAACCCTTAAATTACTATACCAGCTAATAACAAAAGTTGTTAATAGTGAGTTATGGTTAGAACGAAACTTGTTATCAGCGCACGGTTTAGAGAACGCCTGGAAGCAGCCGGGTTTTCGCAGTCAGCGCTGGCCCGTAAAATCGGAGTTTCGCAGGCGACAATCGGAAAACTGGCACTCGGAGAGAGCACAGGCTCCAAACATCTGCATGTAATTGCTCAGGTTCTTGGCACAACGCCAGCGTATCTGACGGGCGAGACGGATGACCCAGAAGTGGGTGCATTGCTCACGCCGACACCAGAGGTGTTGGCCGATCAGCTGGATCTGGTGCTGGTGCCGCAGATTGATATGTCTTATGGCCTCGGTGCCACATTTATTGACGAACAGCTTGTCAAGACCAACCCGGTGCCGTTCCCGCGCAGCTGGCTTGAGCTTTTTTCGAAATCCGAGCCGGAGAATATGTTCTTTGCGCTGGCCGAAGGCGACTCCATGGAGCCGACGATCATGGATCGGGATATCGTGCTGGTCGATCGGACGCAGCACACGATCCGGGGGCAGGACCGCATGTGGGCCATCGCCATGGGACCGCTCGGCATGATCAAGCGTGTGCGTGCGCTGCCGGATGGCACATTCAAAATCATCTCGGACAATCCGCGCGTGCCGCCGGAGATCGCCTGTGAAAGCGAGCTTCATGTGGTCGGCCGTGTTGTAGGTGTTGTGCGCAAGACCTGACCGGCTCATGGCGCGGTCTCCATTATGATGGATGTACCAAGGCCGTTGCCGTCGAGGCGATGTGTCACTTCACTAATCAGCCATGTGGTGCCGTCAATATCAGGTTTGAAGCCGCTGACCGTGACATGCTGTTCGGGATAGGCGTCGGGCCGCCCGAGCGCGAGGGTGAAATCGAGATTTGCAGGCGCGCGGGACAGCCTGTCACGCTCGGCAATGGCGGCGCTCTTGGCGTCGGCTTCGCTGGCGTAGGTTTTACGCAGCCGCTTGGCCCCGTCTTTGTTGCCAACCGTGAACGACTTGCGCTTGGCCCCCTTGCGGTCATGCCAATAGGCGGTGACGCCAGGGTAATCGTCGCGGGTTTGCGTCGTCCAGCTGTGCCGGTCGCCGTCGCGGCGGCGGATGGTGAGCGCGGGCAGCGGGTCGCCGCTGGTGGTGGTGCCAGATCCTGTTCGGGCGAATATCAGATGGCTGGCCTTGATGGTGGCGACGGCGTCATATTCGCGGCCGAGGCGGCGGAGAAAAGCGACGTCGCTTTCCCGGCTTTGCGTGATTGATGGCCGGGCGATGGCCGCGAGATCCGGCGCGATGCGGAGCGTGAGCCCGTTGCGCCCGGCGATGTCCCCGAGTACCGCGCCGAGCGTGGTGTCGCGCCAGCCCTGTTCGCGGCGGTTGCGGATCTCGGACGTGAAATCCGCCGAGCGGGCGCGCAGCATAATCAGATCCGGCGGCCCGCTGTGCGTTACTTCGTCGACCTTGAAGCTGCCTTTGCCGATAAGCCCGATGGTCACGTCGCGACCCTGCTTCCAGCCGAGCGACACGGTGAGCACCGCGCCCGGTTGCGGAATGGCCAGCTGCCCATCCGTATCATCAAGAACGATATCAAGCTGATCGGCCTCGTCGCCGCGCTTTTCCGAGATCGTCAGGGCCACAAGACGCGGGCGCATCTTGCCGGTGAGATCCGCGCCGTCGAGCGTCACGCGCCAGTCTGGAATATTATGGCCCCGGTCACTCATGCGGCGGCGCTTCCCGAGCCTGCCGCCTCCGCTGGATCGTCGACGCGCAGGAGATCGAGCGCGAAGTCGATCCGGCGCGGGCGTCCGTCCTGCATGAACGCGACATGGCGCTCGTCGACCATCGTGATCACATAGGTGCCGAAAACCGTGCCGGAGCCGTCGACAAGCGGCCAAGCCTCGCCAATGTCCGCCATATCGCGCAGTGTGTCGATCGAGACGCGGCCATCCGCGATTTCATCATAGACCGCGCCCGAGAGGCTGATTGTTTCTTCGCCGGGGCCGATATATTGCGCCGCGTCCCGCGCGCCAAAACGGCCTGTCCGCGCATGTCGCCAGTCGCTGCGCCGTTGCAGATCGTCATGGGCGAGCGTGCCGGTTTCGAACAGGAACATGCCGAGAGCCATCAAATGCATGTGGACCTCCTTTAGCGGTCACGGAAGGCGCGGCCGGCCTTCTCGCGTTCGATCTGTTCGATTGCCTCGCGGACCTGTCGGCCGATGTCCTGAGCCCCGGTGCCGTTGGCGTTGATTGTGATGTTGTAGCTGGTGGATGCGCTGACTTGCGGGACCATGGCAGCGGCGGCCTGTGAAGCGCTGGCGCTGGTCGTGGCAGGGGCAGCCCCGGCAGAGCCCACGGCAAAGGCCCCGGCCAGTCCGCCGGCAAGTGTGGTGATTTGACGCAAGGGGGCCTGTTGGCCTGTGGCAAGTCCTTGCGAAAGCCCATCCATCATAAAGCCGCCGAGCCCGGCGAAAACGCGGCTCGGCGAATGGATGCCGAGCAGGGACTTGAAACCGCTGACGACGCGCGTGGCGACATTCGAAATCGCTTTGCCGACTTCCGGGATCATGCTGGCGATGCCAGTGATAAAGCCCTTGATGGTATCAATGCCAAGCTGAATGAACTTGCCGGGCATGGCGAACAGGCTGGTGAATGTCGCGGTAATGGTGTCCCAGATACCTTTGAAAAAGCCCGCGATCTGGTCCCAATTGTTATAAACCAGATATCCGGCGGCGACGACGAGAGCGATCCCGGCGACGACCGCAGCGGCGATGCCGAGCACGGGCAAAAGCGCCATGCCGAGTGCGCCGGCGATGAAACTCAATGCCGCGAACGGGGCCAGCACGCCGGCGATGGCAATGGCCAGCCCGCCCAACACCACCAAAATCCCGGCGAGGATTCCGGCGATCCACGCGATTGTCTTGGCCAGCCTGGGGTTTTGTTCCGCCCAACTGGCCAATCGGTTGGCGAGTGCCGTCAATTTGCCGATGATGGCGTTGACCGTTGGCAACAGCATCGCGCCCAGCGTCAGGGCGAGTTTCTGGCTGGAGATTTCCGCCGCCTTTGCCTGCTCCGCCCCGTCCTTGAGGCGGTCGGCGAAATCGGTGTCGACCACGCCCTTTGCGCCAAGCGCCTCGGCCCGGATCTGCCGGTATTGTTCGAGGTTCTGCATCAGCGGGCGCAGGGCGGCCTGAACTTGGGCGTCGTTGAACAGATGGCTGAGTTTTGCCATGTCGCCGCCGAGCGCCTTGGACGTCAATTCGGTGATTGCCTCGATCGGGGTTTTGCCGTCTTTCGCCGCCTTCGCCAGCGCCGCCGGCAGATCGACACCAAACGTCGCGAAATTCTTGGCCGCGTCCTTCGAATTGATCTTGTTGAGCAGGTTCTGAAGGTTATTTGCAGCACTCGCACTGTCGCCCGCGCCTTTGCGGACGATCTGCAATGCGGCTGCGAGATCTGCCACGGCAGGTGCACCCTGTTGCCCGAGGGCCTGAGAGGCGGCCGTGAGTGCCGGGAAATGTTGTGCCATGTCCTTGATTTCGAATGCCCCGCTTTTGCCGGCCTGCGCCATGATGTCGAGCACGCGCGCCGTTTGGGCGAAGGGCACCTTGAGGTTGTCGATCGAAGCAAAGCTTGCGGTCGAAAGATCGGCGATCTCGGCCTTATAGGCCGTGGCGGCCCGCCCGATTGGTTCCATCATTTGGGTTGCCTGTCGCGGGTCGAGGCCGAAGCCAGCGAGGACATCGACGCCTTGCTGAAGAGAGGCCGGGAACTGGTTGGCTGCGGTCGCCGCCTTGATCAGTTCAGTGCCCATCTTGCGGGACGCGGCGCGGCCGAGGTCAGCTTTCTGCGCGATATCCGTCATGACGGACTCGAATTCCATGGCCTGCTTGGCCGAAGCCAAAAGCGGCGCACCCATGGCCGCCCCGGTCGCCATGCTGGTTGCACCGCCGACCGCCATCCCGGTCGCAATACCCTGGACGCGCGCATGGGCGGCCCGCCCGGCGGCAAGGCGGCTTTCGCGATCGGTGATGCGGCGCAGGCGATCTGCCTGTTCTTGCAGTTCTGTGTTCGTGCGTGCGGTTTGCGTGCGGAGATCCCGCTCATGGCTTGCCAGATTGCGCGTGCTGATGCCCGCGTCGTTGAGCTTCTGGCGCATGGCCTGCAAGGAGGTGCTGTTGCCCTCGTGGCGTTGGCGGAGTGCTAAGGCTTCCCGCCGGGCTTGCTCAAATTCGCGTCGCAGTTTCGCCGTTGGCGTTGCCGTCTGGGCCAGCTGACGGCCCAGTTCGGTCGCGCGCGTTTCGGCGGCCCGCATCTGGGCGGCGCTCGTTTCCACGTCCTGTTTGAGTTGACGGAAGCCGGCGATATTGCGAGTGGTCTGATCCAGCTCTTTCAGGCGCGCCCGTGTGGCGTCGACCGCCGCCCCGGCCTTGCCGCTGCCGGTGCTGATATCCCGGAGCGGTGCGGTGACCTTGTCGATGGCTTCGAGCAGGAACTTGATGCGCAGATTTCGGTCCATGGGGCGGCGTCTCTCATTTGGTGTTGCCGGATCTCTGGGCGGCCAGTTCTCGCCAGTTCATCAGCTCGGTCAGGGAAAATTCAGCCATGGCCTGCGGCGGCCAGTGAAAGACCGCCGCGATATCGGCCATGGCTTCCTCTACGCGTCGGGGGAGGCCGCCTCCCGATCGCGCTTCCTGAGCAAAAAAGAGGCAACCTCAGCCCCGCAGGCGAGCAGATCACAAAGCGGCATGGCGGCCACCTCCTGGGCGGTGAGCGTCGGCACGGTGATGCGTGGCAGAACTTTGAGCAGGCTGTCGATATGAAGCTGTCCGAGCTCAATCAGACTGAGCCCGCGCAGTTCGCCGCTCGCCGGTTTGCGGATCTGGACAAAGGCGATTTTCTGCTCGCCGCGCGTGATGATCTCGTCGAGGTCGACAGGCGCTGAGAGATTTGGGGACGCCGCAGCTGCAACGACGGCGCTGGTCTCGGCCTTGGTTTTTTCGATGTTGTGATCGGGCATTGTTCGCTCCTGAACAGGCAATGAGATGGTGCGCCCCGGCGCGCAACCGGGGCCATGATTTAAAAGATGCCGAGGGCACCGCGCTGTTTGGCCAGGCGGTCCACGCCGCTGACAATCTCAACCATGTTGATGTGGTCGATTTCAATCTCGGTTACGCCGCCCCAGACCAGCTTGTAATAGGCGACGGCTGTCTTGACCTTGAATTCGCTGATCTCGCCGGGTTTGGCTTCGCCCATGTCGATTTCTTCATGGCGGCCGCGTATGATGATTTCGATGTTGTCCATGCTGCTACTGTCGTCGCGCTGATAGACCCCGACAAAGCGCAGATAAACGCCGGCCATGCCGACCACGCCATATTGCCGGAGGATATCGCGCATCGGGCCGCCGAAGGTCATTTCCAGTTCGAGCGCTTCTTGTCCCATGTCGAGTTTGACCGGGCCGCCCATGCCGCCGCCTCGCCATTCTTCCAGTTTGCGGGTGAGCTTCGGCAGGGTGACTGAGGAAACCTCGCCCAGATAGGCGAGGCCCTCATTGAAGATCGTCATATTTTTAAGGGTACGGGGCAGTCCCATCGGGGCCTCCTTGTGTCAGGTGTCGGGAAAACGGGGATCAGGCTTCGGCGAGCTGGGCGGCAAAGTCGGCGAAATAGCTGTCGGTGATGCGCTGATTAAAGCCGAGGTCTTCAAGCGGCGGCGGCACGGTGTAATCGTAATCAATGCGCAGCTTGCCGGCCTTGAGGCTCGACGTGCTGTTCTGACCCTCATCGAACCATGCGCGCGCGCCGAGGATCACGCCTTCGGTCTTCAGGTCACGGAAAAAGCCATTGATGGTTTCGATGATGTCTTTGACCAGCGCCGGGGTCAGCGGCTTGTCGACGGCCCAGAACATCCCGCGCCCGATGGTATCGGCGAGGATCTGCGCCACGCGCACGGTGCTTTCGAAGGCAAACAGCGGCTCGTCCGAACAGGTGCGGTTGCCCCAGAAACGATATCCGGTCGAGGTGCGCACCAATGCCGTGATCTCGGCTTCATTGAGCAAGGCAGCCTCGGTTTCGCTGCTCTGGATGTCCCATTGAATGTCGCGGGTCAGGCCGACCACGCCGGCGACGGCCACGTTCGACAATGTTTTCTGCGGCCCCTGATCCTCGTCGATAAGGGCGCGCAGGCCGAGCGCGCGGGCGACCGCGTAGCTCGCGGCATTGGTGGCCGTGGTGGTATTGAAGGCGAGGAAATCAGGATAGAGCAACATCAGCTCGCGGGCCGAGAAATTTGCCCGGTAGGTGATGACTTCGGCGATGGTGTCGCCCTGCGCACGGGCATAGGCGAAGCCGCGCAGTTTTTTTGCCACGATGGCGAGCGCGGCGGTCACGGGCTGGGTGTCGAGGCCGGGTGCGCCAAGGATGCGCGGGCGGACGCCAAGCTGCCCTTCGGCCGCCAGAAGCGCCTGCATGCCGGTCTTGATGCCGTCGATCGTGTCGCCGATCACATTGGCGTTGGTGTCGGCTTCGTCTGCCGCCTGTGCCACGCGGACTACGACGATGACCGGGCGGGTTTGATCGGCGATGGCGCGGAGGGCGGTGCGCAGTGTGCCGGTCGTGCCTGCTTTACCGATTGCGGTTTCCACATCGGTGACCAGCACGGGGCGGTCGAGCGGGAACGTGGCGACGTCAGCATCCTGCGCCGTGGCGACAAGGCCGATGATGGCGGTCGAAAGCGGCGTCAGGGTTCGCGTGCCAGTGTTGATCTCAGTGACGGTAATTCCATGTTTGAACGTGGCCATGTGGGCTCCTTCAGGCGATGGCGCGGGAAAGCGGGATGGTGAGGCGGGTGCGGCTGTTGGCCGGGGCAGTGTCAGTGCGCTGGCCTTCAAGGATCAGGATGATGGCCCCGGCACGGGAGCCGGAGGTCATGGTGATGCGGGTCAGCCGCAGGCGCTTTTCCCAACGGGACAGCGCAAGGGCGGTTGCGGCATAAAGGCGGAGGCCCGTGGCGGCGGTGACAGGCTGGTCGATCAGATCAGGCAACAGCGAGCCATAATCACGTCGCGCCACGCGCCCGCCGATTGGGGTGGTCAGAATATCGGTGATCGACTGGCGGAGATGCGTCTCCTCATTGAGCCCGCCGCCGGTGCTGCGATCCATGCCGGTCATGCGGGTGCCCCGGTCTGGCCGCTGCCCGTCTGGACGTCGCCATGCCTGTGCGATTTGAGGCTGACGCCGCCGCCCACAACGTCAGCGTCGGCAGTGACGGTGCCGGATACGCTGACATTGCCCGTTATGGTGACGTCGCCTTCGATCGTGAACCCGCCATCGGCGGTGACGCGGGCAGTGCCGCCGGCGGGCAGGGTTGCCGTCAGCGCATGGGTGGCGCTGTCATAGGCGATCTGCGCGCCATCTGGATAAACGGTCAGGTGAAGGTCGGGGTTTGCGCTCGGCGCGGGGAACATGTCGGAATAAAGGCCCGGCAGCACGATCCCGGCCTCGGTGTCGCCCTCCGGGCAGAACAGCAGGCATTGCTCGCCGATGGTTGGCGGCGACCACCAGCGGGTGCCGCCGGCGCGCAGCGCGAGCCACGGCAGGTCGCCGGTAACGATCTCGCCGGTTTTAACGCTGCAGGTGCCAGCAGCATGGTCGACCGAGGCAATCACGCCAAGGCGGAGGATATCGCCGGTCAGCTGTTCAATGTCGGATGCATGTGCCATGCAGCAACAATGCCGCGCGCCCGGTTAAAGCGCGCGGCCCTGCATGTGGAGAGGCGGCCTGTCCATAAATGGGAAGTTGTCGGCATATTTGGCCTTGCCCCGTCTCACAATCAGCGGCAACAATAAGAACATTAATAGAACAGTTGCGCTCTGGGAATCTTTCCGACATTATGGCGGAAAATGACACAGGGGTATCGCATGCGGAAGCCAGTAGTTAAGCAGAATGAATTCACCCAACTATGTGATCGTGCCGGCCTGACGTTAAATGAGGCGGCTAACATTCTGGAGGTTTCAGAGCGAACAGCCTATCGCTATGCCAGTGGGAGTCCCTCGCGTTTGGCTCTACGTGTACTCCGCGAAGCTGCAGGGAAGACGCCAAGCTCAACCAGTCCTATATCCTTCCGTTTTATCGACCTGTTTGCAGGTATCGGAGGCCTGCGCGTGGGTTTTCAGGGTATCGGTGGCCATTGCGTATTCACCTCGGAATGGGATCCGAATGCGCAGAAAACCTATGCGCGAAATTTCCGCGACAACCATCCTATTGCTGGCGACATTCGCGAATATTCCGAAGATCCAGCCTTGATTCCGGAGCATGATGTGCTGTTGGCTGGTTTTCCCTGCCAGCCTTTCTCGATCGCTGGTGTTTCGAAGAAAAACGCGCTCGGGCGTCCACATGGATTCCTTTGTGATACGCAAGGCACCCTGTTCTTCGATACGGCGCAAATCATTGCCCATCATCGGCCGGCAGCGTTTGTTCTGGAAAACGTCAAGAACCTTCAGCGTCACGACAAGGGGCGCACCTTTGCGACAATAATGAATGTTCTTGAGAACGAGCTGAAATACCATGTAACGACGCGCGTAATCAGCTCTGAGCCATGGGTGCCACAAAAACGGGAGCGTATCTTCATCGTTGGTTTCCGTGAGCCTACGGCCTTCGATTTGAACAGCCTGGAAATCCCTGCAGCCGCTGCCGGTCCCAAGCTCGGCAGCATTCTGGAGCCACACGACGAGGTCGACCCAAAATACACGCTCACGCCGCGCCTGTGGGAATATCTCAAGGCCTACAAGGCGAAACATGAGTCGAAAGGAAATGGTTTCGGCTACAGCTTATTCGGTCCTGAAGATGTTACACGCACGCTATCGGCACGGTATTATAAGGACGGCTCAGAAATCCTCGTTGATCAGCCCGGCGAGCGGCCGCGTCGCTTGACGCCTCTCGAATGTGCCCGATTGATGGGCTTTGATCGGGGTGATCGTCGCTGGCATATACCGGCGTCCGTGTCCGACACGCAGGCATATCGGCAATTCGGCAATGCCGTTGTTGTGCCAGTGGTCGAATTCCTCGCTGAGGCGATGAAACCGCATATTGAGAGTGCGGTGGCAAAGTGTGTTAATCGCCCAGCGTCAGCCTCCGTCAGAGTCACACGTCCCGTGCGGGAGCCAGTTGCTGCCAATGGCTGACATTGTTCCGACTGACGTGCGCAGCCGCATGATGGCAGGGATCCGGGGAACGAATACAAAGCCAGAGCTGCTGTTGCGCAAAGGCCTGCACCGCTTGGGCTTCCGCTTCCGCCTGCATGATCGCACGTTGCCGGGAAAGCCGGATATCGTGTTATCGCGTTATCGCGCGGTGATTTTTGCTCATGGATGCTTCTGGCACGGTCATGACTGTCATTTGTTCAGGTGGCCTTCAACACGTCCCGAATTCTGGGAGGCGAAAATCACCCGAAACCGCGAGGTCGATGCGCGAACGAAAGATGCATTGGCCAAATCCGGCTGGCGACAGGCGATCATATGGGAGTGTGCGCTCAGGGGGCGAACGCGGCTTCCGCTCGACGAGTTGCTGTTAACATGTGCAGATTGGCTTCGATCAGACCAGTCCGGGCTAGAAATCAGGGGACAGATTGAATGAAACGGGGGCAGCTATCCGACTATTTTGAAGGTGTCGTAGTCAAGCGGTTGAGCGCCGTAGAGACAACACCAGCAAAATCCAACCAGCACGAGTTCAATGGGTCCACACCTCTGCGTCAGTTGCTGGGAGATGAAGATCGAAGGAATATTCCCACACGTTTCGTCTGGTTGGGGGGAGAGCAGGAGGCGCTCAGCGTCGAGGGTACCGTGAGTTGGTATGATGCCCGTCGGATGCATCCGGTGAGGACAGAATATCGTCTTTATTATCCGGGCAATGAAGTTACAGGCATGATGCAGGCGGGGGATGTTTTCTTTCTCGCGTTGTGCCGTGACGGGACTACGATGGTAATCATTACCCCTGTCGACAGTACTATCCAGAACCAGCTTTTATGGCTATTCGGGCTTGAGGAGCAGCCGGAATTCAGCTTTGCCTTTCAGGAGATCGAAGGGACGCATAATGCCGATCTGGACTTCGCGGCACGCTATATCCTGGATGAACTCGGTATCGAACCAGAGGAGCCCGAGGCTGGTACGCTGGACGATCTCATCGAACGGTTCGGACTTGTGTTCCCCAAGACCAGAGACTTTTCGGAACTTGCACGCTCGTCCTTGCCGGAGATCTCTGCGCTCGATGATCCCGATCGCGCCCTGATCGAATGGATGGACCGAGAGGAGCAACTATTCCGCCGACTGGAGCGTAGGGTTGTAGCAGAGCGCATTTCAGCCGGCTTCCATTCTCCCGAGGGTGCTGATGTCGATGGTTTTCTCTCCTTTTCGCTCAGCGTCCAGAACCGCCGCAAATCGCGAGCCGGACAGGCTCTGGAAAATCACCTTGAGGCAGTTTTTACAGCACATGGTATTTCTTATGCACGAGGTGCAGAAACTGAGAATCGGAACAAGCCAGACTTCCTTTTCCCCGGTCAGGCAGAATATCGGGATCCCAGCTTTCCGGCCGCTCGACTGACGATGCTGGGTGCGAAATCGACGCTTAAGGACAGATGGCGGCAGGTTCTCTCCGAAGCTCAGCGGATCGACGACAAGCATCTATTGACGTTGGAGCCGGGCATTTCGGAGAATCAGACCAGCGAAATGCAGTCGAAGCGGTTACAACTCGTCGTTCCGCGCCGACTGCATGGAACCTACCGTTCATCGCAGCAGGTGTGGTTGATGGATCTTGGTGGTTTCCTTTCGGTCATCCGCGACCGTCAGGGCTGAATAAAATTCAATCGTTAAGGCCAAGGATGCAGAGCGCGGCAATAAAATGCACGCCTTGATCGACGGTCTGTTTCTTCTAGAAAGCAAGGTTCACGGCAGACTCTATTGATGGCAAGCCGGGCTTTGGATCAGTCGTTGGCCGGTAACATGGTGTTGGAAATTAGCAGCTCGCCGCGCTCGTTGCCACGTGCGGTGACGGTGCTCGTGATACTGTAGCGCACGGCGACGGGCATCTGATGAAAGGCCGAGAAGGCCTTGCGGACACCGGGCGTGTCGTTGAGCGACAACAGGAACTTTCCGGTGATTCCGGAGAGTTGCTCCGCCATCTTGGCGAAATCGTCGCGTGAAAACACGTTGTCCCCATAGTCGCTCTCGCAATTCCAATAGGGCGGGTCCAGGTAAAACAGAGCGCCCGCGTGGTCATAGCGCCGGATGAAATCGTCGTAAGGCAATCGCTCAATGATCACGCCGGATAACCGATCATGAACGGCTTCGAGCATCGGCTGCAGTTTGGCAATGTCAAAGCTGGCGCTGGTCTGTGGCGAGACGCCAAACATGCGCCCGCTCACCTTGCCACCCCAAGCTAAACGCTGGAGGTATATAAACCGCACGGCGCGTTGGAGATCCGTGAGATGTTCGCCGGGGATAGCCCGCAGCCGCTCGAATTCATCCCGGCTCGTGCATCGGAACCGCAGTAGATCCATAACATAGGGATAGTGCTCGGCCAGCATGCGGAACAGGTTGGTGACGTCGCCGGAGATATCGTTGATGGCTTCCACCTTGGGCCGCGCGCGGCGGCGCAGGAAGATGCCGCCCATGCCGACGAATGGTTCATAATAGGCAGTGTGTGGGATGCGCTCGATCAGGGTCACGATGCGCGCGGCGAGGTTGCGCTTGCCACCAATATAGCCGGCGATTGGCTTGACAGGGCGGATGGGCGCAAGAGCAGGAACGGTAGTCATAAAACTCCTTGGGTTCTGGTGATGTTTAGATGATGGAGGCGGCGGGAGGCTCGGGCCAAAGGACGCCGCCCGGATTATCGGCCCAGATTTCGGGCAGATCGCGCAGCGCCTGCCGGTAATCTTGCCAAGCGGCGCGCCGGGCTTCAATCAGCGGCGCATCCGGCATTTGGGTCCAGTCCGATGCGCTCAACCGGGTATTGCGGGTGTGACGTAGGGCGGCGAGCTGCTGGGCGGCGGATTGGACTAGGCTCGGGTCTGTAGTTAGTGCACCGTCGGGTAGTGCTTGTCCAAGCGTCTGGATCTCGTGGCGAGATCCATCGGGGAGCCAATAGGTCTGCCCGCGCGTGTCTTCACACAGCGCCCAGCCATCATGATAGACAGCGACCTTCTTGCCGCGTCGGGACGGTGGTTTTTCGGTGGTAGCATGGGCCGGAATGAGCCAGTTGCCTTTTTCGAGCGGGTCGGGATCAGCTTTGGCGGTGCTCAAATATTCGCCGGTCATCGGGTGATAATTATAGACGAGCATGATGGCGGCTCCTTTAATATTTGATGCAGAACAGCAACGCGACGTTGCGCGGGCGAACTTCTGAGCTGGATAGGTTTGCAGCAGGTACTCGGGTCGGTGTGGGAACGGTGCCTCCCCCATATGAGTTTGCCGTGCCGACGCCGGCGTAATGTTCCCCTGCACCGAATGTTTCATTCCCCCATCCTGCTGTGGCGCCCCCGTATGCACCGTGCCAGCCACTTGCAGCCGGAAAAAATAGCTGAGGATGAATGTGGTCTTTGATTGCCCAATCTTGAAATGCCCCCAGTACGCGGCCCACGTCTATCCCGCGCCCGTCGTCAAAGCCGCGCAAAAATTCTCCGCGCAGATCCGGCAGGTTGAAGGTGGTCGCGCCATCGCCTGCGCCGTATCTAGTGCCGATCGCTGCGAAAAGCTTGGCATAGGTGGTGCGTGAGATTGCCGCGCCATTCGCCTTGAGCCAGCCCGTGGGCGCGGCCGGCATTGCGAAGGCCATCACCGCGCCCGACCAGAGCTGCAGGCCGAACTGATCGAGCTGGGTGGGGCTGGTAGGTGAGAAGCCGAGGCGCGCTGCGATGTCGGCATACCAAGCGCCTTCCTGCCCATCTAGTTTGTCGGCATCGAGGCCGTTGCCTGCGCCTTCGTCCTTGAGGGCTGCGGCTTTGATGCCGAGATCATCCCGGACGAGTGCGGCGGTCGCCCGATTAAGGATCGTCTTGAGTAGCGCGGTCGGCGCACCGGCTCCGAATCGATCATTGATCACCGCTTTGAGGGTGCTGGGTGTGACAGCGCGAACCGCGTCAGTGCCTGCGATTGCTTCAGGCCCGGTTGCCAGTTCAATCACGCCCGGCTGATCGACGGTTGCGGGCGGGTTGAGGAAATTGCTGTCGCCGAACGTTAGTTCGTTGGCGTTCACATCGGCAAAGCGAATGTCGATCGCGAGCAGCAGCATCGACTGCGCAGACTTCTCGATGATCGGAGCGGCTTGACCATAGACCGCAAACAGCGTGCCATCGGCGAGATAGAGGCCGACTGTGCGGACGGTATATTGCTTGCTTGTTTCATCGCGAACGATCAGGTGGATGGTGTCGTCGGCGACGACATCACCCGAAAGTGTGCCGATGCGCTTGATCTCATCGGGCACGACAGCAGTGGCGGGCGTCGGGGACAGGGCCGTTGCCGAGATCCCGGCCTGCGCGATCAGAACGGGCTGGGTTCCGGTGTTCTCGGCATTGACCAGCGCGGCGCGGCCGGCGTTGGTAACGATCATGGTCAGGTCGGTCATCGGCGAATTCTCCAAAGGCCGGCGGCGATCAGGAGAAGGCCGAGGCCCAGCAGGGCGATATCAGGGGGCAGGGGCGTCATGCGGCGGGCGCAACCGAGGAAAGCCGCGCATAGGTCACGGGCCGAACGGCGGCGATCAGCCCGATCGGAGCAGCCGCGCTGAGCCCTTGGGTGAAGGTGAAATGGGAGCGGACTGGCTTGGTACGCGAGACCTCGGCAATCACCGCATTGACAAAGGCGGCAGTCGCCGGGGAGCCACCTTCGCCATTGAGGTTGAGGACAAGGGCAAAGGTATGCGGCGGGCCGGGCTCATCAAGCTGCCACCATTCACGCAACGCGACCGAGCCGCCAAAGGACTGGACGACGCTGCGCACGCTTTCAGCGGTTCCCTTCCGCCGCGCGATATCAAGGGCCCGGCGGATACGTTCACGCTTGATGGCGACGGGCCAGTCGGTCGACCAGCTGTCGAGCGACAGCGACCACGCGAGCCATGGCAGCAGCGCCTCGGGGCATTCTGATGGCGACCAGAGCACCCGCAAATTGGTGTTGATATCGGACAGCCGGGTGGTCGCGGCCTCAAGGGCGCGTTCCAGTTTGGTGGCATTGGGCGGCAGGAGCGACTGCGTCATTCGCCAATACCGCCATAGGTGACCGTGACGCTGGTGCAGTGTGGGGCTTGGTGCCGATCGACGACGATATCGGCCACAGGCGAAGTCAGAACGACATTGTGAACGCCCTCGGCATGGAGTGCGGCATGGATGCCGGAAATGGTGATATCGCGGCCAAGGCGGTGACTGCCCTCGATATATTCACCGAGGCGACGGTTCGCTTCGGACAGCACGACGCTGCCGTCCGGGCCGGAGAAAGTCGTCAGCTCAGCGTCGATGGCATAGGGCACGATGGCCGCCGACTGGACAGTGACGTGATCGGTCAGCGGGCGGCGCGTGTCGGCCGAAACATAGGCCGCGACCGCCGCCAGTAGTCCTGCTGATGCCGTACCGTCGCCGTCGCGCGACAGGACGGAAACCACCACCTCGCCGGGGTCAGGACTGACGGCGCTGGCATCGAGCACGTCCGGATGGGCCGACAGCGCATGGAAAATATAAGCCCCTTCCGGTCCGGCGACGGAATAGCCTTCAGGTGCGAGGACCATGCGGCGGCGCAGATCGGCGTCTCTTTCCATCACTGCCGGAATGCCGAGCAGAGGGTCGGCAGGTTCAAGCTGAAACCGGGTGACGCCCAGCAGTGCCGCCAGATTGTCAAGATCCTCGTCGGTCGCATAGGCTGGCATGACAGCCCGCGCGGCGGCATTGACGCGCTGGCGCAGCAGGATCTCGCGATAGGCGACGATTTCCAGCAGTTTCATCGCCGGGTCGCTTTCAAGCGGGGCGAACTCCGGCATGACCAGTTTGGCGGATGCGACCAGCTGGGCGAGGATCGTTTCATAATCGAGGGTTTCGACCACCTGCGGAGCGGGCAGCTTCGAAAGATCGACAGCGGTGAATGTTTGATCGGCCATGCCCCTATGTCACCGGCATGACTATCCGCTTGCTATGGCCTGCTTGTGGAGAGGTGGCCTGTCCATATCGATCGGCCTTTGTGGCCTCAGTCGACGGCCTCGGCGAGGTGCGCATAAAGGACGTGCAGCATGTCCGCGCGTTCGGCCTCGGTCACGCCCAGAAGTTCGCGCCGGGGATAGCGCATGGCGCGGGCCTTCAGGGATGGGCGGTCGCGCAAGCCTTCATGATGGATGCGTGCGACTTCGGCGGCGCGGCCGGAGAAGCCGACCCAGAAGCCTTGATCGTCAGCGCCGCTCCGCAGATTGCGGGCCGAGGCGAGCTTTTTGAACATGGCCTTGCGGCGCAGTGATCCGCGCCGCCGCAACATACCGCCGCCGGCGGCGTTCCGATGTTCGGCTTCGACGGGCAGCCATTTGATTACCTTGTCGACCATGAAGCTGCGAATGGCCCCGGTCTCGATATCGAAACCGGTCATCATGCGATGCTCAATGACATAGCTTTTCATGGTCACGCGGCGCGCGGTGCCGGAGCCGCCGGATGGATAAAGAAAGGCCACGGCCGAACGACCGCGAATGGGCTCGGCTTTCTTCTTCCGGGGTTCGAAGGCCGCGCCGGAGGGGTCGCGCTGGGCGGCGATGCGTGCGCGCTGGGATAAGGCGAGATCCCGCGCCATGCGGCGCATCAGCGTGCGGCGTTGGCTTGACGACAGCTGGCGCAGTAAGCCGCCGGCAATGGCCTCGATCTCGGTCAGCTCATCCGTCATGACGCGGGCGCATCCGGCGGGATTTCCGGCGTCAAGGCTGCGGCCGGGTCAGACGACTCCTGCACCGTTTCCATCCCGGCGTAGCATTGCCGGAGCCACGAGGCCCCGACGCCCGGAAATTCGTCGGTGAAATCGGGTTGCGTCGGATGCTCGATGTCATAGCCACTGCCATCGGCGCGCGGGTTGACCAGAACCGGCTCGGTCAGGTCGAGGCTGATCAGGAGATCGACGCGGTCGCCGTCAAGGATCTCGGCCTCATAGGTGAAAGGCTCGTTATCGTCCTGGCTGAACAGCTCGGGTTGCTCTTTTTCGATCCATGCAAGCAACGGAACGATCACATCGTCGGCGTTGCCAACGTGATCGCAGAGCAGGATCTGCAATGTGTACCGGTACTCAAACGACAGGGTGCGTGACTTCCGGGCGGCAATGCGTCCGGCTTCGACATAGACTTGCAACTGGTCGGGATGCCCGGCAAGGGCCGGCAGGCAGGCGGTGAGCCAGCTGCGGAGGCTGTCCGGTTTGCGCATCAGTTTGCCTCCTCGCACGCGCTGCCGTGCCATGAGATCAGCCGGGCGAACCGGCCGCGCAGGTCGGCATAAGCCGAAGCCAGACGAATGGCGGCGGCGCGGATTTCGGGCGAGAGGTTCGCCGCGGCGGTTTCATCGGTCGGAAAGCCTTGGGGTGCTGCCGGGCAAACCAGCAGATCGGCGGGCGGCGTGTCGCGGACCGGCACGGCCACGGGCGGCGGCGCGGGCTGTTCAATGATCCGGGTGGCGCAGCCCGGCAAGGTCATTAAGAGCGCCAAACCAGTCAGCGCCGACGCGATTGTCCGAAGTAATTTTTGCATTGGCCTGTTCCATCTGTTGGGCGGTACGCGCGGCGGCGGCGGCGAGCTTGCGCGCGCTGGCAAGATCGGCGGCTGATTTGCGGTCATGATCGGCAAGGGCTTCGGCCAGCGTGCGGGCGGTCGCCGCGACCGTCTCACGCTCGGATCTGGCAAGGTCGCGAATGCGGGCCTCGCATTGCTCGCCACGGGCGAAGCTGCGCGGCTTTCCATCAAGGGCGATTGTCGACGCGGCAAAGTCAGTGCCAGTGGCGGCACAAGCCCGCCCGGCCCATGTGGCCAGCCGGTCCCGGTCAGCCCGGCCCGTCGCCCCCCATGCATAAAGGGCGGCGGCAGCGGCGGCGAGCGCGATCAAGGTCAGGGTGCCGCGTGCGCCGGAGAGCTTGGCGAACAGGTTGATGAGGACGGTCATTCGATCGGCCTCGCAAGCCAGTCATCGACCTCGGCCTGAACATCAAAACAGGGACAGACCTTCACCCATTCCCACGGGTCGACGCGGCCGTTGCCGTTGGTGTCGGGCGACAGATCCCGATGGCCGAGGATGCGCGCTTTCGGCACGCCGTATTTCGCGGCAAGGCGATCGACGAGGAGGGCGAGCGCCGCTTTCTGCGCCGGGGTGCGGGTGTCCTTCGGCTTGGCGTTGGCATCGAGGCCGCCGACATAAACGATCCCGATGCTGGTGGCGTTATAGCCGGTCGCATTGGCCCCGATTTCATCCTCGCGGCGGCCCATGTGAACGCTGCCGTCAGCATAGATCACATAATGATAGCCGCAGGGCCGCGATGCGCCCTTGCCAAAGCCGCGCGCTTTATGGTCGCGGTCGATATCGGCGACCGTATAAAACCGGCCTTCGCGGGTGGCGGTGCAATGAATGTTGATCCGGTCGATCTTGCGCATGGGGTCAGCCTTTCTTTCCGAAGTAGCGGTCAGCGATGCGGGCAGGCAGCTCGGTGAGCGCATCGCCGAGGGCGCGGATCAGACGCGGCGTGGCGTCGAAGGCGATCATGGCGATGCCGAACGCAAGGCTCTGCGCGACGAATTCATTCCAGCCCGTCCAGGCGATGATGCCGACCGTCGCGTAATAGGACACAGTCGAGCCGACGACCCATTGAACGAAACGGTGACGCCAGCTCAGGCCCGGTTTCCAGACTTGCGCCACAGCGCTGCCGATCAGGCTCGGGGTCAGAGCGCCGATCAGGTTGGTGGTGAATTCAAAGAGGTCGCGGTAATGCATGGTTCAGTCCCAGAGCTGGATCAGCGGCCGTTGGCGTGGTTCGCTGGCGATGGCGGGGATTGTGACGGTGGTTCCGATGGGCAGGATCTCGCCATGGTCGGCGATGCCGGTATTCGCGGCGAGGATGCGACCGAGATCGTTCGCGCCGAGTCCGGCGTCTCGCCAGATCAGTTGATCGAGGGTATCGCCCTGCTGGGCGGTCAGGGTGCGGGCCTGAGCCATCAGATCAGCTCCACAATGGTGCGGCTGCGGCCGAGCATGTCGCGCACGGCATGGGCGGCATCGCGGCGGAGATCACCCACGCTTTCGGTCAGCTCGTCGACTGCCTTGCCGCCGGCTGCCGTGGTGTCGAAATCACGGGTGCGTTCGATCAGTTCGGCCTTGGCGTAAAGCGTGACGGCGCGCTGATAGAGTTGCAGGAGGCGTGACAAGCCGTCGATGACGACGCCCGGCACATCGGCGAGGCTCGTATATCCGGCGGCCCGTTGAAGGTTGGCCCATTCCGTCAGATCGCGTTCGACCGTCATGATGGCGGCGATGATGGCGGCGCGCAGGCGCTCGGGCGGGACGGCTGTGGAGATGCGGCCGACTGTGCGGACGGTCAGCGGGTTCACGTCCGGGAAAAAGCCGTCATTGATGATCGGTTCGTCGGCCGAATTGGTCTCAGGGGCGACCGGCATGGGCGGGCGGGCAACAAAACTCATTGGGCTTCCCTTTGGTCGCCCCCCGGTTTCGGCGGTGAGGATCGTTTCAGGTGCAGGGCCGAAGCCCTGAGCCTTCACCAATCCGCCGCCGAGCGCCGGGGGCGTTCTTTGTCCGGTCAGGTACCGGAATTCTGGTCTTGGGTGTCGGCGCGGAGGGCGCGGTCGAGCTTTTCGATCTGTTTGGTGACGCCGCAGCGTTCGTGCAGGTCGCGGGCGAGGCCGAGCGCGTGCCGGGCGTTGGTTCGCAATACGAGTGCATGACCGGCGTCTGTTTCGGCATCGGCTTGACGGATGAATTCGAGGCCGATGGCCTTGAAGATTTTCGCGCGCACCTCGTCGGGCATATCCTCGGCCACTGTCAGGGCTTCGGTATCCTGCAAGGTGCCGAGGTCGAAGGCGTCACCCTTGCCGAGCGCGGTCAGTGCCGCGTCAGCGATTTCCTCGGCGATCAGCGTCCCGGCCGAGCGTTCATAGCGTTTTGGCAGAGGCAGCTGATAACGCAGCACATGGGCGGCCAGTTCGAGCGCGCCGGCATAATCGCCGGTATCGATCCGCCAGACCATCATGGTGGTCAGGATCTCGTCAGGGACGCCCGTGCCGGTTTCGGCGGCGGTCTTGAGCAAGCCTTCGCACCACGGGGCATATTCCGGCAGCATGTCGCGCTTGGCGTCGATCTTGGCTTTGACCGACTGGATCTGTTTCAGGCGCTGCATGTCCCCCTGGAACCGCATCATGATTTGAGCGGCGGCGGGGTTATCATTGGCGGCATTGCCGCCGGCGGAGAGTGAGAGGGCCTCTCCACCGGCGACCACCATCGCCACCCGTTCCGGGGCGGCGGAAAGTTGAGCGGCCATGCGCTCACGATGGCGACGGGCGATGCTCATGATCAGACTTTCTTGCCCATGACGATGTTCTCGACAAACGAGGCGAAACCATAGTCTTCGACGACATAGGCTTCATTCCAGCTTTCGAAATTCTTGATGCGATCCTCGTCCGGCGCTTCGATGAGATGACGGCGGCGGGTGCCGTTCTGCCAATAGATCGACAGGTTCGACAGCTTGGTGACGAGCATCGCGTTCGCCGGGAAGTACGGCACGCTGATTGCGGGCTTGCCGGCGAGCTGTTTGGCCGACCGCAGGATGGCGTCTCGCGCCACGACTTCGGTCGCCGTATCGCCGGCCTTGTTGATCAGCGGGAAATATTTGTCATGCATCAGGTCGCTGCCGACAATGACCACAAGCTCAGGATCTTCGCGCGCCCAGGGGTCAAGCAGCTGCATGGCGTCATAGGCCAAGGCGTCGAGGTTGAGATAGTCCACCTCGGCCGGGGTGCCGGCACCCACATAAATCTTGTTTGCGGCAAGTTCGCCCTGCTTCATATGGCGCTGGGGGGCATTGGCGCGGATCTGCTGGAGCCAGCCTTTGTTCACGTCCTGCAACAGCGGGCTCGTGGTTTTGTTCGTGGTGGCGGCCACGCTCGTGCCATTCCAGCCGATCATGATGCGGTCGAGGCCTTGACGCTGGATGATCACATCGCGCAGGCGGGTCTGGAAGTCGCTGAATTTTGCCCAGGCGTCGAGTTTGGCGTAAGTCAGGTGCGTGTCGCTGTTGGTTTTTTCGCAGCGATAGGGATGTGCTTCAAGGCTGGTCGGATCGACGGTGCCGCGCTTGGTGCCGCCGCTGGTATCGGTGCGGCCGGCCACGGGGCCGGAAATGGACAGCCCGAGCTTGTCGCCTTCCTGATCATCGACGCCGATGATGTTGACCAGTTTCAGGAATTCGCTCGATTCCTGAATTTTGGTTTCGAGCGTCTGCTGGACTTCGGGAGTGACCGAAAATTTCAGGCTCACGTCGTCGGTCGCATTGAGCAGTGCGATCTGGCTGCAATAGGAGGTGAAACGGGCGCGGGTATCGGGCTTCATCGGGGGCCTTTCGGATCAGAGGTGAGGGGCTGGTGATCAGCAATCGGTTGCGACTTCGCCGGTGCCGCCAGCGGCGGGCTGGCGACGGAAACCGGGGGCTTCGGCCTTTTCGAGTTTGGTGGTCAGCGCCTTCATTTCGCCGCTGAGGGCCAAAATCGCGGCGTCGGTGCGGGCAGCGTGAGCGGTGAGGGCAGCCGAAAAGGTGACGCCAAGCTGATCGGCGATGGCGGCAAGATTGTCGTTCGCGGGTGCGGGCTGGGCTGGCAAAGCAGGAGCGGCAGGAACCGCAGGCGCGGCAGGGGCGGTCGAGAAGATCGCCTTGATCGCGGCGACGAGGCCGGTTTCAAGCGTCTGCGCCGGGGTGTCGTCAAGCTCGATCGCCGCCTCTGCGGCAGCACTGAACAGATTGGACGGATCGGCCTTGAGCGCGGTGAGCAGTGGCTTGAAAGCCGCGAAGCTCAAAACTTCGGTGCCGAGTGAGGCCGGATTGTCGGTGATGGCGAGGCCGACCAGACCGGCCTTGCCAGTGCCGGCGAAATTCGGCGCGATCTCGCAGCTGGTGAAAATCTTCTGGTCGCTTTTGACCATTTCGACGAGCTGGTCGTTGGCTTCGAGCTGGGCCAGCAGAGCAAGGCGGCGCTCGGTCTTGCCATCGATCTCGATGTCGAATTCTTCGGCCTTCAGGGCAAGAACTGAGCCGTAAGCATTGAACGGCGGCAATGGTGAATAACCGTGAACATGTTCGCAATTGATGCGGGCGGTGTAGGTCGCGGGATTGTAGGCGGCGGCCATTTGCTCGATCCACGAACGCTCAATGACGCGGCCGTCAGTGGTGGCACCTTCGACGGCGATGCGGAGGAATTTGGTCTTTTTTGCCATGGGGCGGCGGTCCCTGTGCTGATGCGAAGTTGGGTCAGTCATCAGGAGGCTTAAATTCGGCTGTCAGCTCAAGCCGTTGCATATGGACAGGCCACCTCTCCACACGCGGCCTATGCGTGTTGCAGGGCCTGAGCGGCAATCATGGCCCGGATGACAAAGCCGTCCCTCATTCCTGCCATGCCGGTCACCTCGCCGTTCGACGCGCGTCGACAGGCGCGCTCGCTCTATTGGCGCGGGTGGGGTGTGAGCCAGATTGCCGAAGAGCTGGATCTTAAACGACCGACTGTCGAGAGCTGGAAACAGCGCGACAAATGGGACGATGCGCCAAGCATTGCCAAGCTCGAAGACTGCCTTGAAGTCCGCTTCATGGCGCTGGTTATGAAGGAGTCGAAGACCGGCGGCGATTTCAAGGAAATCGACCTGCTCGGCCGGCAGATCGCCACGCTTGCGCGGGTGCGCCGCTATGAAGCACCGGGCGGTCACGAGGGCGACCTCAACGAGAATATCGGCAAGCGCAACGCCGGGCCGAGGAAAAAGCCAAAGCGCAATCATTTCACCGCCGATCAGGCGGTCGAACTGCGCCGGATCTTCGAGGCCGGGCTGTTTGATTATCAGCGCACATGGCTGGCGAACCACGATCAGCGCACGCGCATGATCCTGAAGTCGCGGCAGATCGGCGCGACCTATTATTTCGCCTTTGAAGCCTTGATCGACGCGGTCGAAACCGGACGAAACCAGATTTTTCTGTCGGCCTCGAAGGCGCAGGCGCATCAGTTCCGCAGCTATATCGTCGCCTTTGCTAAGCTGGTCGGGGTCGATCTGGCCGGCGATCCGATGCTGATCACGTCGGAGCTGGTCGGCGAAACCGAACCGGCGGCCGAGCTGCATTTCCTTGGCACCAATTACCGCACGGCGCAGGGCCGCCACGGCAATTTCTATTTCGATGAATTCTTTTGGGTCCATGGGTTCGAGGAGCTGAACAAGGTCGCCTCGGGCATGGCGATGCACAAGAAATGGCGCAAAACCTACTTCTCGACGCCGTCAACAATCGCCCATGACGCGCATCCCTATTGGACGGGCGAGCGCCGCAACCGGAAACGGAAAAAGGCCGATCGGGTCGAGATCGACGTAAGTGCCGCCGCGTTGAAACATGGCGTGCTCGGTGCCGATCGCATCTGGCGGCATGTGGTGACGATCGAGGACGCCGAGGCCGGCGGCTGCGACCTGTTCGATATTGACGAACTGCGCGACGAATATGCGGCCGATGAATTCGCCAATCTGCTCATGTGCGAATTCGTCGACGATAGCCTGTCGGCTTTCCGGTTTAATGATCTGGTCGCCTGCGGCTGTGACAGCCTTGTCGATTGGGTCGATTTCCAGCCTTACGCCGATCGGCCGTTCGGCAATGCGCAGGTCTGGGCGGGTTATGATCCGCAAGAAAGTATGGACGGTGACAATGCGGCGTTGGTGATCGCCGCGCCGCCTGCCTTGCCCGGCGGCACGTTCCGCGTGCTTGAGCGCCATCAGCTGCGCGGCCTCGACTTCGAACAGCAGGCGGAATTCATTCGGGCGGTTCTGAGCCGCTACAATTGCACCTACATCGGCATCGATGCGACCGGCGTCGGTGCGGCGGTCTGGCAGCTCGTCAGCAAATGGTTCCCGCGCGCCGTGCGCATTGATTACTCGATCGAGGTCAAGGCGCAGATGATCATGAAGGCCCAGAACATCATCACGCGGGGCCGTATCGCCTTCGACGCCAGCTGGGTTGATCTGATCGGCTCGTTTGTCGCCATCAAGAAAACGCTGACCGCCAGCGGGCGCTCCGTGACTTTCAAGGCCGGGCGCGGTGCGGTGACCAGCCACGCCGACCTCGCATGGGCGACCATGCACATCCTTTTGAATGAACCGCTCGACGGCAAGGCCAAGCCGACCGGCACAATGGAGATTATCTGATGACCGCGACCGATCAGGACGAACCGCAGCGTGGCCCCTTGGTGTTCAGTTTCGGCGATCCCGAGCCCGTGCTCGATCGCCGCATGCTGCTCGATCAGCTGCAATGCATGACGAACGGCCGCTGGTACGAGCCGCCGCTGTCGCTCGACGGTCTGGCGCGCGCCTTCCATGCAAGCCCGCATCACGCGAGCGCCATCCAGCTTAAGCGCAATCTGCTGGTCGGGGCGTTTGTACCATCCGCCATCCTCGACCGCGCCACCTTCAAGGCCATGGTCCAGGATTATCTGGTGTTCGGGAATTGCTATGCCGAGCGCCGGAACAACATGCTGGGCGAACCGCTGAGCTTGCAGCATGCCATGGCGAAATATGTCCGGCGCGGCGTCAAAGAGGGCAGCTGGTTTTTCTTGCAAGGCCCGACCGATCCGATCGAATTCCGGCGCGGCTCGATCTGCCATCTGCGCCAGCCCGAGCTTAATCAGGAGATCTATGGCCTGCCGGAATATCTGAGTGCGCTCAATGCCTCGCTCCTCAATGAGAGCGCCACACTGTTCCGCCGCAAATATTACCAGAACGGGTCCCATGCCGGGTTTATCCTCTACGCGACCGGCGACTTTGCCGAGGGCGACGTCGATGCGATCCGGGTGGCTTTGAAGAAATCGAAAGGGCCGGGAAATTTCCGCAACCTGTTCATCCATGCGCCGAACGGCAAAGTCGACGGCATCAAGCTGCTGCCGGTCGCCGAGGTGGCGGCAAAGGATGAATTCCTCGGCATCAAGAACACGACGCGTGATGACGTGCTCGCCGCGCACCGCGTCCCGCCCCAGCTGCTCGGCATCGTGCCAACGAACGCCGGCGGCTTCGGCAAGGTAACCGAGGCCGTGGATGCCTTCTATGAATTGGAGATCCAGCCCCTCATGCGCGAATTCGAAGCCATGAACGACTGGCTCGGTGAGGCCGCGGTGACGTGGAAACCACGGGAGAAAAGCGCCGCTGCAGCATAGAAAAGCCTGTCAAAATTATACGGTGAAAACAATATACTACCTTGTGTCGGGGCTCTCAAAGCCCCGGTTTTTTTCGTCCGTCCTAGCCTCGGAATCGGGGCGCCTACTGAGGTGCAGGAAGAGCTTCATTGGTCAAAGTAGCAATTGCTAGCTGTGCAACTGAGGGAGGTAATTCACCCTTCTTTACCTTACCGTCTAGATATCCTTTAAACTTACCGCCCTCGATGTACTCATCTTGGATCCATTGGCGATAAGGTCCAAGGGCGTTAATCGGATAGCACCAAGACTCCTGCGGATTGGACTTTGCCTGCGGATGATCGTCAGGATAGCGATGGGGATACTTCTTTCGCGGGCCAAACTCAGATTCAAGATTGTTGTCTTCCCAGTAGCGCCCCCAGTGCTGCCCAATTGATATATCAACTACTGTCTTTGCGCCGATCTCTGCCCCGGCAATAATCAGTTCGTAGATTATGGTGTGGGCTTCGTTGAAAACGTGGAAGTAGCCCTTGGGGGCAGACTGGTGGTTCAATGCGATACGGTCGTGCCATTTCTTAAAGCGGTCGGCCCCGGAAGGGTCATAACCTACCTGCTGGTAGATCATATCTCGGAGTTTTGAACCTGCAAGAAGGCGGAAGTTCTGGCGAGCCTGTTGTTGCACATTGTTGCCAGCGTCGAAGGCATAATATTCAAGGATCGCGAGACACACTTCGGCGGGGTAGCAATAATGTTTATTCCCACCATGTATGATCTCAACGTGCGCAAAGGAAGCGGATAGACCAGCGCTTTCAAGAATTGCCTTAACTTTTTGAATGCGAGGCTTCGGCTCTCCCTCATTCCATTGGGAGCTGATGGTGCCGATATGTGCGTTCTCAACACCACACAGAACCGCAAGGCCGCGCTGGCTCAAATAGGGAGTTCCATCGGAAAGAACGCCCATGCCGATCTCACCAAAGTCGCCAGCCTTTTCGATTCCCAGAGGCAGAACACCCTGAGTAGGGGTGATTTCCTTGCCCGTCGATTTTGCGGCTAATACATTGATTCTAATGGCTTTTGGGGTGATTTCCTTAGGTCCATTCGACACGGAAAATTCCTTCTGATCTCTGTGATTTCAAAAGGTTATCCCACGCAAGCCAAAAGTCTAGCCCTATGGCCATTTTATTACTGCAAACGATACAAGCGTTCTTTTGCGTCTGGTCGAGTAATAATATTGCGCGCCGTGCTACGGATTTTGCCTACAGCAGTGCAGCCGCTTAGGCCTCAACCGGCCGTGTGGCCCGCAGATCCACGCCCCGCTGCGACCCGGCACCTCCGGCCCCCCAAGCCGCGCGCTTTAACCCCCGCCACGCCCGCGCGCTTTATGGGTCGCTATTTATGCATCAAAAGAGGGGCAGTTGAAGCCGGCGGATATAAGCAGTAGTGCGGGCGGGTGTGGGATGGCCGACGGGTGATGAGGTGATGCGCTTTGACGCAAGGTTTGGCGGCATTCTGAGCGCATTTGCACGGAGAAAATTTAGCGGTCGGAAAGAGGGGGTGTCGGGGAAATACCTAACATTGCTAACAGAGCATTTTTTTAAGCCTGTAACCCGCAGAAAACTGCGTTTTTTCATGTTAGTTTTTGTAACTAACATATACCTAACATAAGTAGTCTATTTTCGTTACCTAGTTGAAATATAAGGTGTTTCTATTTTCGAAATGTTAGGTTTTATAAAGCTAACATTGTTATGTTTATGTTGGGTTATTTGTTATGTTTTAAGCTATTGAAATTAAAACAATGTTAGGTTTGTTAGGTTTTTCCCGTGCAGCCCCTGCTTACTAGGCCGTATATGGCTCCGGTTTGAGCCCTGAGGTCTAGACATCGTTGGTGTTAAGCGGAGAGGAAAGACGGGTTGGGCAGCTTGATCGGTATGCCGATGGTATTTAGTCCTATTGTAGCAGACGCATGAGGCGGGGGAGAGTATTGTGAGCGTGCTCGATGATTTTGGGGATGTAACAGAGCTGACCAGGGGGGCCAGCTTCGTCCGGGGCGACCTGCATATCCACAGCAACGCTGGATCGCATGACGTCAGCGATCCGTTAGCAACTCCTGCCGCGATTGTTGATGAAGCGGTGAAGGAAGGCCTCAGCATCATCGCGATCGCCGACCATAATGAGATAGGAGGGGCCATTGCGGGCATTGCCGCTGCGGCTAATAAGCCGATCCTCGTGGTGCCGGCAATCGAACTGAGCACCATTCAAGGACATCTGCTCTGCTATCTGCCCGACATCGATCAGCTCCAAAAATTTTATAGCCAGCTCACAGTTCACGATCGCGGCACAGCAAACTCGCGTGTCGAGAACAGCATGGCGGACTGTCTCAATCGGTTGGCTCCGCTGGGCGGTTTCGGCATCTTGGCGCATGTTGATGCCCCTAAAGGCCTTGATACTGAAGTGCCGGGCGGAAGCCCACATAAAGTGGACATCGTGTGCCATCCGGCCCTGCTGGCGATCGAGTTGAGGTCGGCCATGTCGGTCATTACCTTTACGGATGGAGATCCGGACAGCGTGCGTGCTGGGATTGGCCGCGATCGAGCCACTCGGAACGGCGGAAGCCTGATGCCACTAGCCCGTGTACTCAACTCGGATTCGCACACGCTCAAGTCCCTTGGACGCAATGCTAAAGGCGACGCGAAGGTCACCCGCTACAAGGTGCAGCGGCTAAGCTTCGACGCTCTGCGTTATGCGCTCTTGAATGCTGACGCGCGTGTTCGCTTGGAAGACGAGGTGCCGAAGCAGGTTCCGATGCTGCTTGGTATCCGCCTCAACGGCTGCTTCCTACAGGATCAAGCGATTCACTTCAGCCCCAATCTCACCTGTATTATCGGCGGGCGGGGCACTGGAAAGTCGACCATGTTTGAAGCACTGCGCTTCTTTTCCGGCTATCCGAGTGGCAACAGTGTTATCAATTCGGATGTCTGGCCTGATCGGATTGACCTCGCTTATGTCGATCAGGCTAGCGCGGCGCATCGGCTGTTTTGCAGTAAGGGCGATCAGGTCGGGATAAATCTTCACGACCCGTTAAGTGGACCGGAGGTGTTGCCGATCGAATGCTACGGTCAAGGTGAGACGCAGAGAATCAGCCAAAAGGCGCAGGATGATCCTGGCGCATTGCTCTCTTATCTAGATCGGTTCACTGATGTCGCCGAGGAAATCGCCGCCGAGGAGAAGGCGCGCACCGCGATCATTGCGGTCGAAGGCGAGATCGCCGGGGCCCGAACGAAGATAGCGCTTATCCCCCAATACACGCGCGACCTCGGAATCGTACGGCAGCAGATCAAGAAATTCACTGACGGTAAGGCCAAGGAGATCATCCAGACCAGCCGTCAGCTCCAAGGCGAGCGGCAGTCGCGCGCGCAGATTGTCTCATTCGCTCGAACGATCGCGAACAGCCTCGACTATAAGCAGGTGAAGGAAGCCCTAACCAAACTTCGCGCTGCAGCTGATCCAACGACGCTAGTGGTCGGGAAGGACGAGTTCCTTGCCATAAAAAAAGAGTCTGATGCCTTTGAGGCAGGCTTGGAGAAATCGGAAAACATACTCGCCCTTTGTTCGACGACGCTCTCGACCATCGTGGAGCAGAAGATCGATGCGTGGGCCGAGAAGGAGAAAACACTGCTAGCCGCTCTGCAGACCCAGAAGGCGGCACTTGAGGCACAGGGCATCATTGTCGACATGGATTACATTGCCAAGTTAACGAAGGACGAGGCGAAATATACTACTGAAATTAGCAATCTGCAAACATGGGTGCCACATCTAACGACGCTCGAGGCAACGCGAGATAGGTTAATTGCGGACCGTTGGGCATCACGGAAGGCAATTACCGCTAAGAGGAAGAAATTTGCCAGCGTCGCGACGGCAAAGCTGCGTGCCGCACTGTCCGATCTCAATGTTACGTTGAAGTTTGAGGAAAGCGGCTTCTCGCCGGAGGCGCACGAGCTTCTAGTCGAAGTTATGGGTTGGCGCACAACACAGGTGCCACGGGCAATGTGCTTAACTCAGAAGCTGACCGTACCGAGGCTGATTACCGCAATCCGCAACAAGGATACACAGACAATCCAAGCGGTGCATACGGCGGATGATATCGCGTTGTTCAACAAGGGGGAGGCCGACGAGATCATTAAACGCTTTCAGGAGCCGGGCAACCTCTCCCGGCTTGAGGCCGTCCGGGTGTTTGATCGACCCAAGCTGACGGTGACGCGGCCACACGAGGACGGCGCGGGCAATAAGAAGTTTCTTATGAGAGAGTTCAGCCAGCTCTCGTTAGGCCAGCAGCAATCGGTACTTCTGGCACTCATGCTGTCGTCAGATGGTACCAACCCTCTGTTGATCGACCAGCCCGAGGACAATCTGGACAGCGAATTCATATACTCGCAGCTCGTGCCTGTGATTCGCATGGCGAAGGAGCGCCGGCAGATCATCATTGTGACGCACAACCCTAACATCGCCGTACTCGGCGATGCTGAACAGATCGTAGTACTCAAAGCGACAAGCGAGCGATCAACGATTATTGCACGTGGCTCGATCGATGACACAGCCATGAAGGAAGCGGCTTGTGCGATTCTCGAAGGCGCGAAAGCGGCGTTCCTTCGTCGGGGGCAAGTCTATGGCATTACCTCAGCGTTGTTATAAGCGCACGCAGAGTATCAACCCAACGCCTTGGCGGCCGCAGGTGCCGAATGAGCGAGATGGGCATTTTGTTTATGCGTCTTTGGCTCGGGGTTCAGTCACGACTTGCATAGCTAATGGCGTACCATGCTTTTGTGAAGCGGCTGATCGGCATGTAAAATCCGATATGGTACATTATATGGCATGGCCGAGTTGAAGGCACATAAATTATAATAATATCAGTATGTTAATCTCAATATATGCCGGACACCCTCTCCGCCAATATCTTTTTTCCAGAATAAATTCATATAAATAAATGCGTTACAGGATGGCCCTTGGCCTCTGCGTACCCTTCTAACGCTCCATCCATGAAACTCGCCATGGGTGGGGCTCATCGTCGTCGATCTGGTGATAAAATCTGTCCTTATGCTCCTGCAGAACGGCCCACAAATGGTCTGGAATAACTGCAGGTACGTCGCCTTGGGAAAACGTATGGTCAAGGGCGGTGCGCCTTAGGCAACGGCGACGAGCGTATTTGCCGTCATCACTGTGGTTCCCTCGGCTCTAATTTCGCTTGGCAGCGGGAGCCGTCGGCAGACCGGGCTCCATATCTCGTAAGTCGCCTTTGGCACCGGCTTCAATAGTCTGTCCCATTTCACCAAAGCATTTTGCGATCGCCTCGCCTGAGCGTCTCAGCGGCTGCCATAGGGGCGGGTGAGGACTTCGAGAAAATGCCCGTCCGGATCCTCGAAATAGAATCCACGCCCCCCGTCTCGCCTGTTGATTTCATTCGCCTGCGAACGTCCCGGGTCGGCCCAATAGGTCTGGTTGTTCGCCTGGATACGGGCGTATACGGCGTCGAATTCCGCCTCGCCGATCAAAAAGGCGTAATGCTGCGGTGTGATGGCGCCATCAGCATCCCAGAAATCCAGCGAAACGCCGTTATCGAGTTCGACGACCAGAAAAGGTCCGAACGTCGTCGCTGGCGGGCGGCCGAGGATATCGGTCAGAAACGCCGCAGATTGAGTTTTATCGCGGCACGAAACAATGGTGTGGTTCAATTGTACCGACATGCAACATGTCCTCCAAAGGTGCCTTGAGATAAAGGGTAAACCTGAGGCGCTTGAAGTCAATGGCCCTTTGGCCAATTGCTCTAGCCCTTAGAAAACCCGGAATAGTCCGGACGCGAGCTTCATATCAGTACAGATACCTGCCGCTGCGAAAGAGCCTATTCGTTAACACAAGGCGCGCCGCTTTTTTCTGTCATCACAAAATCCAACTTCAGCCGTCGTGACTGTGAATTCGGAAAAGACTCCTGCCGTTCATCAAAATCCGGCGGGTTGTCCCGTTTTAGGATGTGAGATTCTGCACTGCAAAGAGACGTCGGCAGGGAATATGGCCGATCAGTCAGCACCGTCACAGGCACTCGCTTTTCACGGCAGACCAAAAAACAGATGCAAAATATAGGGGTTTAAAATGCTGCTAAAACTATTCATCTGCTCAGAACGCCCGTTCTCATCACTGACACAGAGATTGCATACCGCTTTCTCTATGTCCTGTTTTCTCTTTCTACTTCTCATAACCTCCCTGCCGGCTCAGGCAAATAAATATGAAGCGCGGCCCTCGCCGGATAAAGAACTACTTTGGCAAGGAAAATTCCGCTATGGCGCCTATTCAAGCCTTATCTCCAGCCATGTTATGGGCACTAAATTTCATCATCTGATCGTTGAGCTTTCCAAGCCGCTTCCGTTAGATGAAGTAGGAAGAAATAAAAAAATCGGGGAGCTGAGGATAGGTATTAAAGAGTTTAAGGATGCATATGAAGGTCTCAAAGAGGAAGAGATCGATAACATCATAAAATACGCAAAAGAGGACAGGACGGAATCGGTATATGAAGAAGAGCGATCCGTGGTCGCAAGTGTTAAACAAAACGACGTCTTCATAGAGGGTATGAAATCTCATGCTGGACTTGCCCCGGTTGACAGACTTATCCAGGATAACAAGTTCATAAGTGATAATTTTCAATTCAACACTCATCGGGGGCTCTATAATAACGCCTATGGAATTCCGCAAAACTCTCTGGCCGCCATCGTCAACGCTTATGTCGTCGGCATCCGTTCGGTCGAGTTTGATGTTCTCTCAACCAAGGATCATGTCAGCATTGTGATCCATGAACTTACGACAAACAGTACTACGGGAAATTATAACGATGGGCCGGTCAAGGTGCAGGACCTGAACTTTGACGACATCAAAGCGACCAAGATCGATATTCTCAATCCCATTGGTCCTAATCCAGATGTGGAAAAGACAGGTATCGTTAACATCATGCGCACAGATGATGTTCTGGCGGTTGTTCATGAGCTCATGCCGGAGATGACGCTCTATATTGATTCTAGAAATGATGCACCGATTGCTCTGATCAAGCTAATTGGCGAGCAGCCCAAATATAGGGATCATGTCGTTCTCAAGATCTATCCTTTTCTTCTTCATGGCGGCGTTGAAGATCTTGTGGTCAATTATGCCAAGCAGACTAGGCTTGATCTGGAAGCTGCTCGTAAAAAAATCCGGGAAATCAGGCCGAATGTTCTGCTGGCGAGCGGGAATGCTGAATCGGAGTCGAACGGAGACGTTCAAATCAATGAAATCAAGGCCTTTGGATGGCATGACTTCAAGAAGCATACCAAAGATTTACCTTTTTCTACGGACTCCGCAATAGGGATAGAAAATTACAAGACGGCTTCCTTCACCCCAAATGAATTGCAGGATATCGAACGACAGACCTACCAGATGTTTCTTTGGACCATGGGTTTTTCGGACATAACCAATGTGTTGATCTATCAGATGTCTGCCATTCCATCTCTTACGCTCCTGCTCAAAGCTAACAATAAGACAGAAATTTTTCTGATGGGGCGACAAAATGTGATTAAGGGTGCAGTCCAAGATAATTTTATGAAATTATATGAAAAGGTGATGGGAGATAAGCTCAATCTTGTGATTGGGGCTCAAGCCGAAACTTATGCTTTGAAAAAACTTATCGAGAACGCCCGTTTTGGACTTTCCGACCGTTATCAGGATTTAACCGTTGCCGGTCGTCTTGGCGAGGATGATTCCTATATCGATCAATTGTCGATTTGTGGTTTTATCATCAACATGGGGGGAACGATCGAAGCGTCGAATAGCTATGGTTATTCAAAAATGCAATCAACCAAGGCAATGGTTGATCGGGCGAAAGAACTCAATTCTTCCTTTGTGAAAGTTGTTTATGCAACAACCGATCTGCCTGAAGATCTGCGCCTTGCCTTTATGGGCGCTCTCGGCAAACATGGATTTCCAAGTGACATCAGATATCGTCCCAGCAGTCTGATCAAAGAAAAATATATGAAGGGTCTGGCATCCGAATTCAAATTGCCGGATTGGACAAAGCGCCTTTATAAAGTCGCGGAAGGTAATGGGGGGGAATTTGATAAGGCTTATGCAGAGTATACTGCACTCAAGAAGGAAGTTGAGGAAGAAGAGAAAAAACGCTATGCCCTCACTCAGGCGAGAGCCGAAAGAGCTCCTCTCTTGAAAAGAGAGTTTCTAGATCTATTTAAATTAAAGCCTGGATATAATATTAAAGATTATCCCGATATGAAGGGGGATCTGGATATCTATATCAATAAAATTAAAGTAGATATTGATTCATTAAAAGAGAAAGTGAAGGGTAAGGATGATCATGTTTCTGGAGTATACAATTGCAGATTGAAATAAAAAATTTTTTATATCTCATATTCTCTGGGACTTCGTAATGAAGTCCCTTTTTTATTTTCCAGAATATCTCTCCCTAAGCAACGCCCGAGCCCGTCTGAAATTCAATCACATTTCGCTGGTGAAAACGTCATTCTACGGATGCCTGAAGTATTCATAGAATGAACACCAGAGAAAATGGAGCGCGGCAATGATCCGGCTGGAAGACGATGATTCGACTGAGCAGAATGACGCCAGAGAAGATATAATCTTTATTCCCGTGGCCTCTAATCTGGGCCGCTTTCGCCCCGCAAATCTCAGTGGGGAAAATACAACGATCAGCCTTCATCCCGTTTATGACAATCCCGAAGATACTCTGAAAAATATCGCAACCCATGGCGTCACCGAGAATGATCCTCTCATTGCTCACGCTGTCGGATCGGGGACTTACTTTAAACGGATCGGGGCGGAGGTCTTGATCTACAGCTGCTCTTACGGCGGCGTTGGCATCATCAGCGGTCTTTTCATTCGCTTTCTCGGCGTTCATCCCCTGGTCGGCATGGTGAGCGGCAATGCGCTCTCTGTTTTTTCCAATGAATTCGGCCGCGTTCTATTCACCAGCCTAATCAATCCCCATGGGGAGAAGTTTTATACGTCGCAAGATTCCGGGCGATTTTCAACATTGAAGCAATATCTTGGACATCCCTTGTCCACGGTCCTGACCAGCACGCTTGGCGGTGGCGTAACCTCCCTGTTTGGCAGCACCAATCTTGGCACGCGCCAAATGATCGTCTCTTGCACCGCTCAGGCCGGTGGCATGACCACTTATGCGGTGCAAACTCTATTCAGAAAATGTCTGGGCGGATCCATCGTCATCAATCCGCCGAAGGACTGGAAGAGAGAGGCCAAGGCCTATTTCAGCACGGAAACAAACCCTGCAACCAGCCGCCCTTATGTCGTGGGCAACGGGGTCAATGTGCTGACGCGCCTGACCGGCATGCTCATTGCCAATTTCGGCACCTGGTATACGGGGCTCTATGACCTTGAAAATTTCTGCGGCCCCACGGGTGGGGAAATCTTGCGCAACATGAATGGCACCTATACGGGTGACGACGTACGCAAATATTGTATTGGCGGCCAATCCACTTTCCTGTTCCGCGACTGGTCGCTTGCCTGTGTTGGATTGATCGGTTTCCTTGTTATCCAGCCGATGCTGACAAAAGTTCTCAACGCGCTTTGGGATTGCTTCTTTGTTTCGGAAGAAAATGGGGAGAGCGTCAGCATTGAGGAGGTTCAGAATGTCCTCAGCGATGATGATGAGGCCAGGTATGAAGCCTTCCTCAATTCTCTGGAGGAGAGTAATGACGAGGACCAGAGTGTCGAGCTGGATGAAATATCCAGATCGGACAGCAGCGGTTCATCTGATGAGACCGACTGATCCATAAAACAGATGATCTGGGCTTATGGCGTTCGCCAACCATAGGCATGTGACATGATGTGATAGATCACATTCTGTTCGATCACCCCGTCCGCCAGATGGGACCAGGGCCCGGCCGCATAGAGGGGCACATCCTCGCCGCCATGGGTTTCAGCAGAATTGGTGGCATTTGCAAAGTGATCCGCAGTCGGGATCAGTGCCTGCTGTTTGGCGTTCGCTGCGGTCGAGGGCGCGGGCCTCGGGCCTGTCACTGCCCCCGGGCCATTATAATAGCCAAGTGTCGTGAATGGCTGGCCATCCAGCGCGAGTGCAGGCACGTCCAGCGGATCGCCATGCTCGTCATTTTCCGTGACGAGACCAAGGATCGGATTGCCCCGTGTCGGATAGCCCGCCATGGTGAAGCTATGACTGTGATCCGCAGTGACCAGGATCAGGGTATCTTTGAGGTCGACCTTGTCAAAGGCGGTCTGTATGGCCTTTGAAAACTCCTGAACTTCCAGCAGCGCTTTTCCGGCCACACCTTCATGATGCGCCTGATCGATGCGTCCGCCTTCTACCATCAGGAAATAACCCTGCTTGGTGTGCGACAGGATCTCGATCGCTTTCGCCGTCATCTCCGACAAGGTTGGCTCGGTGGTTTGCGCCGTCCGGTCCTGCATATAGGCCATGTGCGATTTATTAAACAGCCCGAGCACATGCCCGGCCTTTGCGGGGTCAAGTGCGGCAAGCGCTGTCCGGTCGGCGATCAGTCGCCCATCCGGAAATCTGCTGCGCCAGCTGCTGAGCAAGCTGGCGTCAAACTTTCCGCGGCCACCGCCGAGAGCAACCGCGATCCCGGGCCCAGGTGAAAATTCGATCAATTGCTGCGCGATCGATTTGCAGCCTTGCTGCAGGGCATCAGGTGGCAGATCGTCCGCCCCTTCCCATTCGCGGTCTGCCGAATGGGCATAAACCGCCGCAGGCGTGGCATGGGTGATGCGGGTCGTTGTCACAACGCCAATCGCCTTGCCTTGTGTCGCTGCCCGTTCGGCAAAGGTCGGCACGGAATTGGCCAGGGCTTCGCTGCAATTGGCCCGATGTGCCGCAGCCGTGATGCCAAGCACGCCGGCGCGGGTTTTTACGCCGGTATTCATGGCGCTGGCCGTGCCGGCGGAATCTGGAACCTGCTGATTGCTGTTATAGGTCTTCACCAGCGCTGTATGCGGAAAATTCTCGAACGACAGAGCATTTTCTTCGCCCTGTCCGCCGCGTGACTGACCATCGAAAATGCGCCCTGCCGTCACCGTGGTGACACCCATGCCGTCGCCGATAAAGAGAATGATATTCTTCGCTTTCCGGGTGTTGGGCTTGACAGCAAGCCGCGCCTTCACCGTCGCTGTGCCCGCCGCGAACCAGACGTCCGGCTCATCAGCTTGAGCGGTTCCGCAGGATAAAGCAAAGGCCAGGATGAAGGCCGGAAGGACAAAGCGCGTAACCATCAGATCACCACCATGTTGTGTAAAGCGCGGTCAGCACCAAAACCGTACTCAGGGCCGCGAAGTTATAGCCTGAGGAGGTTTGGAAATTGATGTCCTTGATGTTGGTGTGGCGCACGCCGCCGTCTGTTTTGTCGGCGAGGGAAATTGTAACCGCAAGCGCGAGGCACGCGAGGAAAACAAGGCCGACCCGATCCATGAATGGCAGCTCCGGCCACCAGATCTTGCAGATGGCCGACAGCACGGCCGATCCGATAGCCGCTGCAAGGCCGCCCTTCGCCGTGGCATGTTTCCAGAACAGGCCGAGCAGAAAGAGGACAACGATGCCGGGGGTGAAGAAACCAGTGAATTCCTGAATGAACTGGAACGCCTGATCGAATCCCGACAGCAGAGGCTTGGTCACGATCACGGCCAGCGTGATGGACAGCAGCGTCATGGAGCGCCCGATCTTGACCAGGTTCTGTTCTTCCGTTTGCGGTTTGAAATGGCGGTACAGATCCATGGTGAAGATGGTCGAAATCGAATTCATCAAGGATCCAAGCGCGCTCACGATCGCTGCGATCAGGGCGGCAAACACCAGACCCTTGATCCCCGACGGCACCAGTTTCATCATTTCCGGATAGGCAAGATCCGGGGCCCCGAGATCGGGCGCGATCACAGCTGCTGCAATCCCTGGAAGCACCACGAAAATTGGCATCAGAAGCTTGAGGAAGACTGCAAGAACGACGCCCTTTTGCGCTTCCTTGACGGACTTCGCGCCGAGTGCGCGCTGGATGATATCCTGATTGCAGCCCCAGTATGAAATATTCATGACCCACATGCCGCCAAGCAACACCGAGAGCCCCGGCAGGCTGATATAATTCGGATCATCCGGCGACAGGATCATATGGAATTTTTCCGGCGCGCGATGCGTCAATTCGATGAAGCCGGCAATCGGCCCCGCTCCGCCGCTGATGTGATCCAGCGCGAGCCAGGTGATGATCAGACCGCCCATGACCAGCAAAGCCACTTGAACGACCGCAGTGAGGGCTACCGCCTTCAACCCGCCATAGAGCGAATAAGCCGCCGCAAGCGCACCGAGCAAAACCAGACTGTAGACCACATCCACCCCGCTGACGGCATGGATCGCCAGAGCACCAAGCCACAGAATTGAGGTCAGGTTAACGAACACATAAACGCCGAGCCAAAAAATGGCCATGACCATGCGCACCGAATGCCCGTAGCGGCGTTCGAGATATTGCGGCATGGTGTAGATGCCTTCGCGCAGAAAGATTGGCAGAAAATATTTGCCGACGATGATCAGCGTGATGGCCGCCATCCATTCGTAACTGGCAATGGCCAGGCCGATGGCAAAACCCGAGCCCGACATGCCGATGATCTGTTCGGCAGAAATATTCGCGGCGATCAGTGATGTCCCAACTGCCCACCAGGGCAACGACTTGCTAGCCAGGAAATAATCCTTGCTGTCTTTTTTATGCCCCTTTTTATCGCGACTGACCCATTGCGCCACGGCAATGATCGCGATCGCATAAATGCTGATGATGACGATGTCGATCGTTGCAAGTTGCATCACTTATCCCCCCCTTGACCGGTCTTGGCCGCCCTAGTCCTTGTGCAGATTTGGAGCGCGTAGATTTTGGGCGCGCAGATAGGCCAGCAGCCCGCGCGGATCGTCGGTCTGGATCATATTGACCCCTTTTGTCGCGAGGTATCCCCAGTTTGCATCGGGGTCCTGCTTTGCCCCGGCGTCGGTTGTCTGTGCGGCCAAGCCTTCCCACATGGTGTTGACCCACAGCCGATAGCCATTGTCGACCACATCCCGGGCATTTTTTTCGAGATAATCGGGACTGTCATAAACCACTTCAAACGCGACCGGCCGATAGGCTTTATAAAGAGGAAGCTGCGACTGGATGCTGCCGAAGCTTTCTTTCACCACGGGCATGAAATAAGCATCTTTGAACTTGGCCAGGTCTTGTGGCGGGACATCCGTGCCTTTGAACAGAATGCCGTCGGTCCAGCCCAGTTCGCGAACTTGCGCGAGCGCGCGCAGCAAGCTCGGCCCCTTGGCATCGAGATTGACAAAAACCTTCCCCCGGGCCGCGCTCAAGGCTTCCTCAAGCGTCGGAATTCTATGCGTGGTCAGGGCAGCACCTTCGCCGCCCTCGGCTTCCTTGAGATAAAGTGCCTTCAGTTGCGCTAGTGTCAGATCCTGCACCAGGCCCTGGCCATTGGTCGTCCGGTCCACGGTATCGTCATGCATGATGACAAGATGGCCGTCCGAGCTGATATGCACATCGATCTCGACCATGTCGACACCGATGCGGGCGCATGCCTCGATCGCCGCGACGGAATTTTCCGGTGCTTCCCGCCAGCAGGCGCGATGTGCGATGACCATCACATCATTCGCTTTTGGCGTGACAAGACGATGCCCGATCGCCTTGATCCGAGACTGCGTGTGGCTGGAAGATACGGGGCTTGTGGGAGTTGGTTTGGCGTTCTCCGCATGAGCTAAGCCAATACCGCAGGCCGAAATCAACATGGCAACGCACCAGATTTCTTTGGTCTTCAACGTCATGATTATGTCCTTACCTTAAACCAGGGCGGGCACCAATTCCGGCCCTGGTTTTCAGTTGTCTGTCAGTCTTTTTCGGCGGCGGCGAGGCTGCTAGATAATCAGAAGTTCTTGTGAAGATTGACGCCAAAATACCGGCGGTCATCTCGGGGAACAAATCGCACCAGGCCGCTGCCAAAGGTTTGCAGATACGGCGAGTAAGACTTGTTGGTGATGTTCTTGATGAGGAAATTCGCCGCCCAGCCATCTTGGGTTTCAAGGCCGATGGTTGCATTCCAGATTGCATAGGGCTGCTGGATGGTATCCAGCGTCTGGTTGAGGCTGTACTGAATCTTGGTCTGCCAGTTGATGTCGGTGCCGAGGTTCAATGTCAGGCTATCGGTCAGCGGTTGGGCGTAATTCGCCCGCAGACTGCTGCGCCAGGTAGGTGCGAACGGCAAAGTTCTGCCATTGATCTGGCACGATGCCGCCGTCCCGACGGGACACTTGAATTCATCGACTCGCGCCTTGGTGTAAGCAAGCGCCCAGGTCAGTGTCAGTTCTTCCGTCGGCCGCGCCGTCATTTCAGCTTCGACGCCACGGGTCGAGACCTTGCCCGCGTTGATCAGGCGCGTGACCTGCGAGCCATTATAGATGTCAAAGAACGGCACCTGATAATTCTTGAGCTTGTCGAGATAGGCATCGATGTTGAATATGACCGCGCCGCCAAACAGCTTGGATTTCAGGCCGATTTCAAAGGCATTGGAGGTTTCCGGCTTCAACACCCCGGTATCCTGGGGCAGCATGCTGAAGGCGAGGTTATAAGCCGCACCCTTGTAGCCACGGGCATAGGTGAAATAGGTCATGGCATCCGGCGTGACATCGAACTGTAGGCCAAGACGGCTGGAATAATCCGTATGCTTGTTCTTGCCCGTGCTGCTGAAGCTGGTCTGAATCCCCGCGACTGGCGTCGGGGATGTGGACACGCGCGCGAAGTCATAGTCGATTTTATCCTGCATCACGCGCACACCGGCGGTGGCCCGGAACTTGTCCGTAAAATGGACATTGCCTTCACCAAAGGCCGCATAGCTGCTGTTGGTGACGCCAAAATTGGCGATGCCGGTATAGGTGGTCGATGTGGTGCCGCTCACGACTGTGGTGTCGCGGCGATAGGTTTCCTCATCCTTGCCATGGAAATAAAACAGGCCGACCACATAATCGATAAACTGATCCTGGGGCGAGGCGAGCCGCAGTTCCTGCGAGATCTGGTGGAACTTGAGGTCGCCGCGGTCATGCTGCTGCGGGAACGCTGCGAGGGGGCCCGGCAACCGGTCCTGATCCTGGAACTGGAGATTCGTCCATTGCCGGTAAGCGGTGATCGAGGTCAGGGTGTGACCGGCGAAATCATAGTCGATCTGCCCCGAGAAACCGTAGTTCTTGTCCTTGGCATGGGTAAAGAAGTTGCTGTTGATTTCACGATTGTCGAGGCTCGCGACAACTGGCCGCAGCGCAGTTGCAAATGCTGCATAGTTGTTCACCACGCCGGTTGGAAAGACGGTCAGCGAGGTCTGGGCGACGACGCCCTGCGGGGTCGTATCCTTGGTATGCATATAGTCGGCGGACAGCAGGATCCGCAGATCGTCATTCGGCGTGAACAGCAACTTGGCACGGCCGCCATAGCGGGTGTAACCATTGACGGTCGAGCCATCGAAGACATTGGTGACATTGCCCTGATAATCGCCATAAAGCGCCGTTACAGAGCCCGCGAGCTTATCTTCCACAAGACCGCCCGAAATGCCGCCCTGCACGCGATATTCATTGCCACGATTATAATAGGCGGCGTCGATAAAGCCGGTCAGGTCCTGGGTCGGCCGCTTGGTGATGATATTAAGCACCCCGGCCGAGGAGTTCTTGCCAAATAGAGTTCCCTGAGGCCCGCGCAGCACTTCAATGCTGTCGATATCCATGAGGTCGAGCGTCGCCTGGCCCTGGCGGGCCATCACCACGCCGTCGATGACGGTCGAAGTCGACGGCTCGACGCCCGGCGAGGTGGAGATGGTGCCGATGCCACGCAGGAACAGCGCCTGGTCCTTGTTGGACGCGGCGGTGCGGAAATTGAGCGACGGAATCTGGGTCGACACATCGCGCAGGTTGTTCAGGTTGGCGGATAACATCACATCGCCGGAAATGACCGAAACTGCGATCGGTACCTTTTGCAGCGGTTCGGCGCGCCGGGTTGCCGTCACCATGACCTCTTCGATCATGACCCGCCCATCAGTCGCCGGAGCGGCCATGGCGCAAGGGGCGGCGAAGCCGGACAGGGCAACGCTTGCGAGCAGAAAAGGCTTCAGATTTTTTGTCAGTTGATAGGACAGCGGATGTTTGGGTGCATGAAATGTCATAATACGATCCCCCCTCAGGATTCAGATTAAAGCCCAGCAAATACAATCAGGCCACTCCCAAAGCAGAAATCTCACCGATATTAACACTTAAGGCGTGAGATATGAGCCTGATTGAAATTTATTTCCCTATATTTCACTTATTATGTGTATATTTTGTGACAAGATAGCGCGTTTTCAGCAAAAAGCTAGAATTTTATACACATCATGTGTATTTTTCGGCCGCTCCCATTGCGCTGGAACGTTTCAAGCTGCACGAAAATTTTCTAATTATATGAGAATTAACATGAATTCTAAGCTCGCTGAAAACAACAGGCCGCCCAGCGCGCCCCTACCCGAACTGACACGCAGTGAACGACGGATTCTCGGCCTTCTGTTTCGGCGCGGTCCTTTGACTCAGGCGATTCTCTCTGAAGCCACCGATCTGACCCAGCAATCGGTGTCCCGACTGGTGAGCAAGCTTCTGGATGCTGGGATGCTGGAGCCGAGCACGCGCATCGCCAGCGGCCGCCGCGGCTATCCAAGTGCGACGGTGAAGATCGCGCCCGAATTCACCTATACCTTCGGCATCTCGATCATGGCGGACGCCGGCTCCATCGCGGTGATGGATTTCTCGGGCCGGATATTGCAGGAACAAAGGCGCGCCTTCTCTCCCATGGACATGACGGCGGTCATCGATTGGGTCAAGGCCACCATCGGCAGCATCCGCGCCAGGCAATTGCCGCAAAACGCGGTCGTCTCCGGTGCAGGCGTCGGCATATCGGGATCCTTCATCGGCCAGGGTGTCGGCTTCAATACGCCCTATGTGCTTGAAGACTGGGCAGGCATTGATTTGGAGGATGTCATGTCGAAGGCCCTCGGTCTGCCGGTCTGGGCCGACAACGATGGCAATGTGGCGGCACTTGGCGAAAGCATGATCGGCGTCGGCCGCTGGGCCCAGAATTTCGCTTATCTCTATATCGCGACCGGCGTCGGCGGTGGCGTCATCCTCGATGGCGAGCTGTGGCGCGGACGGCACGGCAATGCCGGCGAGTTCGCGGGCGGGTTGCCGTCGGACATTTACCCGTTCCCCAACCTCGAACTGCTGCGCCAGCTTGTGACGCGGGACGGACATGTGTTTTCCAATGTGAACGATATGGTCGAGAGTTTCGACATTAGCTGGCCCGCCAACAGCGACTGGATAGCGCGGGTACGCGATTCGCTGTCCATCATTGCCTCAAATGCGACCGCTATCCTTGACCTTGATGCCATCGTGTTCGGCGGCCGCATACCGCGTGCACTGGCAGAAAAAGTGATCGCCCAGATCGAGTTGTTCGACCAGAAGCGGCGCTCCGTTCCGCGCCCGACAGCAAGGCTTGTGCCTTCAGAAGCAAATGGAGATGCCGCCGCCATCGGTGCCGCTCTGCTGCCCCTCACTCATGGCTATTTTGCGAAGCTCTGATGACTGACAACAGTACAAATATCGCAATCGGAGACGACCGGCTCGTCCGTCATACCCTCTATGCCAGCGGGAATTTCGGTAAAAGCTGCCTTGGATCCTTTGTCGAGCTGTTCGCGCTGTTTTACTTGACCGACAGATTGGGTATTCCTGCGGCCATCGCCGGGACGGTCATCTTTATCTCGCTGATCTGGGATGCCATCTGCGATCCCATCATGGGTATTGCTGCGGACCGTCTGCGCGAAAAATTCCCGACCGTGCGGATTTATTTCCTGATCGGAGCGCCGCTGACCGCCGTCACTTTCGTCGGGCTGTTTCAGGCCGAATCGATCGCTGCTGACTATCGTGTTTTTTATATTTTTATCGCCCTCATTCTGTTTCGCTCCGCTTATACGATTGTCGATATTCCCCATAACAGCATGCTGGCGTTCCTCAGCCGGAACAGCCGCGATCGCACCAATATCGCAAGTCTCCGCATCTTTTTCAGCGCCGCCGGACGATTGACCGTTACCCTGGCCATGACGGTGATTTTGAATGATTCCGGCCTCGCCGCGTCGCATGAACAGTTTTCGACTGCGGCCATGATCTTTGCCGCAATCTATCTCGTCGTTATTGCCCTTTGTCTGTTATCCATCTGCAATATTCGCGTCCATGCGGGCGAGCAGAGCGAGCCGCTCGGCTTAGGCGATCTGCTGAAGCGGATCAGGGAGAATGAGTTCCTGATTATCGTCTTCGCGCTGACCGCCGTGACCTCGCTGACCACGCCGATTATCGGCAGTGCCATCGTCTATTACGGCAAATACGGGATTGGGAGTGAAGAGGCGGGCGCGACCGCTCTCGTTATCATGTCGGCCTGTCAGGCGGCGTCTTTGCTGTTCTGGTCCAAGCTGTCAAATCGCATGCGGCAGAAAAAATCAGCGTCACAATACGCGAACGGTCTGCTGGGCCTTGCCATGCTGATCGCCATAGCGGCGCTTGAATCGCGTGAGGTTCTGTATCTTGTCGCCGGACTCGCGGGCTGCGCTATCGGCGGCATATTTATGCTCAACTGGTCCATGCTGCCGGACGCGCTCGACCACGCGCCGGGGCTTTCCGGCAGGCAGTATCATATGAGCATCTTCGGTCTTTACACCCTGACGAACAAAAGCTTTATCGGCCTGTCGCAGGCGGTCACCGGGCTCACACTCGCCGCCTACGGGTACAAGGCCGACAGCCCGAACATGCATGATGTCATGCCAGTCATTCTATCGACGCTGATGGCTTTCCCCCTGCTCGGCGCGATCACCTGCATTGCACTTTTGTCGCGCCACACTCAGGTGCAAAGCCACCGGATCTGAGCCCGGACGGCATCGTACCAATGGGGCCATTTCCAGGGCGTGTCCCAAAATTGTCCGGGGTCGTCCTCCTTGTTCATTCGCCTTGGTGATCAGCCGGCAGTGACGGTGGACGTTCGGGTAGGGGCCCAAATTACACACTGTCAATATACAGTCATTGCCGGGCTTGACCCGGCAATCCATTTTGCCACCGCCCGGTTGGGTGAAGCATGGATTACCGGGTCAAGCCCGGTAATGACAATTGGGAGCTAGTTATAGACGAACAGTACGGAAGCTGAGGCTCCTTCAGATTGAGAAGTCCTCCTTCGGATCAGAGGGAGGTGTATCGCGTGGAGCACAGGTCATTGTTAAAATGATTGCCGAATCAGTTCGTTATTGCGTGCAATCTGACAAATATATAAATTTGAGTTAATTCACTTAAAAGGTCCGTGTCAGCTCCAGTCAAATTGACGATGAAGACGTGCATTTGTGCGTCCATTGGGGGATAGACTATGCGCTCAGCCATGAAATTTCTTATGACTGCTGCCCCTGCTGTTCTTTGTTTTGGCCTCTCGGCCGCCGCCTCGCCAACGTTTACCGCCTATACTCAGCCAACACCGCTTGGCAATCACTGTTCCGGTACTCCCGGGACCAGCATTTCGGATGTGCCTGTGACCGCGAGCGTGTCCTGCGCAGCCCCGGGCGTGGCTGACTCTGCGTCCGCCACGGCAACATACGGGTCCGTGGGTGCGGCGGCATCTGCTGCGGGGTCGGCCAATGGCCTCGGGGAAGCACATTTTAACGATACGGTACGCTTCTCGTCGGCCTCGAACGGCTTGGTGTCGGTTGCAATGTATTTACATCTGAGCGGCAGTTTTGCGGTGGGGATACCCAATGCCGGTGATGTTGAGCAGGCGACGACGACAGCCCGGTTGTATTTTGCAGGACTTGGTCCTTTTGCCATTCAGCTGACGGACGATAAGGGCGTATTAAGTAGTGGTTCCAGCGGGTTCACGATTATAAGCGGCGACCCGAACTCGACAATTATCGATCTTGTCCTGCTCTCACCTTCTATTATGGTTCCCCTCAATCAGGATATCGATTTTACGTTTTACCTTCAGGCGACGGCCCTGACGTTCGGCCCGACGGCGACGGCCTCTGCGAGTTTTTCGAATACCTTTGGTTTTGTCAGCGGGTCCGATGCCTTCCTTTTACCTGAAGGGGTGACGGCGAATGCGGGAACCTATCTCGTCAACAACCGCTTCCTGAATGGCAGTCATGAAAATCCCGATCCGCCGGTGGATGCGGTGCCTGAACCTGCGAGCTGGTCGTTGATGCTCTTTGGGTTCGGACTGCTCGGGTGGGTCAAGCGCCGCCGTTCGCTACTCTCTCTCTAGGGCGCCGGTATAGCTGAAAGCATCAGGCCGCATCGACATCCAGTTACCCTAAATTGTATCCTTGAAAATCTCGCCGCCCTTCATGATGAGCTGGATTTTGTCGTGCTGTTCGAGGATCGCGAGATCATCCAGCGGGTTGCCGTCAATGGCGATCAGATCGGCGAAAGCGCCTTCGGCCACCACGCCAAGTTTTCCGGCCATCATCATCAGTTCGGCATTGATCGAGGTGGCGGATTTCAGGATTTCGAACGGGCTCAGGACCTCACGCCGCAACATGAATTCGCGGGACTGGCGGTCCATCAGTTTGCCCAGGAGATCGCTGCCATGCCCGATCTTGACCCCGGCCTTATGCAAAAGCTCGATGGAGGCGAGGGCGTGGGTTTCGATCTCAGTGATCTTGTCCATGGTGTTTTTCGGAATGCCGAGCGCCGGGCCGTGCAGTTTCAATCCTTCCATGATGGCGAGCGTCGGCACCGCATAGGCATCATGGGCCTTGATCTCAGCCGCCGATTCCGGGGTCATGATGGTGGCATGTTCGATGGACCGCACGCCGTTCCGCACGCAGCGGATGGCGGCTTCCGCCGTATGGGCATGGGCCATCACATAGGTGCGGCGGCTTCGCGCTTCATAGACCGCGGCCTCGATTTCCGATTCATGGAACTGGTTCATCCAGATCGGGTCACTGGGGCTGAAGACGCCGCCGGATATGAACAGTTTGATATGGGTTGCGCCGCGCCGCAATTGTTCGCGCACCACTTTGCGCATTTCGTCCGCGCCATCGGCGATGATCGACAGCGCCCCGCAATAAGCGCAGCCGCACATGGGCTCATGGTCCGGTGCGCGCATGTCGCCATGGCCACCGGTCTGGCTGACGGCGAGCCCGGGAAAGAAGAACCGTGGCCCCTTGATCAGCCCGCGTTCGACCCCAAGCGCAAGCGAAATATCCCCGCCCGCCGCATCGCGCAGGGTGGTAAAGCCGCGTTGCAGGCTATCCTCCAAAATCTTGCGGGCGGTCAAGGCGCGCAAGGAGGTCGGCATGCTGTCGATGGCGCTCACGCTTAAGGCAACGCCATAAGCATGGAAATGCGCGTCGATCAGACCGGGCATGACAAAGCGTCCGCCCATGTCATGACTGTGGGCCACTGCGCTCACGATCGGGCGCTCGGAGATGGCCGCGATCTTGCCGTCTTCGATCAGGATGTCGTGACCGTCCCTGAGCGTCTCGGACAGCCCATCAAAAATCAGGCAGTTTCGCAGGATTTTGGTCATGATCCTTTCCCCCGCCTCAGGCCAAAGATTCAAGCGGCAGAAAATCCTCATTCATGCCGAACTGACGAGGACTGCACACCTTCAAGGCTTTTTCGGTTCTGAGCTCGGGCACGGCGCTATAGCCGATGACTTTGACACGCAAGCCATAATGCAGCATTTCTGCCGTCAGCGGCTCGGCCGTTTCGCGGTCGAGGATACTGATCATGTCGGGCACGATGATGGCTGTTTTGCCATTGCGGCGGGCGGCCAGATATTCATTCTGGATTTCTACCACCATCTTGTCATTGGCGTCGGTCATGCTTTGCAGGCTGACAGCGCCCCAATGCCAGCCGTCGCGGGTTTCATGGGTGACATCGGTGATCTTGCCGTCGAACAGCACGCGGGCATAACGGCCGCGCTTCGGGTCATTGAGATAGGTCATCAGCCCGGAGACGGGGTCTTCGCAGGTCTCCCGCGATTCCCGGATGCAGCGGCCGATTTCCAGCGTCTGAGTGATGGTGTCACGCACCGCCGATTGTTTCATCTGCTTGCCGCTCATGGAATAAAACGATCCAAGCACCATGGCGCCTAGCGTATTGCAGAGCGCCCGCAACATGTCTTCGGCCAGCCGGTCGTTCGGGGTGGTGACCGTCGCCACATTGCCGAGGTCGTCAATCATGACGGTGGGCGTCGCGGTGATGCCGTCGATGCTGAAGGTGGTCATCTCAAGATGCGGGAAGGCGCGCCCCATGCCGTCGCCGTCGATGACCGGAATCCCGGCCCGCGCCCCAAGCGCCAGCGGGAACATGGAATTGGCGCCGCCGATTTCGGCGCTGATCAGGGCGTCGATCTTGCGGCCATAAAAGGCTTCCGCACGGGCGAGCAGATCCAGAAGCGTGCGCTCGCTCACCAGATGCTCCACCAGAACGGTAGGCGCGCCCACACCGGCGATCGAGACCACAAAGGCGTCGTCGGCCACGTCATCCGCCGTGACGATCATCGGGCTGCGGCCTTCTTCAAGCTGCTGCAACAGGAACAGTTCCCCCACATAGGGATCGCCGCCGCCGCCGGTGCCAAGGAACACCGCGCCGCGCGCCATATCTGCAATGTCCTGAGGGGTTTTGATATGTTTCATGGCGGCTCTCCCTATACTGCGGCCCGTTCGCTCATGGCGAACAGGTTGCCGACGGCCCGCACCTTGACTTGCACGGCGTTGGTTTTCATATGCATCATGGGCAATTCGGCGATATCGAGCACCTCGACCGTATCAGGGTCCGCGCCGGCCCGGATGGCGGCATCAATCGCGTCCTGCTTGGCGATTTCCAGCACGGCGAGGCGTCCGCCGTCCTGACCATAGTCATAGAGCTTGTCGACCCGGCCGCTTACCTGGGCGATGGCCGCACCGACCGCGTTTGCAACCTCGGCATATGGGGGCATCAGCACATCGGAGGCCCCGGCCACAGCGCCGGTCACGAGAATGCTGCCGCCGCCGACCATCACCACAGGCACCGGCTTGCTGCTGGTTTTCATCTGATCGACCGCGTCTTCGATACGCAGCCGGATCGCATCCATGACACGGCTGACAAAGTCATCATCAAGATGCGCGACTTTGGCCGGATCGCCGATGCCGGAAAGATCCCGGGCCTTCACCGCCACATCGGTGGTCGTGAGCGTTGGCCCGCCGAATAGCAAGGCTTCCTCGCGAATATGGAAGCCGACCGATTGCGGCCCGACCTCAATGCCACGCTCCTCCTCGCGCACGATGGAGCCGCCGCCCAAAGCAATGGACAGAACATCGGGCATGCGGAAATTGGTGCGCACTCCGCCGATGTAATTGACACCCGTGGTTTCGCGCGGAAAGCCTTTGACCAGAAAGCCGATGTCGGTGGTGGTGCCGCCGATGTCAACCACCACCGCCTCCTGAAGGCCGGTCAGGAACGCCGCGCCACGGATGCTGTTGGTCGGTCCGGCCGAACAGGTGAGGATCGGATAGGCCTCAGCCGCTTCGGTGGTCAGAAGCGTGCCGTCGTTCTGGCTGATATAAAGCGGTGCCGAGATGTTCAGATTTTTGATGGCCTGCACCAGCGACGTCACCACCTCGCGCGAAAACGCCATGAGAGAGGCGTTGATGATGGCGGCGTTTTCACGATCAATGAGGCCGATGCCGCCCACATCCGAAGACAGCGTGATCATGGCGTCTGGAATGATGCCGCGCACAATATCGCGGGCGCGATGTTCAAGATCGGGGCGGATCGGCGCGAAATTGGCCGAAATGGCGATAGCTTTCAGCCCTTTTGCCTTGATATCAAGAGCGGCGGCGGCGATCGCCTCCTCATCCAGCGGAATATAATCCTGCCCCGTATAATAAGCCCCACCCTTGGTCATATAGATATTGGACCCGAGGATGGCCCGGAGATCCTTCGGCCAGGACACCATGGGCGGTACGCCGTCCGTGCGCGGCAGGGAAATGCGGATGATGGCGAGCTCGGACAGGTTCTTCCGTTGCAGGAAGGCATTGACGAACTGCGTGGTGCCGATCATCACCGCCTTGATGGCCGAAGCGGCAAGCCCCGACTGTTGCAGCGTGACCGTCACCGCATCGACGACACCGTCGCCGACGCTTTGGGTGGTCGCTCGCTTGGTCGCGGTCACGACCTCGCGCCCGCGCATGATGACGGCGTCCGTATTGGTCCCGCCGACATCGATTCCCAACCGATAGTCCGTCATGATTTAAGCTCCCGCACTGACCTTACCGTTTGTACGCGCAGAGATTCAGGGTCTGCTTCGGGGCAGAGGGCCGAAACACTTTGCGTGACAGGAGTTATCTTTTCATCCTGTTGGATCCACTTCAAACAATCTAACGGGTAGCTACCCACCAGGCAGGGGCAAGGACTGGCGTTGGATATAATGAGGTTTTCATTGATCAAATATTTTATTATCATAATGTTATGATCAATTATAAGGTCTTGCAAAACCTCCACCCAAAAGACGGATTTCAGCATGTCCCAACGCCACCCTAAAAAACCATTGTTTCTCAAGGCATTGTTGGCCGCGACGGTGTTTCTCATGCAAATGCCCGCAACTGTTGCATTGGCGGAGGAATTGGCGCTATCCCCTGAGGATGCCAAGCGCGGCCAGATTCTTTATGTGCAATGCAAGGCGTGCCACACCTTGAAAGCGGGGGAGCCAAACCGTGTCGGCCCCAATCTTCACGGTATGTTTGGCAGTAAGGCAGCCTATGTGGAGGGTTTCAAATATTCTGAAGCCCTTAAAAATGCTGATCTGGTCTGGACGGTGGAAACCATGGATAAGTGGCTTGAAAAGCCGTCTAATTTAGTGCCAGGCACAAAAATGGCTTATATGGGCATGAAGAAGAAAGACGATCGGGAAAAACTCATTGCCTATTTGAAACAGGAAACCAAGTAGCCTTGTTTCGAACCAATTTCTGAAAATGGCTTTTAGAACCAGGAGGCAGGTTGACTGCCTCCTGGTTCTTTTCTTTAAGTGCGGGTGTGGATATTAAACCTTAGCCTCGGCAGATTATTGCTAATTAGGCACGCATAGCATTTTTTTCTATGCACCCTCTATTTTCATATTGTCATCATAATGTAATGACGATAGAAGTTCAAAACTACATAAAACGATCGATATATATAAAAAAGAAAATTCAGTGGATTACTCCACTCAAATTCTCGCCATGTCCATTTAGGCGCAATTCACTATAAAATTGAGGGGAAAAAATGCTTAAAAATATTAAACGGGAAACGTTGGTCGGCGCGGCTATATGCGCGTTGGTGCCAATGCTATCCCAGACGGCAATGGCGCAATCCGCGGCCATCCACAATCTGGAAGAAATTATCGTTACCGCCAAACAGCGGAGCGAAACCCTGCAGGAAGTGCCGCTTGCCATCACCGTCTTCAACCAGGAGACGATTGACAAGATTGGCATGAAGGATGCGCGTGATCTGGCGCAGTTCACGCCGTCGCTGATCTTTTTCAGCAGTACAGGCCGCAATGATGCAAGTGCGATTATCATGCGCGGTTTGTCGGCCAACACCACTCTTGCCCAGTTCCAGGGCGTCTCGATTTTTATCGATGGCATTCCGGTGAGTGGCCAGCTGAGCAGCCTTGATCTCAGTGAACTTGAGCGCGTAGAGGTTATCAAAGGTCCTCAAAGTGCGACATTTGGTCGTGCGACATATGCCGGCGCCATTGATTTTATTTCGAAAACGCCAGAGTCGAATGATTTTACCGGCCGCGTCCGCGCCGAAATGTCGACTCACCACGGCAGCACCAATTATGATGTAGGTCTCGCTTTCACCACGCCGCTTGTGCAAGACAAGCTGTGGCTGTCCATGAACGCGAGCAGCAAGAAGATCGGGTCGCGATCCGAAATGCCCGATGGTCGTGGCGTTGGCGGTGAAAAGACCGACAGCTTCGGTGTTTCGGCATATTTCAAGCCGACCGACCAGACAAGCTTCAAGCTGCGTGTCGCTTATGATTCCGATCATGACGAAACACCGCTCATCCAGGTCCAGACGCTTCAGGAATGGCAAGCTGCCGGCGTCAATCTCATGCCTGTCATGCCGTTGAATGCCCTCGGTAAGCCAACAGGCACTTTGCCTTGGTTTTACCCGAACGGGTCGATCCCCAACCCCGTTTTCGGGACCACGGGCTGTGATGGGAAAGACCGTGGCCGTCCGTCGGACTGCGGCAATGACCGCAATCGCTGGTTTGTCTCCTTGATTGCCGAACATGAATTCGACAACGGCTATGAATTGAGCTATCGCGGCGGTTATTACAACCAGACGGTTCACAACAGCACCGACTTTACCTATCGTTCAAGTGCCGGGGATCCATTCTTCAGCGTCAATTTCCCGAACCTGGTGCCGACCGCCAAAACCACTGCCAACGTGACCCAGTCACAGGATGAATATCGCAATCATAGCCATCAGATTCGACTGATTTCGCCAGGCAGCAATGCCTTTCGCTGGCGTGTCGGTGGTTTCTATTCCGATGATAAGCGTCATTTCATTCAACATAGCAGCAAGACCACAGCAAACCCGACCGGTCAGCCTTTCGGCGATATGTCGGTCGAGACTTACTCGGTCTTTGGTGGTGCAAGCTATGATTTGACGTCGCGCTTGACGGCAGAAGTCGAAGCCCGTTATCAGATCGAAAACGTGACACTTGAATCTTGCCCGACCTGCACGGTCAATACGCCCGGTTCAAACGAGCGTAGCAAGGCATTCCTGCCGCGCGTCACCGCTCAGTTCAAGGCGAGCGATGATGTCATGATTTATGCGCTCTATTCCTATGGCACAAAGAGCGGCCGCATCAATACCTCGCGCAATGCTGTGACCGGCGAATTCACCTATGTGGATCCTGAAAAACTCGACAACTATGAATTCGGGGTGAAGAGCAATTTATTCGGCGGCCGTGCGCTTCTGAATATTGCAGGCTTCTATCAGAATGTTCGCGATCAGCAATTCTCGACCCAGATTCCGGGCTCTACCAGCGCGGATATTGCAAACGTCGGCAAATCGCGAATTTACGGCTTTGAAGTCGATGCCGCCGCTCAGGTCACCAATAGCTGGTTGCTGACTGGCAATGTTGGTTACGCCAATCATAGATATGATTCCGATTTCCTCCCCGGCTTGCCGACCAATGCCGACGTTCAGGCATTGATCGCTTCGGGGTCGACATTGAAAGGAAAAACCTCGGTCAATCTGCCGCGTTGGACTGCGGCGGCTGCTTCCGAATATAGTTTTCCAGTCGCGTCCTATGAAGGCCGTTTCCGTGTGGATGTCAGTTATCTTGGCGAGCGCTATGGCGATATTGCCAACCTGATTGATCTGAAGCCGGTCACGCGTGTCAATGCCAAGCTTTCAGTTGGCAAAGACGCCTGGGAAATGTCGCTTTTTGTCAAGGACCTGTTTGACAACAAACGTCCTCTCGGTACGACCAGCAATATGTTCAGCTGTCTCTATCCGTCGGCAGGTGGTGCGGGTCAGCGTTGCCTTGCGGTTGCTATTCCGCGCGGCCGTGAACTTGGTGCTAATGTGAATTACCGTTTCTAAGAACAATGGTTATGTAAAAAATCCCGCGTCAGCAATGGCGCGGGATTTTTCTTGACCGAAACATATGGCTGCTTACAGCCGCTCAAGAACCTCGACCGCTGCGCGCTCTCCGGATTCCATTGCACCTTCAAGACCGCTCATCAGAACAGCGGTATGTTCTCCGGCGAAATGCACCCTGCCGGCTTGGTTGGCGGCCACATTGCCAAAGCGGCTGATCTGTCCCGGTGCACGATGGGCAAAAGTCCCGAGGCTGTAGGGGTTTTGGCTCCAGGAAAAAGCCCGCATGAACTCGATGCGGCCAACGGTGCTTGGGCGGATTTCGGCAAGCATGCTTCCAACCCGTGCACTGGCGTCGTCGATCGAAGCCGCGCGTATGGCTTTGTTTCCGGCGCCCGACAAAAACACCCACAGATACGATAGCGACCGATCATCTGAATTCATTTTGAATGCACGGAGATAGGGATTGTTCGACCAGATTGCGGGCGGCAGACCATCGGCCTCCCAATAGGGTTCCTTGATGGCGTAAAATAAAGTTGTAGCATTGCCATAGGGAATTTTCTGAATGGCTTCCTGTTGCAATTTGGGCAGGCCTGGCGTGATTTTGATCGATCGCAGCACAGTCAACGGCAAGCTGCAGATGACGTAGCGCGCTTGAAAGACCTGCCCGTTTCTGCAACGGACTTCGACACCATGCGCAGTGCTGTCGATCGAGACAACCTGTTGACCGGTGCGGACATCGCTTGCGAGCGCTGCGGACATGGCTTCTGGCAGACGGCTCATGCCTCCCTCAAGATAATGGAGGCCGACTGCGGCACCAGAGCTGAACTGTCTGAGTTTCTGACGCCGCAATTCCCACAATGCCGAAACGTCGGACAGGGAATCCGCCAGACTTTCAACTTGCATCAAGCGAATAGCTTCAGGTGAAGTTCCGAGATCGTGAAGATAGCGTTCATAGGAAATATCGAATTTCGCAGCATCCGCACCAAGCCAACTTTCAAGATCCTCAAGCGGATTTCGCCGTTGCATATAATGCGTGGTGAGTTGCGTCGGCAGGAGATCATGCTCTGTCCCGCGCAGAGGATTTGCTGCAGATCGAACCCAATCGCTTGCGGCAATATTGGTGCCATCGATGCGGTAGCTGTAGGTTTGTGACGCCCGTTCGGCCGGATGAAGTTTCAGATTGAGGCGCTCGATCATGGTTTGCACGCGGGCATACATCGCGCCGACCTCTGATCCACCGGCTTCGGGACGGCCCGGGACATCATCTTGCGTGAAAATACGGCCGCCAATGCGATTGCTGGCCTCAAGCACGGTGACCGCTGCGCCGCTTTCCTCGAGGATCATGGCGGCCTGCAAGCCGGACAGCCCGGCTCCGATCACGATCACATCGCTACGATTGGCCGCCCACAACGCGCGGGGCGCTGCCAGGGTCAATAAACCACCGCCAAGCAAGCCAAGTGCACCGCGGCGCGAAATCAAGAACGAGGAAGGTGGATTTGTCGCGCTTGTCGAGACAGGTTTTCTGGTTTGCCTGATGCTCATACTTTCCTCCGCTAGCAAACATTTTCTTAATTGTATTTAGATCATGACCTTATGATAAATATACATTTTGGGGAAATAAAAAAGAGACAACGACTGTTGAAAACTTTCCTGATCACTCAGCCCGAAATCGCATGAATTTTGCCCGAATGCGCACCATTATTGCAAATGCCGGGTGCGCTGAAATCTGCTATGATCCTCAACCTATGCGCGGCCGCGGCCGGACGTTTGGATCTTACGCAGCAGGAGGGCTCATGCTTCGTCTCCCATCATTCGTTTCCTGTCTGGCTTTAACATTGGTCGCAAGTTCGACAGTCGCGGCGCCGTTGCAAACCAGTCAACTGCCGCGCGATATCCGGCCGGATCATTATGATCTGACGCTCACGCCGGACGCGCAAAATCTCAGCTTCACCGGTCAGGTCGGCATTGATTTCGAAGTGCTGACACCGACGCCACGGGTTGTGCTTAATGCGGCGGATCTGGAGATTGTGACGGCGACCCTTGCCGGACGGCGGGGTTTCGCCGCGCCGAAGATCACGCTCGATACGGCGGCACAGACAGCGACCTTTGAATTTACAAAAGCTCTTCCTGTCGGGCGCTATCGCCTCGATATCAGTTACAAGGGCAAGATCGGCACCCAGGCGACGGGGCTTTTCGCGCTGGATTATGACGAGGCGTCCGGCAAGCGCCGCGCGCTTTATACGCAGTTCGAAGACAGTTACGCCCGCTACGTTCTGCCCTCCTGGGATGAGCCGTTCTACAAGGCGACCTTCAGCGTCAAGGCCGATGTACCAGCGGGCGAGATGGCGGTCAGCAATATGCCGGTCGCGTCGGAAACAGCTGAAAAATCCGGGCGCAAGCTTGTGTCCTTCGCCACCTCGCCGAAAATGTCCACCTATCTTCTGTTCTTCGGCCTGGGCGAGTTTGAACGGGCGACCCGTAAGATCCGTAATGTGGAAGTGGGCGTGATTGCCAAAAAGGGCGATATCGACAAGGCGGGCTATGCCCTTGATTCCGCAGCGCAGATTCTGCCCTGGCTCGATGATTATTTTGCCGTGCCTTATCCGCTGCCAAAGCTCGATAACATCGCAGCCCCCGGCCGCAGTCAGTTTTTCAGCGCCATGGAAAACTGGGGCGCCATCTTTACCTTTGAAAATACTTTGCTGTTCGATCCGGCCATTTCAAGCGAAAGCGACAAGCAGCGCATTTTCGTCGTTGAAGCCCATGAGATGGCGCATCAATGGTTCGGCAATCTGGTGACCATGGCCTGGTGGGACGATCTGTGGCTGAACGAAGGCTTCGCCTCCTGGATGGAGGGCCGGGTGACCGAACATTTCCATCCCGAATGGGATCCGGCGCTTGACGCCGTCAACAGCCGCGATGCCGCCATGAGCCTGGATGCCCTCGCGTCAACCCATCCGGTGGTGCAGAAGATCGAAACCGTGGCCCAGATCAGTCAGGCCTTCGACGCGATCACCTACCAGAAGGGCCAGGCGGTGATCGGCATGCTTGAAGCCTATACGGGGACCGAGGCCTGGCGCGCGGGCGTGCGCAAATACATCAAGGCCAACAGCTACGGCAATACGGTCAGCGACGATCTCTGGGCTGCGGTGGAGGCGGCGGCAGGCAAGCCGGTGACCGCAATCGCACATGATTTCACCCTGCAACCGGGGGTGCCGCTGATCCGGGTGGAGAGCGCCGCCTGCAAAAATGGCCAGACCGAACTCATGCTCAGCCAGGGCGAATATACCAAGGACCGGCCGAACAAGACGCCGCTTGGCTGGCATGTGCCGGTGCTCGCGCGCGGTCTTGACGCCGCAACGCCGGTGGCCGCGCTGGTCGTGGGCGGACGGGCCGAGATGACGGTGCCGGGCTGCGCGCCCGTGGTGGTCAATGCCGGACAAAGCGGCTATTACCGCACGCTCTATACGCCGGGGCTGTTCAAGACCCTGGCCGCGAATTTCGCCAGGCTTGCCCCCGCCGATCAGATGGGGCTGCTGAGCGACAGCAGCAATCTCGGGCTGGCGGGCCTACAGCCGCCATCCGATGTGTTCGACCTGCTGCGTGCTATTCCGGCCGATGCCAAGCCCCATGTCTGGAGCCGCGCGGCCAGCCTCGTGCAAAGTTTTTATGATTATGGCGAGGGTAATGCGGGGCAACAGGCGGCGCTGCGCAAGTTCGCCGGACAGTATCTGCGCCCGGTCCTCGACAGGCTTGGCTGGACCCCGCGCGCGGGCGAGCCGGATACGGTGGCTATTTTGCGTGGGGATCTCATCACCACGCTCGGCCGTGTCGGCGATCCGGTGGTGATTGCCGAAGCCCGGCGGCGGTTCGCGGCGCGGGTCAGTGATCCGGCGGCCATCCCACCCTCGCTGCGGCGGACGATTTTGCGGGTGGTGGCGCTCCATGCCGATCAGGCCACCTGGACCGCCATTCATGAGGCTGCCGCCCAGGAAACCTCGGCCCTGATCCGTCCGGAACTTTATAATCTTCTCGCCGTGGCAAAGGACGAGACCCTGACACGGCAAGCCCTCGCACTCGCCATGACCGATGAGCCCGGGGTCACCACCGGCGCCAGCATGATCCGCTGGGCGGCGGCGGAACATCCCGATCTCGTGTTCGACTTCGCCGTAGCCAATAAGGACGCTGTTAATGCCAAGGTCGATGTGTCGGCGCGGACGCGCTTCATTCCGTCGCTTGGTGCCGGGTCATCCGATCCGGCCATGATAGCCAAGCTGCGGAGTTATGGGGAGGCGAACATCCCGGCTGACGCCCAGCAATCGGTCAAGACGGCTATCGCAGCGGTGGCCTACCGCATCGACGTCCGCAAGACCCGCATGCCGGTGATCGCGGCCTGGCTTGCCCGCAACAAGTTTTAAGTCATAAAAAAAACGCCGCCGCTGGGACTGACCGGCGGCGGCGTTTTCTATTTGGAGACTGTTATTCGCTCCAGGCCTTCACGGTCTGGCCGCCCTTCATGACGAATTTGACGTGCTCAAGCTCGGTCACGTCCTTGAGCGGATCGCCACTGACGGCGATGAGATCGGCAAAGCGGCCGCTTTGGACCGAGCCCACACGGTCGCTTGCCCCCAAAAGATCGGCGGCATTGACGGTGGCGGCCTTGATGGCTTCCATTGGCGTCAGTCCGGCCTTTACCAGCAGAATGAACTCACCGGCGTTCTTGCCATGGGGCGACAGCGCCGTGTCTGTGCCAAAGGCGATCTTCACGCCAGCCTTATGCGCCTCGCCAAGTTGACGCAGGGTTTGCGGCGCCACCTGCAGAGCCTTGGCGGCGGAGGACGGGTTCAGCTGCTCCGGATGCAGGCGGGCGACTTCGGACACCACATAGGCCACCTGCAAGGTCGGAACCATATAGGTGCCGTACTGCTTATAAAGCTTGTAGCTTTCCGCATCGCTGTAGGAGCTGTGTTCGATGGAATCGACCCCAAGACGCACGGCGGCATCGATGGCTTTCTTGCCATGGGCATGGGCCGCGACTTTCATGCCAAGCTCATGGGCAGTGTCGACCACTGCCTTGATTTCCTCGTCGGTCATCATCTTGGCGCTCGGATCGTCGCCGATGCTGAGCACGCCGCCGCTTGGCATGATCTTGATGAGGTCGGCGCCCTGCTGATGCAGGCGGCGCACGGCTTTCCGCGCTTCATCGGGGCCGTCGATCACGCCGTCGGTCCAATGGGGATGGGACAGCTCGCTATCCATGCCGTTCCGACCGTCGCTGTGGCCGCCGGTGGGCCCAAGCGCCGCGCCTGCAACCCACATGCGCGGGCCGGGGATGGTCCCTTCATTGATGGCGCGTTTGAGGGCGACGCCGACGCCGGTGTCCGAGCCCACGTCGCGCACGGTGGTGAACCCGGCTTCAAGCGTGCGGCGGGCATATCCGGTGGCACTGATGGCGGAATCGAGATTGCTGTGGGTGACCCGTTCGGCCACCGGGTTCTTGCCCGACGACTGGAAGGTTATATGATCATGCATGTCGATCAGGCCGGGCAGCACGGTCGCCTGCGACAGGTCCACGATCTCGACGCCATCAGGACGCAGGAAGCCCTTTTCCACGCTGATGATACGATCATCCTTGATGATGATGGAGACTTGCGTCTGCGCATCCTTGGAGACCCCGTCGATCAGCCGGCCGGCATGCACGACCACGTCCTTGGCCATGGCGGCGGTTGACAACAGCGCAAGGGCGGTGGCGGACAGCAGGATCTGTTTGGCGGATGGTGTACGCATTGTTTTTACACTCCTGTGGATAGTCAGTTGGCAGGCCAGGACTTGACGGTTTTGCCGCCTTTCATAACGAATTTGACGCGTTCAAGCTCGGTCACGTCGGTGAGGGGATCGCCGCTGACAGCGATGAGATCAGCATAGCGACCGCTTTGGACTGAACCCACACGGTCGCTCGCGCCCAGAAGATCGGCGGCATTTGTGGTTGCGGCCTTGATCGCTTCCATGGGCGTCAGGCCAGCCTTGACCAGCAGCGCGAATTCCTCGGCATTATGACCATGCGGCATGAGGGCGGCGGTATCGGTGCCGAAGGCGATTTTCACGCCGGCCTTATGGGCGTCTCCGGCCATCCGCACCATGCCCGGCGCAACTCGAAGCGCCTTGGCGGCGGCGGAGGGGTTGAACAGTTCAGGATGACTGCGGGCGAGGTCACTGCCATATTTTCCGACCAGCAAGGTCGGCACCAGATAAGTCCCGTATTGTTTATAAAGCTTATAGCTTTCGCCGTCGCTGAAGGTGCTGTGTTCAATGGAATCGACACCCATACGGATAGCGGCATCAATGGCTTTCTTGCCATGGGCATGGGCGGCGACTTTCATGCCAAGCTCATGGGCGGTATCGACCACGGCTTTGATTTCAGCGTCGGTCATCATTTTGGCGTTCGGATCGTCGCCGATGCTGAGCACGCCGCCGCTTGGCATGATTTTGATGAGATCGGTGCCTTGCTGATGCAGACGGCGCACGGTTTTGCGCGCCTCGTCCGGGCCGTCGATCACGCCGTCGCTCCAATGGGGATTTTCAAGCGCCGGATCCATGCCGTTATGGGCATCGCCATGGCCGCCGGTGGGACCAAGGGCGGCGCCCGCGACCCACAGACGCGGGCCTGGGATCGTCCCCTCGTTGATGGCGCGTTTGAGCGCGACGCCGACGCCCGTGCTTGACCCCACGTCGCGCACGCTGGTGAATCCGGCCAGCAGGACGCGATTGACATAGGTCGTGGAGGCGATAGCAGTATCAAGATCGCTGCGGGTGACGCGTTTCACGATCGGGTTGCGGCCGTCAGGCTCAAAGGTCACATGAACATGGGTATCAATGAGCCCGGGCAGAACCGTGGCTTTGGACAGGTCAACAATCTCCGCGCCGTCCGGGCGCAGAAATCCCTGTTCGACGCCGACGATGCGGTCGTCCTTGATAAGGATGGAAACCTGGGATTTCGGGGTATTGGACAGTCCATCGATCAAGCGACCGGCATGGATGACCACATCCTTGGATATGGCCGTGCCGGAAACCAGAGTGGACGCCATAACTGCAAGCGCGGTGAATCTGAGTTTCCGGATCATGGGCATATCCTTACGATGGATGATACAAAACAAGCTTGGCACTGAAAAAAGAGGGCAGGTCATTTTCCGACGACCTGCCCTTGCCAGTGGTATTTGTTAGAAGTTCTTTTTTGCGTTCAGCCCAAAGGTACGTGGCGGAGCGCTGAAGTTGATGTTGCTGCCAAACGCACTCGACGTTCTGCGGACGATGGCTTCTTTGTCGAAAAGGTTGTTTACGAAGACGTAAACACCCCAGTCGCCATCAGATCCTTCAAGACCCGTACGGGCTCCGACGAGCGTGTAGGACGGAGACCGGGTATAGTAAACATAGGTTGGCTGGTATTCCGAATAGGAAGACCCGACATAACTCACATCGCCGCGCACCATAAGATTCATGTTGTTGCCAACATCATGGGTATATTGCGTCATCAGAGTAGCCGAGAATTTGGCGACATAGGGAATGCGATCACCCTTGCGGCCAAGCGACAGCAGGTTGGCGTTCAGATTAGGATTGACCTGAGCCTTTGTCAGTTTGGCGTCACGATAGTCGCCGGTCAAACCAATCTGCCAGCCATCAAGCGGACGGGCGATGAATTCAAACTCGACACCCTTGATGCGGGCGGCGCCAGCGTTGCTGACGAAGGAAAACGCATTGTTGGCGGTCCGTCCCTGAACCTGCATGTCTTTCCAGTCGATCCAGTAACCCGTGATATTGGCCACCAGACGATTGTCGAGCCAGCTGGATTTCACGCCAGCTTCATAGTTCCACAGGCTGTCTGAATCATATGGAGTAAGAGACTCTGCCAAACCGATGACCTGGTTTGCGCCACCAGGACGGAAGCCCTGTGCAGCCTGCGCATAAAACATGACATGATCGGTTGGCTTGTAGGACAGATTGAACTTGAAGACCCAGCCGTTTTCTTTTGAGTGGGCTTCAGCAGCAGGTGTTTTAATGGCACCGATCGGAGCGAATCCGATGGTGGTCGACCCGACGATATCCTTGTTGTAGTTGAAGTAGCGCGTGCCTGCGGTAAATGTCAGCTCAGGCAGGAAATCATAAGACACTTCACCGAACAGGGCCTTTTGTTTCAAGCTATCTTCGATATAGCGGCTGGTCAGGATATTATAGGGGAAGATGCGTTCTCCGGAGATCGGATCAGACATGTATTGTGCGCTGACAATATAAGCTTTGCGCTTTTCCAGATATCCGCCGAACGTCCAGTGCAAAGCGCCTTCGCCAAGCGAACTCATGCGAAGTTCATTGGTCCAGTTGTTCACGTTCTGGGGATCATAGAACAGAACCGAAGGCGTATACATCGGCTGACCAATGTTTTTCATAAAGGTGGTGACGTCGACCGGAACTTTGGTTTCCCGGTTATAATAGGAGGTCACCGCCGTGATATTGGCAAATCCGATATCCCAGTTGGCCGTCAGGTTGTAGATTTCGGAGTTGTCCTTTGTGGACATGTCGATCGCATAAGCAGACTGATAGGGACGCGGATTATTGCCGTCCCAGCCGCCCACATAGGCATCGGTGCGCTGAATATGCACGGAGGCGTCAAGGGTCAGATTTTCCGCTGGCTTGGCCCGCAGGAGGAAGCGGCCACCCCAGGTCTTTTCGTCATTGATGTTGCTGCCAAGGATATTGCTATCCACATAGCCGTCCTGATTGTTGTAATAAAGCACGGCGCGGGCGGCCAGTTTGCCTTCGACCAGCGGCGCGTTGACCATGCCGTTGATTTTGTAGCCCATGCCGCCATGTTCGGTGTTGCTGACGGTGCCGTCCACAGCGCCTTCATATTCGGTCATGTTCGGCTTGTTGAACAGCACGCGCACGGTGCCGCTCATGGAGCCAGCGCCGTAAAGGGTGCCCTGGGGGCCACGCAGCACTTCGATGCGTTCGACGTCAAACAGGAACATATCGGGCTGGCGGGCGCCGGCGTCGTTCGAGGTGCCGGGCGAACCGGTCACCGGGGTTTCATCGTAATAAAGGCCGGTCTGGGCTTCACCCACGCCCTGTACACCGCGAATGACGAGACGGCGCTGACCCGCGCCGCCATCGACGAGCGACAGGCCGGGAACCGCCTTGACGTAATCGGAAATGCCCGTCGCGCCCATACTGGCGAGTGCGGCGCCGCTGACGGCCGAGATGGCGATCGGGGTTTCCTGCAGATTGGTCGAACGCTTGAGGGCGGTGACGATGATTTCTTCAATCGCGCCAGAGGACTGGGCCATGGCGGGCAGGGTGACAGCCGACAGCGCCGAAGCCAGCAGAATGCGTTTCAGATGTCTGGATGAGGACGAAGAACTGAGTGCGTTGATCATTATTCTCTCCCTAATGTACCTTATGTACTTTGTCTTGGGGGCGAAGACACATTCGCCCGATATAGGGACGCAGCCGCGCCAGAAACCGGAAAAAATAATTTAAAAAATAAAGGGACGCCGGCGTGGCGTCCCTTCTGTGTCATTCCCGCGAAAGGGAGGATCCAGTCTTACCCTTCACGCGCAAGCCGCCTTATTTCCCTGCGGCGATGGCATAAAGCAGATCGACGTAGAAATTCTCCATCTGCTCAAGCCCGGCAATTTTCGAGCCCGGCTTCGGGTCGATGACAATATATTCATTGGGGGCATGGGCGCCGGAGCCATGACCGACCCCGGTCATGACCATTGGCAGCTTCAGTTTTTCGGTGAAGACGTAATAGGGGGCGCTTCCGGCGGTGCGTGGTGACACGTCCACGGGCACGCCGATTTTGTTATAGGCCCCAATGGCAGCCCGCACCACCGGTGCTTCGACCGAGGTCTGGGCGGCCGGGTAGGCGCTCAGGGTGCGGATTTCGATGTCCGTGAACCCTTTGTCGTCAAGATGTTTGCGGATCAGGTCGCGGGCCCTTTCCGCCGTCTGGCCGGGGACGAGCCGGCTGTCGACCTTGGCCACGGCTTTGTGCGGCAGGATGGTTTTGGTGCCCGGTCCGCCATAACCGCTTGTCAGGCCATCGATATTAAGTGTGGTGTCAAAAAGATAATGGGCGAGGGAGTCGCGGCCGCGCCAGCCGTCGATCCAGCGCTCCATGCCATAGCCTTTCAACAAAGCAGGTTCGTTGCTTTCCCAGCCTTTGAGCATGCCATTGACAAGGCGCTGTTCCTCAAGGTTTGGCTGGCGGATGCCGTCATAATAACCGGGCACGGTGATGGTGTTGCCATCGGCCGATGTGAGGGTGGCCAGAGCCTGAGTGAGCCGCCAGGCCGGAGCATCCGAAATGGCTTTCCATGAGCTATGGATTTCGGCATTTGCCGGACCGCCATTTTTGCCGCCATGAGCCTCAAGCTCAAGATAAAGCACGCCCTTGACCCCAAGTGTCACGGTGATTTCGCCTGTAGGCGATTGTGAGCTTGCGGGGAAAATCACCCCGGACGCCGTCTTCAGCCGATCCGCGAATTTATCGATCAGTTCGGGGTAATGGGGGGAGCCAAGCTCCTCCTCGCCCTCAGCCAGCACCATGAGGTTCACCGGCAGTTTCTTGTTGACGGCGATGATCGCCTCGACGGCATTGAGGAACGTGCGCTGCGGCCCCTTCTGGTTGATCGCGCCACGCGCCATCAACACTTTGCCGAGATCATTGTCGACCAGTTCGCCGTCAAAAGCCTTGACCTTCCAGCCTTCGGCCTCGATCGGCTGGACGTCATACATCATATAAACGACCAGCGTCTTGGCCGCGCCGGCATCATAAAATCCCCAGACCCCGGGATGGCCCGAGGTCGGCACCACTTCAGCCTCCTTGAAGCCGATTTTCTTCAGGTCGTCGCGCAGCAGCTCGGCCATTTGCGTGACGCCATTGTTCTGGGCGCTGATGGACGGCTGACGGACCCAGCGGCGGAGATTTTCAAGATGTTCGGCCTTATGGGTTTTGATATAGGCGTAAACATCCTTGTGCTGGCCCTTGTAGGCCGGGATGTCCTTGGCGCTGAAGGCGTCATTGGTGGTGAAGGTGATGGCGGGGCGCTTGATCTTTGCGCTCTCGTCGGCTTTGGTCATGGGGGCGAATGCGACAGACAGGGCCATGGCGGCACAGAACAAGCTCAAAGAGCCGGGCAGTGTCAGCGGGCGGGCAATCACGCGGCTATGGTGGGCTGGCATGCAAATCTCCCTTTCAGTTTTTTCGTCTGGTTGGATCGGGTCAGATGTGAACTCTCTTTGCGAAAAACAGGTCACCACGAACTAAGACGCAAGGTTGAGGAAAACCGGAAAAAATAATCCCAGTTCAATCCGGGTCTGCGTGTTTTAAAGAGTTCGTTTTTTCAATATGTTGCCGATGATACTAAATTTGTATTTACGACCTAGTTTTTTCGGCCATACTGAACGAACGATGATAATTTGATGATGGTCAGGGCAAAAAAACACGCTCAAGCTGACAGAGCGGAAAGCCTATAAGATCGTTCACACGACGCCTCTTCAGGGGGGGACGTTCCAGTATGAACAAATATGAAGACGTAAGTCTTGCAGTGCATCAGTCGGACCACGCTTGCTCCTGCCTGCGGTGTGTTGCCGATGGGGTGGCCACGCCTCTGGTCCCGGATCTGTTCGAAGATCGCAGCCTGTTTCTCAAAACCGCCTATCAGGAATACCGCGGCAGTTTGCAAAGATATTTCGTTCGCAACCTGCGCGACAAGGAAGACGCTTCCGATCTGATGCAGGAAACATACTTGCGGCTGGCTGATTATGACGGCTTTCAAGCGATCCGCTCCTTGCGGAGTTTCCTGTTCACAACTGCGGGCAATATACTGAAGGATTACTATCGGCGGCAAAAAGTGCGCCCGCTTATTGCTTGCGATACAATCGACGAGAGCAAGTTGGCCGGAAACATGGCAAGCCCGGAAAGAATTCTTGATGGACAGCAGCGGGTGGATATGCTTAAGAACGCGTTGGAAGGATTGGACGAACGTTTCCGGACGGCTTTGATTCTTCATCGGTTCCATAAGAAAACCTATAGTGAGATCGCCGTTCATATGGACGTATCGGAGCGCACAGTGCATACCTATATCCGCACGGCTCTTGATCTTCTGCATGCTCGTATGCGGCATTTTCAATGAGCCTGGCCCATGAATTTTAATCGCGCCACGGATTCGTCACTCGGGGGGCAAAGGACAGCCTCGGAATGGGTGCTCTATCGTCATGGCCCGCTCATGACGGAGCCGGACGAAGCCGTGTTTGCGCGTTGGTTGGCGCAGGATCCGGAAAACCGCAGCAATTATTACGAGATTGAAAGCATCTGGGCCGGGCTTGGCGCTCTGGCCGGGGATCCGCTTGTGAGCGCCATCGCGCCTGAATCCATGCGGTCGCGCCGATCGCTGATGCAATGGGTCGGATCCCTTGGCTGGCGTCTGCCGGCACTTGCCGCCGGGCTGCTCTGTGCTGTTTTTGCCATTTATATGATCGAAAGAATGACGGTCCAGCCGGAGGTACCGCGTTTCATCCAGACGGCGGTCGGCGAACAGCGGACGGTGACCCTGGCCGATCGGTCGGTCCTTTATTTGAACACCGACTCGGCCATTGCGGTTGATTTCAGTGGTCCGCTGCGCCGGCTCGAACTGATCCGCGGCGAAATCCATATGGACGTGGCTTATGATCCGTCCCGTCCGTTCGTGGTTGACAGCGGCGGCGCTGTGGTGCGTGTGCTCGGGACAGCCTTCGATGTGCAGCGCTATGAAGATGGCCGGGTACGTGTGGCAGTGACGCGCGGCGTGGTCCAGGTGGCCCATGTCATTGAGACAGCCGAGGGAACACGTGAGGAAGCGGTTATTCTTCACCCTGAGGAAACGGCGCTTCTCGATCCAAGTTTCTCCGGCATCACCAAGAAGCATGATGATGTGGCGCGGCTGACCAGCTGGCGTCAGGGCAGCTTGGATCTCACAGGTTTCACGCTTGAGGAGGCGGTGACTGAAGTCAATCGCTATTCCACCAAACGCATTATCATCGGGGATGACAGTATCCGCAAGTTGCCCTTGAATGCGGTGTTCAATATTCACGATCTGGATCGCTTCGTGCCATCGATCGAACGTTTACTCCCGGTCAAGGTGGCAAGCCGCACAGACGAAACGATTGTCCTTACATCTGCGCCTTAAGCGCTAAACGGTATTATGGTCTCGTGTCTGGTGTTTGGGGTGTGAAATTTTTCCCACCGGGATATGCGCTGTTGCGATTATGCGCTCAGTTGCTGATCATCATGATGATGGGGGTTCCCGCCAGTGCATCCGTGCGCATGGCTGGCGAGCGCGTGGATGGGCAGGCCACGGTTCAACGGTTCTATGACATTCCGGCGCAGGATTTACCGGCGGCGCTTAAGGCTTTCGCCGAACAGGCCGGCATCAGCCTGCTTTATGAGACACTGCCGCCGCGCATTACCGCCCCAACTCTGTTCGGTCGCTTTACGGCGGTCGATGGCTTGACCCGGCTGTTGAAAGGCAGCGGGATCAAGGTTGAACCGTTCGGTGTGAATATCTATCTGCTGTCCGACGCGAGCGCCTATGCCTCAAGACCGCAAAGCGGCATTGACCAGGCGGTGTCGCAGGCGGCACGGACCATGCCGAGCCTGTTCCTGCAGGCGACACAGCCGTCCGAAGAAATTCTGGTGACCGCACTCAAGCGCGTGACATCACTTCAGGATACCCCGATCAGCATGATGGCTTTGTCCGCGGCCAGTTTGCGTCGCGTGGGTAGCGACAGTCTGGCCGATCGTCACAGCGTTATCCCCGGCCTGACCATCATGCACAATGGCGGCGGTGGCCGTCGGTTGTCGTTGCGCGGCGTCCTCAGCGTCGGAGAACCACAGGTCGGGCTTTATTATGACGAGACCCCGGTCGTGGGCTCGCCGGGAACCACCAGCGATTCCGGAAGTTTTGCCCCGGACTTCAGTTTCTTCGATGTGGAGCGGGTGGAGGTGCTGCGCGGTCCGCAAGGGACGCTTTATGGCGCCGGATCCATGGGCGGCACGGTCCGTCTGATTTATGCCAAGCCGGATATGACGGAGGTCCTCGGGCTCGTGAGCGGCGGACTACAGAGCACCCGGCATGGTGGAGTGGGCGTCTGGGGCAGCGGCATGGTCAATCTGCCGGTGGTAGACGATAAGCTCGCGCTGCGGGCGGTGGTCAACTGGCGTGATGAAGCGGGTTATGTAGATAACCCGCTTCTCGGGATTAAGGATATTAACCGCAAGGAGACCACGGGGGGGCGTCTGCTGGCCCGTTTGCTCCCAGCGGATCAGAGCAGCCTTATCCTGTCGGTCAATTGGCAACGGGATGTGGCCGATGACGAAGGACGCTGGTCGCGAGACGCCGGAGCCTATCATCGCCTGTCGGAGGCTCGGCTGCCCTATCGCGACGACAACCTGATTGCCAATGCGACTTTTGAACATAGCTTCGATCATATAAAAATGACGGCGGTCACGTCCTATTATGTGCGAAAAATGTCGGCCACCGTGGATACCACGCAGTTCATGCGTACCCTTGATACCGACAAGAATTGCGCTCGTCTGAATGACGGTCTTGCTTGTGATATGGCGGCGCGGCAGGAATTTTCCGCTTATGTGGGCAGTTTCCTGCCCTCGGTTCTGATCTATGAGCCTCAGGACGTCCGAAATTGGATCAATGAATTCCGCCTTAGTTCGAATGATGAGGCAGCCTTGCATTGGACGCTGGGTCTTTTTGCAGAAAACCGCCGCTCACATATCGTCAGCAGTCAATATAAGGTCGATCCGCTGACGGGACAGCGTCAGCCGGGCTCTGGTGACGATCAGATCACCACCAGCCGTGATATTCGCGACGATCTGAAGCAGACCGCTATTTTCGGAGAGCTGACTTATGCTTTGACGGAAACGGTCGCCCTGACGGCGGGGACGCGCTATTTCGATTATAGCAAATCCATTATCGGGGAGACCACCAGGGGGCTCGATTTGCTCGGGGCTGTGGTGAAGCCACCGACTAAGGTTAAATCGGGTGAGGACGGCTGGATTTTTAAATTTCATGGCAGTTACAAACCCACGGAGGATCTGCTCATCTATGCGCAGGCGTCGGAAGGGTTCCGCCCCGGCGGCGTCAATCAGGTGATCGGCCTGCCCGGTGCGCTGGCTCCTTACGGAGCGGACCGCCTGTGGAATTATGAAATCGGTGCGAAAAGCAGTTGGTTTGACAATCGTTTGATCGCCAATATTGCGGGCTATTGGATCAATTGGAAAAATATGCAGATCACCGCGCGGTCCGCGAACAGCGCCTATATTTACATCAGCAATACCGGGACCGCACGTATTCGCGGGCTTGAGTTTGAAATGATCCTGCGTCCCACGGAGGGGGTGGAGCTGACCGCCAGCGCGAATTACATCGCGGCTCGTTTACAGGGCGATCAGATTCTTGACACCATGCGCACCCCCGGACTGAAGGGGGATGCAATCCCGAATGTACCGGAGTGTTCCGCGTCTCTGAGCCTCCAATATCTGCGTCCGGTCAAGCAGGAACTGGTTGCCTTTCTGCGGGGCGACATCACTTATATCGGTCCCTCGCATACGGAATTCCGTCCGACGGACAGTCATTACGATCGGCAGGGCGATTTCATGTTGGTCAATCTGCGCGGCGGTTTTGAAAGCAGCGATTGGGACGCTTATCTCTACGTCAATAATGTCTTCGACAGTCTGGCCCCGTTCACGGTGATCTCAAGCGAGTTCGTGCGCCAGGCGGTGACCAGCGCACCGCCGCGCACGATCGGCCTGTCGGTCACGCGGCGCTGGTGAGTTTTTCCAGAACCTGTTGTTCATGGGCCAGCAGAAAGCGCTTCGCGGCCAGTCCCCCAGCATAGCCGGTGAGCGCGCCTGAGCCTCCGATCACGCGATGGCAAGGAACCAGAATGCTGATGGGGTTCTGACCATTGGCATGACCGACGGCGCGGCTTGCGGTCGGGCGCTTGATGCGCGCCGCCTGCGTGCCATAACTCGCGGTCGTGCCATAAGGGATGGCCTTGAGCGCGTCCCATACTTGAAGCTGAAACATCGTGCCACGCGGGCGAAGCGGCACCGTGAACAGTTGACCTGTTCCGGCAAAATAGTCCTCCAGTTCGCGCGCCGTCAAACGGCTCACATCGGTTTCGGCGGTGACCGCATCGGGGTAATGCTTGCGCAGGACCGGCCAGTTGCTGTCAAAGGCCAGCACCGACAGATGTTGCTCGTCGCTGATCAGATGAAGCCGTCCGACCGGGGTCAGGCAGCTATGGTAATAATGGGTCATGATCGCGTCTCCTTGGGCAGGGTCGCATAATCGCGCCAGATGCAATGGGTCAGATAGGCACGGGCGGTGGCCCAGGCGCTGTCATCGACCTTGGCTTGTTGCAACGCGCGGGCGACCACCAGATCGTTTTTCGGGAAGGCATCGGGATCGCCAAGCACGCGCATGGCGATCATTTCCGTGGTCCAGGGGCCAATCCCGCGCAGGTCGAGGATTTTGGCTCGTGTTGCAGCAAGATCGGCGGCGGGCGACAGCATGATGTCTCCGCTCATGACAGCCCGGGACAGCCCGCGCATGGCATCGGCCCGCGCCCGCGTCATGCCAAGGGTTTCAAGTTCCTGATCCACAAGATCGGCGGGGCCGGGAAAAGCGAAAATCTCGCCGCCCGCATCCTCGCCCAGTTTGCGCCCGAAGCGCCGCACCAGATCGCCGGTTTTCTTTTTGGCCTGGGTGGTCGAAACCAGCTGGCCGAGAATGATCGACAGCGCCGTCTCAAACCCGTCAAAGGCCCCGGGCAAGCGTACGCCCAGAGGTTTGATGGGGGAGGCCGAAGGCAGATGGGCAGGATTGTGATCGCTGTCGAACATATGCCGCAGCGCGCTCAGAACAGCTTTCACCTGCGTCAGCGGCAGATCGCGGAGGGTCACCATGAGCGCCGATTTTTTGGCGTCATGACGGAGATGCAGGGTCGCATAGCCATGGTCCGTGGGCAGAAAGCGCTGATAGCTCCCGTCCCGCACGCGTTCGACACCATAGGTTTCATGGCGGCTGAAATAGGCCATGAGCATATCCCAGTCATAGGGTGCCCGGACCGGCAGGCTGAGCCGCAACCCATCCGCATCGCTCACCACCGCCCCGGCCTTGCGCATTTCGGACGGCGTCATTCGATACAGCGCCCGGAACGCCTCGTTGAAACGCCGGACCGAACGGAAGCCAACGGCAAAGGCAATCCCGGTCACCGGCATGCCCGTCTGTTCAATCAGCTGCCGGGCCAGATGCAAGCGCTTGCTGGTCAGAATCTCAATGGGAGACGCCCCAAGATGGCTGTCGAACAGCCGCCTCAGATGGCGGTCCGTCATGCCAAGCCGCTCGGCAAGGCTGGCTACATCGAGGCTCTCGTCCCCACTTTCATCAATCAGCCTGAGCGCGCGGGTGACACTCGTCACCGTGCCGTCGAACAGCGTGGTGCCCGGGGTGGCGTCGGGGCGGCAACGCAGGCAGGGGCGGAATCCGGCGATCTCGGCTTCGGTGGGGCTGCGGAATATGCGGATATTTTCGGGCTTGGGCCGGGCCGAGCAGATCGGCCGGCAATAGATGCGGGTGGTGGAGACGCCAAAATAAAACCGCCCGTCATAACGCGGGTCGCGGCGCTCGATAATGTCCCGGATATTGTCTGCGGTTAAGGTCATCATGAGGGCATTATAGCCCCTTTTTATCCTCGGACTGGCGGTTTTCGGACATGACCCCTGCCCGGGCGCTCAGGGAACTGCCAAGCGACGCGCCGATCACGCAGAGGATGGCCAGCATTTGTATGGGGCTCAGATATTCGCCAAGAAACAACAGGCCGGACAGGGTCGCGATCGCCGGCTCCATGCTCATAAGGGTGCTGAACACCGGCACCGGCAGGCGTTTGAGCGCCAGCATTTCAAGCACATAGGGAAGCGCGCTTGAAAAAATCGCCACCGCGATGGCCAGCGGCAGAACCGACAGAGTGAATATGGCGCCGTCGCTCAGCAAAAGTGCAAAGGGCAGGGTGGAGATCACGGCGAACAGCATACCGAGGGCGACAGCGCTTTGTTCGGGCAGATCGGCGCTGAGCTTCTGGCCGAACACGATATAAAGCGCCCACATAAGCCCGGCCCCAAGGGCGAGCGCAATGCCCACGGGATCAAGCGTCTCGCCACCGCCGCCATGGGGCAGCACGAGATAGATGCCGAGTGCGGCCAGCGCGGCCCACAGAATATCAAGCCGCCCGCGCGAGGTCAGGACGGCGAGCGTCAAAGGCCCGGCGAACTCAAGCGCCACCCCGATGCCCAGCGGAATGGTCTCGATCGCCATATAGAACATCAGGTTCATGCCGCCAAGCGACAGCCCGTAAATCACCAGCGGCCGGATGGCCCGACGTGGCAGCGGATGACGCCAGGGGCGAAAGATGCTGCAAAGAATAATGGCCGAAAACAACACGCGTATCCCGGCCGTCCCCGCCGGTGTCAGCACCGGAAACAAACTTTTGGCCAAGGCCGCCCCGCCCTGAATCGAGCACATGGCAAGCAGCAGAATCAAAACGGGCCAAAGGGCGGGGTAACGTTGGCGCACAACGGTTGCTTTCACAGATGACCGCGCAGTTATAAACTATTTTGCCAGGAATTCGAGTGGCTGGGATGTGGGGGGTTATTTAGACAGACTGTCATTGCCGGGCTTGACCCGGCAATCCATGGTTCCACCAACGGAACGGCGGCCAGATGGATTGCCGGGTCAAGCCCGGCAATGACAATGTGTGGGACGGAATGACAATCTGTGGGATGGGGCGGTCATCCTGAGCGAAGCGACAGGATCCAGAATCCCTCCACACCCCCAGCTTGTCAGCCCTCCCGCCGTCCCCTACAAATATCTTCAGGCAAAAAGGGGGAAACCATGGGCATCGACCGCTGTTGGAATCTGATGGATTTTCGCGCACCGGCTAAGGCGCGGCTGCCGAAACCGTTGTTTCATTACATTGATGGCGGGGCCGACGATGAATGGTCCCTGCGCAACAACACGACGGCTTTTGAAAAATACCAATTGATGCCGTCTTACCTGCGGGACATTTCCAAGGTCGATCTCCGGACCAAGGTCCTCGGTGTCGAGATGGCCATGCCGTTTTTTCTGTCGCCGACCGGCATGACGCGTCTGTTCCATCATGAAAAGGAACTGGCGGTGGCCCGCGCCGCGGCTGACGCCGGGATCCTCTATTCGCTGTCGACCGTCGGCACCACCAGCCTTGAGGATGTGGCGCGGGCGACCACGGGTCCGAAAATGTTTCAGATCTATATCCTGAAGGACCGCGAGCTGACGCGAGAATTCGTCACTCGCTGCAAGGCGGTGGGCTATGACGCGCTCTGTCTCACGGTCGATACCATGCTGGCCGGGAACCGCGAACGTGACCAGCGCACCGGGATGACCATGCCGCCGCGTTTCACCCTCGGTAGCCTTATGAGCTTCGCCATGAGCCCCCATTGGACCTGGAATTTTCTGCGCAGTCCTGATTTCGCGCTGGCCAATGTGGTCCATCGGGTGGATGCACTCGGCGGCGGGTCCATGGGGCTCGTGGATTATGTGAACAGCCAGTTCGACCGCAGCGTCACCTGGGATGATGCCGCCTGGCTCGCCCGTGAATGGGGCGGGCCGTTTGTGATCAAGGGCCTGCAAAGCCCGGCCGACGCCAAACGCGCGGTTGAAATCGGTGCCTCCGCCATCATGATTTCGAACCATGGCGGCCGCCAGCTCGACAGCGCCCCGGCCCCGGTCGATTGCATCCGTCCGATCCGCGACGCGGTCGGCGATCAGTTAGAACTCATCGTCGACGGCGGAGTGCGGCGCGGCACCCATGTGTTGAAGGCGCTGGCGCTCGGGGCCAATGCCTGTTCCTTCGGCAGGCCCTATCTCTATGGCCTCGCGGCAGGCGGCAAGGCCGGGGTCGACCGGGTGCTGATGCTCATGCGGGCCGAACTCGAACGCTCGCTGGCGCTCATGGGTAAGACCTCGGTAGGCGATCTGGGCCCCGATGATGTGATCTCTAAATCATAGTGTCATATGCGGGCTTGACCCGCGTATCCATGGTTCAACCGGCACAGTGGGGCCAAGATGGATTGCCGGGTCAAGCCCGGCAATGACAGCTGGTGTGTCAACAACACCGGTTCGGCTGACCATTGCCTTCATAGCGCCGTTTGACGCAGTCGCGGGCAAAGGTTTTGCGGTCGGGGATCGGTTGCTCCGGGTGCTTCGCTTTCAGATGCGCCACATAAATATCATAATCCGGCATGCCGACCATGAGATGCAGCGTCCGCCGCACCCCGGTCAGGAAAACTCCGAGCCGCCTTCTCATGCCCGGCTCCCTTCGTGGGCGGCGGTTTCACGAACCGTCGGATGGGTCGCCACATAAGCCTCCATGGCGCGCCTTATGCCAAAGCCCGCCATGGCCACCACCACCAGCATGAAGGCGATACAAAGCGCCCCGTTCACATAGTCATTGACCAGGATCTGCTCCATCTGCGCCATGGATTTGGCGGGAGCCAGCAGGGTCCCGGCATCGATCGCGGTCTTGAATTTGGCGGCATGGGCATAAAATCCGATGGCCGGATCGCTGCTCATGATTTTCAACATCCCGGCCGACAGCGTGCAGACCAGCAGCCAGACCGTGGGCACCAGCGTCACCAGGGCAAAGCGCTGCTGTTTCATCCGGAACAGCACAACCGTGCAGAGCGTGAGCGCAATGGCGGCAAGCATCTGGTTCGAGATCCCGAACAAGGGCCACAAACTGTTAATGCCGCCCAAGGGATCAATGACGCCCTGATAGAGAATATAGCCCCAGGCGCTGACCGCGATGCCGGTGGCGATCACATTGGCGGTCCAGGATTGCGTGCGCCGAAACGCCGGGATGGCCATGCCGACGGCATCCTGTATCATGAACCGCGCCACCCGGGTTCCGGCATCAAGCGTGGTGAGAATGAACAGCGCCTCGAACAGAATGGCGAAGTGATACCAGAAGGCCATCAGCTTCTCGCTGCCCAAAGCGCTCGACATGATATGGGCCATGCCGACCGCAAGTGTCGGCGCGCCGCCGGTGCGCGACAGGATGCTGGTCTCGCCAACCTGCCGGGCGATGGTCTCAAGATCAAGCGGGGTGATGAGAAAGCCCCAGGAACTGACAACGGCGGCAGCGCTTTCGGGTGAGGTGCCAATGAGCGCGGCCGGGCTGTTCATGGCGAAATAAACCCCGGGCTCCAGGACCGAGGCGGCAATCAGGGCCATGATGGCGACAAAGCTTTCGGTCAGCATGGCGCCATAACCGATGAACCGCGCCTGTGTCTCGTTCTCCAGCATTTTTGGTGTGGTGCCTGATGATACCAGAGCATGAAAGCCTGATACCGCCCCGCAGGCGATGGTGATGAACAGGAACGGGAACAAGGCCCCGGCAAACACCGGCCCGGTGCCATCGATGAAAGGCGTGATGGCGGGCATTTTCAGCTCCGGCATTTCAAAGACAATGCCGATAGCCAGCCCGAGGATGGTGCCGATCTTGAGGAAGGTCGACAGATAATCCCGCGGCGCCAGCAACAGCCAGACCGGAATGACTGAAGCGACAAAGCCATAGCCGATGAGCGCCAGCGCCAGTGTTTCGCCGCTCAGGGTGAAATAGGGTGCAAGCATCGGATCCGCCGCCACCCGGCCGCCATAGACGAGCGCGGCAAACAGCAGCACCAGCCCAAGAAGCGACACCTCGCCAACCCGCCCCGGCCGCACATAACGGGCATAAAGCCCCATGAAGAGCGCAATCGGAATGGTCGCCGCCACGGTGAACACGCCCCAGGGGCTATGGGCCAGCGCCTTGACCACCACAAGGGCGAGTACGGCCAGCAAAATCACCATGATCAGCAAAATGCCCAGCTGAGCCACGACCCCTGCCGTGTTGCCCATTTCCGAGCGGATCATCTCGCCAAGCGAGCGCCCGTCGCGGCGCACCGAAAAGGTCAGGACCAGCATATCCTGCACAGCACCCGCGAACACGACCCCGGCCAGAATCCACAGCGTACCCGGCAAATAGCCCATCTGCGCCGCAAGAATAGGACCCACAAGCGGTCCGGCTCCGGCGATGGCCGCGAAATGATGGCCGAACAGCACATATTTATGGGTCGGCACATAATCGAGCCCGTCATTCAGACGATGCGCCGGAGTTTCCCGCTTCGGGTCAAGCTTGAGCACGCTTTTGGCGATAAACAGCGAATAAAAGCGATAGGCAATAAGATAGACACAGACCGCGGCCGCCAGAATCCACACCGCATTGATGCTTTCCCCACGATGGAAGGCAAGATAGCCAAGGGCCCCGGCCCCTCCCAAACTCACCACAAGCCATTTCAACCGGCTGACCAACTGGCCCATACTAGAAACTTCCCACTCGACCGAGACTTTGAATTTTATTGTTGGGGCACTTTACTGTGCTTTCCGGGCGTAATTCAATGCACTGTTGTGCTCTCGGCTTCGATGGCTTCCATGGTCTCGTCACTGAAGCCGAAATGATGGCCGATTTCATGGATGGTCACGTGACGCACCACGTCTTCAAGTGCCTCCCCGGTTTCCTCGGCATAATCGAAGATAGGCAGGCGATAGAGGAACACCATGTCCGGCTCGCGGGCGATATCGTTGATGGACCTCTGATCCAGACTGACCCCGCGATAAAGCCCGAGCAAATCATAAGGATCGTCAATCTCCATCTCGTTGAGCGTGTCATCGTCCGCGAAATCAAGAATCATAACCACCACATCCTTGCAGGCCGACGCAAGCGGCTCCGGCAATGCGGCAATGGTTGCCCGCACGGTGGCTTCAAATTCAGCGTCAAGGGCGGTTAGGTCGTCATCGGTCATGCTTTAGCATCCTTCGTGGGTTCTCTCCCTCAAGATAGGGAGCCACGGGCCATTCTGCAAATACCGGAAAAAGCTTGGGAGATTGGAGCGGGTGAAGGGAATCGAACCCTCGTCTTAAGCTTGGGAAGCTTCTGCTCTACCATTGAGCTACACCCGCAATGGGCTCACTCATAGCAAGACTGATGGCGACTGAAAAGCGGGGAATTGATTATGAGCCAATAAGATGTGCTAAACCTTGACCTCAAGGCTGCAACTGCCTATTCAAAGCGGCATAAAACAGCATGTTCCGGCGTGTTTATTTTTTGCCGTTCCTACGAAAGCCCAGGCTCATGAAGCGCAAAACAGGTTTCGATCGCAGCAAGACCCTGAACTGGCGTCTTGAGACCCGCATGGTGCGGGGCGGTACGCTCCGCAGCGACTTCGACGAGACGAGCGAAGCCATCTTCATGACCTCGGGTTATGCCTATGAACAGGCCGAGGACGCGGCGGCGCGCTTCAAGGGCGAGCAGGACGGCTATACTTACAGCCGCTTGCGCAATCCGTCGGTGGCCATGTTCGAGGAACGCATGGCCTTGCTTGAAGGGGCCGAGGATGCCCGCGCCACCGCAAGCGGTATGGCGGCGGTGACGGCGGCGCTTCTCTGTCAGCTGCGAGCCGGGGATCATGTGGTTTCGGCCCGCGCCCTCTTTGGCTCGTGCCGCTGGCTGGTGGAAAATCTGCTGCCCCGTTACGGCATCGAAACGACGCTGGTGGATGGGCGCGATATCTCGGCCTGGGCGGGCGCGGTCAAGCCGAATACCAAAGTGTTTCTGCTTGAGACCCCGGCCAATCCCACGCTCGATATTGTCGATCTTCAGGCGGTCGCCGATATTGCTCATGCCGCCGGGGCCAAGGTGGTGGTGGACAATGTATTCGCAACGCCGCTGTTGCAACGGCCGCTTGAATACGGGGCCGATGTGGTGGTTTATTCGACCACCAAGCATATTGATGGCCAGGGGCGTTGTCTTGGCGGCGTTGTGCTTGGATCGTCGGCTTTTATCAATGATCCGTTGTTGCCGTTCCTGCGCAACACCGGCCCGACCCTAAGCCCGTTCCATGCCTGGATCATGCTGAAGGGGCTTGAGACCCTGACCCTGCGGTTTGATCGCATGTGCGAAAACGCGGCCAAGGTTGCCGATTATTTGGCCGATCAGACGGGTCTTTTGAACGTGCGCTACCCCTCGCGCAAGGACTTTGACCAGCATGAGCTGGCTATGAGGCAGATGCAGGGAGTCGGCGGCACGATTCTGACCGTAACGGTCCCGGGCGGCCGCGAGCAGGCCTTCGCTTTGTTGAATGCTATGGAAATCATTGATATTTCTAACAATATCGGTGACTCTAAAAGCCTGATGACTCATCCAGCCAGCACCACCCATCAGGGACTGACGGAAGCTGCGCGGTTGGAACTCGGAATTACCGAGGGCATGTTGCGGTTGTCGGTGGGTCTCGAACATCCGGATGATCTTATTGAGGATCTCGGGCAGGCACTCCGGAAAGTCGGGCTGAAAGGGTAATCGACCCCCTGACTTTACAAACAGGGCCAGAGCCCGGCACAATAGGGAGACTGGTGTGGCGAAGATCGAACGAAAGCGGGCAGGCATGTATACGTCGACGACGCATCACATTCAGGTTTCGGTCGAGCCCTTCTTCCTCGAGGAGAAGTCGGCTCCGGACGAGCAGCGCTATGTCTGGGCCTATCATGTGCAGATCGAGAATCTGGGGGCCGAGGTGGTCACCCTTAAAAGCCGCTATTGGCGTATCACCGACGCCGCCGGCCGGGTTCAGGAAGTGCGTGGCGATGGCGTGGTCGGGGAGCAACCGGTTATTGCCCCCGGCGAAGCCTATGAATATACAAGTGGTGCCCCGCTTGCGACCCCGTCCGGGATCATGAGCGGCAGCTATCAAATGACGACGCCGGATGGCGCGTTTTTCGATGTCGAGATTCCGGCGTTTTCACTAGACAGTCCGCATGACCGTCGGTCTCTACATTAAGAGATCCGGGCATTAAGCAATCCGGGCATGAAGCGATCCGGTCTCGACCGATAAAAGGAGTCTCTAGCATGGGTATCGATACCCCCGCGAAGCCGCGCCCTGACCTCATCGGCGCTCCATCCGCCAAACCCAGCCGCCTTGAAGCCGAAGACGCCGTTCGCACTCTGTTGCGTTGGGCGGGCGATGATCCGTCGCGGGAAGGTTTGCTCGATACTCCGGCCCGTGTCGCCCGCGCGTTCGAGGAATGGTTCAAGGGCTATGGCCAGGACCCCGAAGACTATCTCCAGCGCACGTTCGAGGAAGTCGAGGGCTATGACGAAATGGTCGTCCTCCGTGACATCACCTTTGAAAGCCATTGCGAGCATCATCTCGCCCCGATCATCGGCCGGGCCCATGTGGGCTACTTGCCGGATCACCGGGTGGTTGGCATTTCCAAGCTTGCCCGGGTCGTGGAAACCTACGCCAAGCGCTTGCAGGTGCAGGAAAAAATGACGGCCCAGATTGCTCACGCCATCCAGACCGTGCTGCGCCCCAAAGGTGTCGCCGTGGTGATCGAGGCGGCCCATCAATGCATGACCACGCGCGGCGTCCATAAAAAGGGCGTGACCATGGTCACAAGTAAAATGCTGGGTGCTTTCCGCGCGGATGAAAAAACCCGTCGCGAATTTCTCGCCGTTATCGGCAACCCCCATTCGCGTTACGAGGGATAGGGGCTGTTTCCCCGCATTATGTCTGTCTTACCGTAGCGAAATCGCCAGCGACGTTATTGGCTGAACCATGGATGGCCGGGTCAAGCCCGGCCATGACAGGGGAACTACGGGTAATAGTCATGCCCGCCCATGATGGGGAATTATGAAAAATTGCCCTGTTCGGCCTGACGGGGAATTATAAAAAATTGTCATGGCCGGGCTTGACCCGGCCATCCAGCTGTCTTCCTCACCACCGTTCCGTCTCGAAGCACGAAGCCGCACCCTAAACGCTTCAGTCCCCCCGCGTCCCATGTTTGGCCATATCCTTGATCCAGCCGCGGAAGGTGCGGTCGCTGGCGCTTTCCACCAGCCCGCAGAGCATGGTGCGCACCGGTTTGATGCCGACAAAGCGCAGGATGTTATGTTCAAGCGCCCTGAGCGCATGGCTGCGGAAATACCAGCGGTAAGCCCAGGCCGGCATGCCCATGGTGACCACCACCCGGGCCGAGCGGCCATGTAGCAAGCGCTTGGGGATGTTGTTGCGGTCATAGGCAAAGGCGAAGCCCGGCCGCAGCACCTGTTCCAGAAAAGCCTTGAACAGCGCCGGCAATGACCCGAGCCAGAGCGGAAACACAAGCACCAGATGATCGGCCCACAGGATATCCTCCTGGGCCTCGCCGAGGTTGGGCGGGGCGTGTTGGCTCTGATAATCGGCTTGACTGCGCAGGATGGGAAATTCGATGAGGGCCACATCGATGCGCCGCACCTCATGTCCGGCGGCCACAGCGGCATCGGCATAACTATCGGCGAGCGTGTGGCAGAGATGGCCGCCCTCGGCGTCAGGATGGCCCTGGATAATAGTGATGTGACGCGCCATGTCCGTCTCCCTGCTCCTGAAAAACAGGATAGCATAACGATGGGCGCTTGCATCTGCTCTGGGCCGGTGCGAGGCTTGGAACAACCTGGACGCAAACCCTTGCGTGCGGGTTTTCTTTATGCTTAAAATAATTAGTTAAAATATATAATAATACATTTGTTTTCATGTAATGGGAGATGACTTTGACCGCTGGTGCCGCCACCACGCCTTCGCGTGACGTCTGGAGTTCTTCGTTCAGCTTTCTCTATGCGGCGGCGGCGGCGGCCATCGGGCTTGGCACCCTGTGGCGCTTTCCCTATGTAGCCGGGGCCAATGGCGGCGGCGCGTTCATTCTGCTTTATCTGTTTTTTATCATGGTTTTGGCCATGCCGCTGATGATTGCCGAAATGACCATCGGTCGACGTGGGCATGGCAGCGCGGTCGCCAGCGTCAACGCGCTGATCAAGTCCGAAAAGGCGTCCAAGGTCTGGAAAGCCATCGGCTGGTTCAGCATCATCGTGCCGTTCTTCGGGCTCAGCTATTACAGCGTGGTGGCGGGCTGGGGCACGGATTATGCTCGGCTGTCGATCATGCAGGGTTTCACCGGTATTTCGACCCAGGGGTCCCATGATACCTTTGCCGAATTGATGGCCTCGCCGGTGCGTGCCGGTCTGACCCAGTTCCTGTTCATCGCCACTGTGGTGTTTGTGGTGGCACGGGGCGTGCAAAAAGGCATTGAATGGATTTCGCGCATCAAGATGGTTGCGCTGTTTGCGATCCTGATCGGACTTGCGGGCTATAACATCGTCACCTTTGATATGACGGAGACGCTTGTTTTCCTGCTGCGTCCCGATTTTTCGGCGCTGACGCCGGAAGCCGTGCTGGCCGCGCTTGGGCAGGCTCTGTTCGCGACGGCAATCGGTGTCGGTCTGATGATCACCTACAGTTCCTACCTGCCTGAGGGCGGTTCCCTGCCGCGTACGGCTTTCAGCATTTGCGCAATGGTGGTGATTGTCGGCATTCTGGCCGGTCTGGCCATCTTCCCGGCGGTGTTTGCTTATGGCCTCACCCCGGGCGAGGGCCCGAACCTGATTTTCGTCACGCTCCCCGTCGCCTTCGGTCAGATGCCGGGTGGCCGCATCATCAGCGTGCTGTTCTTCAGCCTCATCGCCCTTGGCGCTTTCACCACCTCGGTTGGGATGCTTGAGCCGGTTGTGGCCTGGATCCGCGATAAACTGGGGCTGACCCGGGTCAAGGCCTCGATCCTCGCGGGCTCTGGGATCTTTGCTGTCAGTCTGCCGTCGCTGTTGTCCTTCAGCACCTTGAAGGATTTCCATCCCTTCGCCTGGTTCGCCCCGTTGGCCAGCAAGACGGTGTTCGACATTCTTGATTTCGGTATTGCCAATTTCCTGTTGCCGATCAATGCGTTGTTGATTGCGCTCTTTGTCGGCTGGGCAGTCAATAAAAAAGGGACCGAGACCGAAGTCAAACTCAGCAAGCCGCTGTTTCTGCTGTGGCAGTTGGTAGTTCGCTTCTTGGCGCCGCTTGCCGTCGTTGGTTTGATGATCAGCATGCTCTGATCTTCAAGTCCTTGGGCATAATTCTCGCGAGAGTCCCTTGCCAGATATGACCGGGAGGCGTAGGGTTCAGCCGTTTTTCTGGCGGCTAGCCCGCCTTTTCGTTCAGGAGGATCGTCACCGTGGGTTTTATCTCGGATGCTTTGTCGCGTATCAAGCCGTCGCCGACCGTTGCCCTTACCGGCAAAGTGGCTGAACTCAAGGCGCAGGGCCGGGATATTATCAGCCTCGGCGCTGGCGAGCCTGATTTCGATACCCCGGATTTTGTGAAAGACGCCGCGATAGAGGCCATTCGCAAGGGCGATACCAAATACACTCCGGTCGATGGCACCGCCGCCGTCAAGGACGCGGTCATCCTGAAGTTCAAACGCGACAACGGGCTTGAGTATACGCGCGATCAGGTGACCGTGAACGCAGGTGGCAAGCACACCATTTATAACGCCTTCATGGCGACGCTGAATGCGGGCGATGAAGTTGTGATCCCGACGCCTTACTGGGTGTCCTATCCGGACATGACCCTGCTTGCAGGCGGCACCCCGGTGTTCGTCGAAACCTCCATGGCCACTGGCTTCAAGATGACGCCGGAGGCGCTTGACCGCGCCATCACGCCAAACACCAAATGGGTCATCCTCAATTCGCCGTCGAACCCGTCGGGCGCGGCCTACAGCCGGGATGAACTGAAGGCGCTGACCGATGTGCTTTTGAAGCATCCCCATGTCTGGGTGCTGGCCGACGATATTTACGAGCATATCCTTTATGACGGCGCGACCTTCCAGACCGTGGCCCAGGTCGAACCGAAATTGTTTGACCGCACCCTGACCATGAATGGCGTGGCCAAGGCCTATGCCATGACCGGCTGGCGCATCGGTTTTGCCGGTGGTCCGAAGCAGCTCATCAAAGCGATCGGCACCATTCAGTCGCAGTCGACCTCGAATCCCTGCTCGATCAGCCAGGCGGCCACCGTCGCCGCCCTGACCGGTCCGCAGGAGTTCATGAAAGACCGCGCCAAGTCGTTCCAGGGCCGCCGCGACCTCGTGGTGAAAATGCTGAATGACACCCCGGGCCTTGAGTGCCCGACCCCGGCTGGTGCATTCTATGTCTACCCAAGCTGCGCTGGTCTGATTGGCAAGACCACACCGAATGGTGACGTCCTGACGTCAGATCTCGACGTGGCCGGTTACCTGCTCGAAGCCGAAGGTGTGGCGGTTGTGCATGGCGAAGCCTTCGGCCTGAGCCCGCATTTCCGCATCTCCTATGCAACGTCGGAGACCGAACTGGTCGAAGCCTGCACCCGCATCAAGCGCGCCTGCGCAGCGCTAAAATAAAGCCTATTGTTAGACGATTAAGAAAAGGCGTCGCCCTCTGGCGGCGCCTTTTTCGTCTGGGGGTGTTTTACTGGGGAAAGGCCTTGCTTGGGTATGTTTCGCCGGAGAAGCAGGTTTGCCAAATCTTCCGGATGAAATTATGGAAGGCCCAGGGGTTCTCGGAAAGTTTATGGTAGCTCAGGATCTGGGCAGGGGGTGTGACGACGATGCGGGCCTCCTATAGCGGCGCAGCAGTTTCATGACAGTGAAAGTAAAGCGCCCTCCTCGGACGGCGCTTTACTCAGTGGGCGTGGTTTAATGGGGATATCGAGAGAAAGGGTATTCCGTGTCAGGGAAGCAGACACTCCACATCGCATTAATTAACCCTGAGAACTCTTCTGGGTTTGGGCGTGTGTGGTGATAGGCTGCTATCCAGACATTGAGCGCTAACAGGTTCGGCGGGTTCGGGCTGCTCAATAACATGCAAAAAAATATTTCTATGGGGTAGGGCGTCGCAGCATTTAAATATTCTGCGAGATCGCTGTAATCATTATTTTCATACGCATCGCGAAGAATTGTCATAAGGCTCAGATTGTAGAGGGAGGGAACTTTAACTTTTTCTTTGAAATTTTTGATCTTATGTATGCAGGAATTCACCATCTGGTAGTGAATTTCTTTGTCTCCCTCCATCTCAGATAGCATGTCTGCGAATAGTTTCAGGTAATTCTCCAGATCTTCTGAAATCTGATTGGTGAGACGATGGGGTGTTGGGATTACAGACTCTATTAAAATAAGAGACTGATGTAATTTTAAGACCTGAAAGAAAACATGGTCGTACATGATGTAGTCTTTATAGAGAATTCCAGAATTTTCACAGAGTTTATAAATAGGGTCGATATATGGTCCATTGAAATTGGGCCACTTCTTTGGGCGGTCCTCAAACGTTGGTCCCGCGAGGAATCCAAAGGCAAAAGACCAATCGTAGGTCACAAGGTAGGCTTCAATTTTATTTATTTGCCATGATAACGGGAGGAGAAATGCAGACCTGTTGGTCTCAATACAGTTATGAAAATATTGGTTCAGATAGCTCAGAATGAGCTGAGCATTGGAAACATCTCTTTTATTAACCGTGTATTCAAGAAGGGCAGTGAGTTTTTCGAATAATGTTTCCGGATTTTTACAAATTTCGTCAAGAAACGGAGAGATATCTTTCTCTTGGCAAATAGCTGCTTGGACCGCTTTTATAGAAACGTCCTGGTTGTTGTTCCCAGTTTCCATGTTGGTCTCCTTTCACATAAAAACGCGGAGAGACCAGGTTTTGTGATGAAAGCCGGATGATTTCTGGTCCAGCCAGCAGCCGTCTTTTACAAGCGCTCAGATGTCGCATAAGGGCTTGCTGCAGGGTTCAATTGGCAAGGAGGGAATGTCGTCATCGCGAGCCACGTCAGCGGCGTGGCGATCCAGGGCTTGCGCTAGGGCTGGCTTTGCCGCGTAATGACGGTATCAGTCTGGTGGCGCGGGCCAGATCCTCGGGGCTGTTGATATTGAGGAAAGCATCTGGCTGGTCGTCGAAGCCCACGGCCTTGCCACCGGTCCCCTGAATGAAATCGGCGAACCGTTCTCCGTCATAGTCTTTTAGCCGCAGGGCCGCACGGGCTGCGCCCTTCCGCGACCACAGGCAGATGACAGGATGCAGTTGTCCCTTGCCCACCGGAAACGCCGCGACGGCATCCTCAGCCGCAAGGCGGGCGACCAGATCATCGGGAAGGAACGGCACATCCACCGGCACATGCAACAGATGCGTGGCGTCTTCATCCGGGGCAAACATCCGCAGCGCCGTTTCAAGCGCGCGGAATGGACCATCGAGCGCGGATGTGGGATCATCCGCCACAACCAGCCCCGAAAATCGTGACGGATCCCCATTGGCATTGATGATCATGCGCGTCACTTGCGGCCGGAGACGATCCTCCACATGACGGATCAGCGGGTAGCCCCCGAGCGTCACCAGCGCCTTGTCGACGCCCCCCATGCGGCGTCCCTGTCCGCCCGCGAAAATGATGGCGAGCACCTTCATTCGGGCCCGTTCCAGACCGACAGGTGATTGCCGAGGGGCGGGCGTGGTTTGGGTTTCACCGGCCCATCTACCGTGCCGACCGACAGGAACCCCATCAGTTCCTCGTTTCCCCTAAGCCCGAGCGCGGCGAGCAGACGCGGATCAGTACAGCGGGCCCCGGACAACATAATGGCTCCGAATCCCAGGATGTTTGCGGCCAGCAGCATTTGGGTTATGGCGGCACCGACAGAGGCATATTGTTCGCGGACCGGTACCTTCGGGTTGTCGGGCTGCAGCCGCGCGACCACGGCGATGAGGCAGGGGGCGTTCAGGGCCTTGGCCCGGGCGCGTTCGGGCTCGTCGGAGGCGATGGCGGCAAAGATATCGGCGAGCGCGGCTCGTCGCTCATCGGGAATATGGATAAACCGCCACGGCCTCAAGCCGCCATGGTCAGGGGCGGTCAATCCGGCAGTGACGATCTTTTCAAGCTCGTCCGCCGTCGGTCCCGGGGCCAACAGTCTTTTCGCCGAGACTGAGGTGCGGTTCAGAATGTCAGCGAGCAACATGGCGCATGACCCGCACCGGCACTGCCTTATAAGCCGGAGTGCCCGAGACGGCATCGCGGTTCTCAAGCGGGATCAGCGGATTGGCCTCAGGATAATAGGCCACACAGCAGCCGCGCGGCAGGTCATAGGGCACCACCACAAAGCCATCGGCGCGATAGATGGCGGGGTCGGCGCCGATGGTCTCCAATGAAATGCTGTCGCCGCCTTCAAGGCCAAGGGCCATAATATCCTCGGTGCTCATGAACACCACATCGCGACGGCCGAACACGCCGCGATAGCGATCATCATAGCCATAGATAGTGGTGTTGTACTGATCATGGGAGCGCACGGTGGTCAGCACCAGACCGTCTTTCGGGCTGTGGTTCGGGTTCGGCGCGATAAAGGGGAAGACCAGAAAATTGGCTTTGCCGTTCTGGGTTTTCCATTCCCGCTCGCGTGCTGTATTGCCAAGATAAAAACCGCCCGGCGTGCGGATTTTTTCATTGAAATTCGTGAACCCCGGAATGACCCGGGCGATCAGGTCGCGGATGCGGTCATAATCGGCTACAAGCCAGTCCCAGTCGATCTGCACCGGGCTTTGGGTCTGGGCAAGCGTGGCCTTGGCGATCCCGGCGACGATGACCGGTTCGGATTTGAGGTTCGGAGACGCCGGTTTATTCATGCCGAGGGAGGCATGAACCATGGACATGGAATCCTCGACCGTGATCGACTGCGGCCCGCTCGCCTGGGCGTCGATCTCGGTGCGGCCGAGACAGGGCAGAATAAGCGCCTGTTTGCCATGCACCAGATGACTGCGATTGAGTTTGGTCGAAATCCACACCGTCAGATTCTGGCGGCGCATGGCGGCCCAGGTTTTGGCCGGATCGGAACTGGCCATGGCTACATTGCCGCCAAGTCCGATGAAGACTTTTGACCGCCCGTCCAGCATGGCCTCGATGGCTTCGACAACCGTATGGCCATGATGGCGCGGCGGGGCAAAGCCGAATTCACGTTCGATGGCGTCCAGCAACCAGGGCGCGGGTTTTTCCCAGATGCCGACCGTGCGGTCGCCCTGCACGTTGGAATGACCACGCAACGGGCAGATGCCGGCCCCCGGCCGTCCCACATTGCCCCGAAGCAGTAGCAGGTTCATCAATTGCTGCACGGTTTCGGTGGCGTTGTGATGCTGGGTGATGCCCATGCCGTAACAAAGAATGACTGATTTAGCGTCAGCGTAAAGGCGGGCGGCGCGGGTGATTTCAGCCCGCGGCAGGCCTGAAACCGCGACGATCTCGTCCCAGTCGCTGCGCTCGATATCGGCCCGGAGCGCATCGAGCCCCGCCGTATGCGTGGTAATGAACTCATGATCGAGCGCGTCCCATTCGAACAGGCATTTCATCATGCCTTTCAAAAGGGCGATGTCGCCACCGATGCGCAGCTGGAAATAATCGGTGGCAAGCTGGGTCGACCCAAAGGTCGCCATGTCCTTGAGGCTTTTCGGGTCGGCAAAGCGTTCAAGCCCGCGCTCGCGGATAGGATTGAACACGGCGATACGCGCCCCGCGTTTGGCCACCTCACGCAGGGTACCAAGCATGCGCGGATGATTGGTGCCGGGGTTATGGCCAAAGCTCAGGATAAGGTCGGTTTCCTCGAAATCCTCCAGCAGCACGGTGCCCTTGCCGACGCCGATGGATTTCGGCAGGCCGACACTCGACGGCTCGTGACACATGTTGGAGCAGTCGGGGAAATTATTGGTGCCATAGGCGCGGACAAACAGCTGATAAAGGAACGCCGCCTCGTTGCTGGTGCGGCCGGAGGCATAGAACTCCGCCTCGTCCGGGCTTTGCAGCGCCGCGAGTTCCCGGGCGATCAGGGCAAAGGCCTCACCCCAGGCGATCGGCTGGTAGCGGTCGCTTGCGGCATCATAAACCAGGGGATCGGTCAGCCGCCCCTGATCCTCCAGCCAATGATCGGTCTGGGCCATCAGTTCGGGGATGGTGTAGCGGTCGAAAACGGTCTCATCAGCCCGCTTCGCAGTGGTTTCCCAGGCGATGGCCTTGGCCCCGTTCTCGCAATATTCAAAGGACGAATGATGGTTCGGGTCGGGCCAGGCGCAGCCCGGGCAGTCAAACCCCTCAGGCTTGTTCATATCCAGCAGTGTGCGATTGCCCTTCACAAGCACATCCTGTTCATAAAGATGCCGGGTCACTGATTTGAGCGCATCCCAGCCGCCAGCGGGGCCCTTATAGGGATGAATGCCTTTGATGGTATCGCGGGGCTTGCTCATGGCGGGCTCACTTCTCAGGACTTGTAAACAGGATATGGCTGTCAGCGCGGGCGACGGCCACAAGGGTCAACCCCACTTCGCGAGCGAGCGTGAGGGCCAGTGCCGTCGGCGCCGAAACGGCCACGAGTGTGCCCACATCGGCTTTTGCCGCCTTCTGCGCCATTTCATAACTGCAACGGCTGGTGATCAGCAGAAAACCGTCATGACGATCAAGCTGCGTGCGCAGCAAATGGCCGATCAGCTTGTCGAGCGCGTTATGCCGGCCCACATCCTCGCGCACGGCCTGAATGCGGCCGTCACGGGCCACCCAGGCGGCGGCATGGACGGCGCGGGTCTCGCGGTTGAGCGGCTGATGATCGGCAAGCGCCTGCACGGCGGCCTGAATGGCGGCGGCGTCGATGGCTGGTTGCGGGGTGACGTCGGCCGTGCAGCGCATGGCGTCCTCTAAGCTGCGGACGCCACAAAGGCCACAGCCGCTGCGCCCGCTGAGAGCGCGGGTGGAGGCTTCGGCTTCGATCATGGGAGCCAGGATATCGATCACACTGCCCAAGGCCTCGTGACGGAGGGTGAGGCTCAGGATATCAGCCGGATCCTCGATCAATCCTTCGGTGAAGGCGAAGCCGGTGGCGAAATCTTCGAAATCGGTGGGGCTTGCCATCATCACCGCTTGGGATAGCCCGTTCAGCCGGATTTCCACCGCCCGTTCCTCGGCCACGGCTTGGGCGAGGAGTGGTGTTGTCTGCCCCGCTGCATCCCGCCGCTCGCCGCGAAACCGGCGGCTTGTGGCCGGGGCGTCTGCGGTTTGTGAAATCTCGGGCTGTAGGCGGCGCATTGGTGGGCGATCCTTGTGTCGTTGCTCTTTGGCTGATCTTGGGTCAAACTTCCGACCTCGTCCAGCAATCTATAGCTTCATCGGGCAAGGGAGCTGCCTGATAAATAGCTGCGCTTCATACTTTATAATTATTTTAATTTATGATATAGTGCCTTCATATAAAATGATAATTCTAATAAAATCAGGAGTATGAGATGGAAATCAATATCGGTATTTCAACCGCAGCGCGCAAAAAAATCGCTGATGGCCTGTCGGAACTGTTGGCGGACACCTATACCTTGTATCTCAAGACCCATCAGTATCACTGGAACGTGACGGGGCCGCATTTCAACACCCTGCACGCCATGTTCGAAACCCAATATAGCGAGCTGGCGCTGGCGGTGGATGCCATCGCGGAACGGATCAGGGCGCTCGGCTTTCCGGCCCCCGGCAGTTATAGCGCCTACAACAAGCTGACCTCGATCAAGGAACTGGATGAAGTGCCGGAAGCCATGGCGATGGTGCGCGATCTTGTACTTGCTCATGAGGTCGTCTGCCGCACCGCCCGGTCGATTCTGCCGGCCACGGAGGAGGGCCATGACGAAGTGACCGCCGATCTGATCACCCAGCGTCTCGAGATTCATGAAAAGACCGCCTGGATGCTGAGGAGCATGGCGGCCTAAAGACTGATCGCAAAGAAAAAGCCGCCTCTGGGCGGCTTTTTCTATGTCTAGGTTGGGTCTTTGGCTGAGTGCTCCAAGAATTTCGGCAATGGCTCATTCGGCAGACAGCGTCTCCACATAATTTTAAACAGGTCCCAGTAAAGTTGTTTTTTATTTTCGCTATGTCTGCAATCTAATAAAGCCTGCACCCAAGCTATAATAACGGGCAAAGAAGGCGGGTTTTTGCTAAGGCAAACGATATCGAAAGGCATCAATTCATAGAAGTCCATTTTGTTTTCGAGAGTGATAAGCTCGTGAAGATGGCCCGTTTCTATGGCATGGCGGATTAATTTCTGGAAAAGGCCAAGTTGTCCTGATGAGCGCTTTGTCAGACGTTCTATAAAGTTCGTGATCTGATCACAGAGTAATGTGATGTCTTCACTCTGACTGTTATACTTGTAATTCAATATTCTCCCCTGCATGAGATAGAGTAATGGGGAGATATCTTGAATATGGGGAGCGAGATATCCTAGATTCTCATCAAACAATGTTAGCATGTCGTGAATAGCTTGAAGGTAGGCCGGCATAACTTCAGGCGGTGTCGGGGCAATGCGACAAAGCGCAAGATGCGCGAAATATAAATATGGTAAAACGCCAATACGGCAAAGCCGCGTCACTGATTCCCAGGCCAGATTACTAATGGCAATGGTGCAGATGTCGACAAAATGTGTATTGATGCCAAAATCCGTTATCGCACCATAAAAAATCAGTTCCTGGGCGATTTTTTGCCGTAGTTCATTTTCCACGTTCTCTTTCGTCGGACTCGAAATGACGAAATAAAGAAGTGAGTTTTCCAGAAACTTATGAAGTTCACTTATCTTTTCTTCATCGTGGGTAGTGGGCGACGTTTCGAGCTTGGTTCCCTCATGTGTGAGATTCGGGCAGGCGCCATGTTTCAGCAGGAGATGGACGGCAGGTTGCTTGAACTGTTTGACCGCGTGAACAAGCGCCTTGTTGAGGATGTCGTCATATTGCAAAGGAACTCTCTCGGAGGCTGAGATGATAAGGCTGTCGAGGTTTGCATTATCTTGTTCGATTGCGGTGTAGATGGTCCTTAGATAGCTGTCTAAATCAAACGATTCCATATGGCGCTCTCCTTGTTGCCTATAAGACGCAGGCCAGGGAGGTATGTGATTGGCGTTCAGAAAAATGTCTAAAACCTTACTGGTTCGGTAAGGTTGATGAGCTGTTCTTCAGGGATATTCAGGAATGTTAATATTTTTCAATGAGATGAAATTGATGGTTTTCCTCTATTCTTACAGGCATGCAATTTTGGAGGGGCAAGGTTAACTTTTTGCAATGCAAAATAAGGATTTGCGGCGAGCAAAAAGGCAAAAAAAATCCGGGCCACTAGGGCCCGGAAGTAAAATAGGGAGGCTTCATGTCTGAGAGACAATGAAACGGCGGCCCCTCAATCGGGGAGGAGGGAAGGGGCCGCGCCTATCGAAACACTTGGGAAGTTGTTTCGAAGGAGATATTGCGATGCAACATCTACGAGCATATGTAGGCCGTCCCGGTCTGCGGGTCTACCTCTAATTTCGCAGCTCAGCCATGCGCTGGTCGCATGGCTCGTGAAAAACTCAGAATCGGCTATCGGCAATCTTTTTTAGAAGATAGTCACGAAAAGCCACGATGCGTTTCGAGCTGCGTTCGTTCTCATGATAAACAAGATAGGCGCGGAATGAGGGGCTGGTGACATCATCGAGCACCCGCACCACATTGCTTGACCCGCGCACCAGATATTCCGGCAGGGCGGCAAGTCCAATTCCGGCCCGCACGGCTTGCAACGCGCCGTTGATGTTGTTGATGCGCAGAACCGGGTGGCGTGCCGGACCGTTACGGCCGACCTGCAACAGCCAGTTGATATCGCGAATGGGCGCAGTGCTCGAGATGCCGTAAGTGATCAGGTTATGGCTGTCGAGGTCATCAACCGTCTTTGGCGTGCCGCGCCGGGCCAGATAGTCGGCCGAGCCATAGATGCATTGGCGGGTGCTGGTCAGGGGCCGCTGGATGAGATCCGCATGTTCCGGCGGATGAAACAGGATGGCAATGTCGGCCTCGCGGGTGGTGAGGTCGAGATCCTGGTCCGACAGCAACAGCTGGACGTCGATTTCCGGGTAGAGTTCCAGGAATTCGCGGATGTTATGGGTCAGCCAGGTGGAGCCGAAACTGAGGGTGGTGGTGATCTTCAGCTCCCCTTGCGGGGTTTCGAGCCCTTCCTGAAGGTTTTTTTCGGTGCGGCGGATGCGGGTGGTCACGTCCTCGGCGGTCTGAAACAGCAGCTCGCCTTCCTGGGTCAGGGTCAGGCCGCGGGCGTGGCGATGAAACAGCGCCACATTGAGTTCGTCCTCAAGCGCCCGGATCTGACGGCTGACGGCGGATTGGCTGAGGTTCAGACGATCTCCGGCATGGGTGAAACTGCCGGTTTCCGCGACAGTATGAAATATACGCAACTTATCCCAGTCCATTGACGCCTCTCGATCCGGATCGGCGCTCTGCCGCGTGGTCCATGACCTAAAATAGCTTTCCCTCTCCCGCAAGGGGAGAGGGAAAGCGTGTTTTCGGAAAAATTTCAGGCGCTTCCGCGATTATTCCGCGGCTTGGGCTTGATCGCTTTCCCATTTGGCGATGGTGCGTTCGGCTTCAAGGGCGGCCATGCAGCCGGTTCCGGCGGCGGTTACGGCCTGCCGGAAGATCTTGTCCTTGACGTCGCCGGCGGCATAGACGCCTTCGATATTGGTCGCGGTGCTGTCCGGCGCGGTTATGATATAGCCCTCATCGTCCATCTCGACCTGGCCCTTGAAAAGGGCGGTGGCCGGGGTGTGGCCGATGGCGACAAACACGCCGTCAGTCTTGAGAAATTCGATCGCGCCGGTCTTCAGATTTTTGATATGGACGCCGGTCACGCTTTTATGCGGTTCGGTGTCGCCGGTGATTTCCTCAATGGCCGAATCCCAGATGACTGAGATTTTCGGGTTCTTGAACATGCGGTCCTGGGCGATCTTCTCGGCCCGCAAGCTGTCGCGGCGATGAATAAGGGTCACTTTGCTGGCGAAATTGGTCAGGAAGATTGCTTCCTCAACGGCGCTGTTGCCGCCGCCGACCACGACCACTTCCTTGCCACGATAGAAAAAGCCGTCACAGGTGGCGCAAGCCGAGACGCCGAAGCCCTGGAACAGGTTTTCGCTTTCGATGCCGAGCCAGCGGGCCTGAGCGCCCGTGGAGATGACCACGGTTTCAGCCACATAAGTCGTGCCGCTGTCGCCTTTGGCGGTGAACGGACGCTTGGAGAAATCAACTTCAACGATCATGTCGTTGATGAGCTCGGTGCCCACATGTTCGGCCTGCGCCGCCATCTGTTCCATGAGCCAGGGGCCCTGAATGGGATCGGCGAAACCCGGGTAGTTTTCAACATCGGTGGTGATGGTGAGCTGTCCGCCCGGCTGCATGCCCTGAACGAGGATGGGCTTCAGATTGGCGCGGGCGGCATAGATTGCAGCCGTATAGCCGGCGGGGCCAGACCCGATGATGAGCACTTTGGAGTGTTTCGTCGTCATGAACCAGAGTCCTTGAGAGTGTGGAGTATTGCCGGATTTAAGGCCTGATTTGGGTTTGGATCGCGGAGGCTGCAAGGCCCCCGCGATCAAAACCTTGCAAATTAAAGCGCAGAGGCCTTTTCAGCGAGATAAGCCGCGACGCCTTCAGCGTCAGCTTTCATGCCTTTTTCGCCTTTGTTCCAGCCAGCCGGGCAGACTTCGCCGTTTTCTTCGTGGAACTGAAGGGCTTCAACCATGCGGATCGATTCGTCGACGTTGCGGCCGAGCGGCAGATCGTTGATGACGTAATGACGGATCTTGCCTTCGCGGTCGATCAGGAACGAACCGCGCAGAGCCACGGCTTCGTCCATGAGGACGCCGTAGTCACGGGCGATCTGTTTGGTGATGTCGGCGATAAGCGGGAATTTGATCTGGCCAATGCCGCCTTTTTCGACCGGCGTGTTGCGCCAGGCGTAATGCGAGAACTGGCTGTCGACGCTGACGCCAACGACTTTGGTGTTGAGCGCGGCGAATTTGTCCATGCGGTTCGAGAAGGCAAGGATTTCCGACGGGCAGACAAAGGTGAAGTCGAGCGGATAGAAGAAGATCAGGCCATAGCTACCCTTCAGGTATTGGCTGAGCGTCAGTTCGGTGATCTGATCGTCCGGCAGTACGGCCTGTGCGGTGAAATCGGGGGCGGCTTTATTGATCAAGGACATGTCATTCTCCTGAATGGGTGGCGTTGGACTGATGCTAGTAATTTAGAATTAATATAAACTGCGTCAAGGGGGCGGTGCATATTTTTGCGGAAATTGCGTCATTTTGTCATAGGGATCGCGCTTTTCATATCATATCTACATGTCTTTACCCTAACGAAGCTACAGGCCATCCTAAGCCCTGAGGATGTAACGGAGATGACAGTCATGACGACCAAGGCCAGTCGACGGCGAACCACGCCTGAGGGGGCTGTCTTTGACTGGCTCACCACCCATGACGGCCTGCGCTTGCGGGTTGCTTTCTGGGCCGCCGCCGGTGCTTCGCGCGGCACGGTTCTTCTGTTGCAGGGACGGCGTGAATTCATCGAAAAATATGACGAGACCATTGCCGAGCTGCTTGATCGCGGCTTTGCGGTGGCGACCCTCGACTGGCGCGGGCAGGGCTTGTCGGACCGCTTGCTACCGGACCGGCAACGCGGCCATGTGGGCAGTTTTTCAGATTATGTCGAGGACATGCGGCTGTTTGCCAAATGGGCCGAGGCCCGCGCGAGCGGCCCCTATCTGCTGCTGGCGCATTCCATGGGCGGGCATATCGCCGCCCGCTATCTCGCGGCGGGCTCCCATGCCATCACCCGCGCGGTGCTGATCGCCCCCATGATCGGGGTGCGCTTTGGCATCCTGCCCGAACGCGTAGCCCGCTTTATCGCCGAGAAGGCGGTTGGCCTTGGCCGCGCCGGATCTTTCGCGTTGTTGCAGGGCCCCTATTCAGAAACCAGCCGCCATGCCGAGGCCATTGTTCTAAGCTCCGACAGAGAGCGGCTCGAAGATGAAATCCTGCTGTGCCGGGCCAATCCCGATCTGTCGCTGGGCGGGGTCACCTATGGCTGGGTTGCGGCCGCGTTGCAGTCGATTGATCAGTTGCGGGCGACAGGCACGGCGGAGGCCATCCAGCTGCCCATGCTGATCATCATGGCCGGGCGGGATCAGGTGGTGTCCAATCCGGAAACCCGTGCTTTCGCAGGGCGTGTTCAAACGGCCCGGATGGTCGAAATTGCCGACGCGCGCCATGAAATTCTCAAGGAACGCGACGAGCTCAGGGCCAAATTCTGGGCTGCCTTCGATGAGTTTACGGCTTAGCAGCCGAGCGCAGGATGTCGAGCGCTGCGGCATGCAGGCGGCGGTCGCCTGCGGCGATGACCTGGCCGCCCTGATCGGCGGGCCCACCGCTCCATGACGTCATGACGCCACCGGCGGCTTCGATCACTGGAATGACAGCCTGCACATCATAGGGCTGCAACCCGGACTCGATCACCAGATCAAGATGACCTGCCGCCACCATTGCATAAGCGTAACAATCATAGCCATAGCGTTTGAGCCGGACTTTTGCCGCCACGGCGTCATAGGCCGCCCGTTCGTCGCCGGCAAGGAACAGGTCGGGATCAGTGGTCGACAGGATGGCCGAGGCGAGGCTCGTGCAGGCGCGGGTCTTGATCGGCTGGCGGTTGCCGGTGGCCTGGCCAGGGGTGCCCATGAAGCGCTCCCCAGTAGCCGGATGATCAATCAGCCCGATGACAGGCCGGGTGCCATCATTCAAGGCAATGAGCGTGCCCCACAGCGGCAGGCCGGAAATAAAGGCGCGGGTGCCGTCGATGGGATCAATGACCCAGGTGGGGCCGTTCTTCAGGGTCGCCGTCGATTGCCCGTGTTCTTCGCCGAAAATACCATGATCGGGATAGGTTTCCGTGATCAGGGCCCGGATGATGGCTTCGGCGTCGCGGTCGGCGGCGGTGACGGGGTCAAAGGCCTCGCCCGCGGCCTTGTTGACCACATCGATGGGGTTGCGGAAATATTTGAGCGTGACAGCGGTTGCGGCGTCAGCCAGCCGTTCGGCGAAGGCGGCATATTCTGCGATTTCGGCGTCTGTCACTATGGGCCCCCTACCTCTGTTTGCGCATTTGCGTCAGAGACGCAGAAGCCCTATGTAAACCACGGGATAAGTCAGGCAAAGCATTTTGGACATGAGCAAGCGCCCAGTCGCTGAGAGAATTGACGCCGATGTGATCATCATCGGGGCCGGGATCGCCGGAGCGTCTGCTGCGGCGGGCCTTGGGGCTGGCTGCCGTGTCGTCCTGCTCGAACAGGAAGAGGTTGCAGGCTATCACACCACGGGCCGGTCGGCGGCCTTTTTTGCCGAGACTTACGGCAATGAAGCGGTGCGGCGTCTGACCACGGCATCGAAGGCGTTCTTCCTCACGCCGCCTGCAGGCTTTAGCGATCAGCCGCTGATGCGGGAGCGCGGTGGACTTTATATCGCCCGCGCCGATCAGCTTGCGAGTCTTGAAGCGCTCTACCGGGACAAGCATGCGGTGCTGCCTTCGGTGACGCGGGTGGACGCCGACTATATTCGCGCTCATGTGCCACTGATCCGGCCTGACTATGCGACGGCTGGGGTCTGGGACCCGGACTGTCGCGATATTGATGTTCATGCCCTGCATCAGGGATTTTTGCGCCAGTCGCGCCTTGCGGGCGGGCGTCTTCTGACGGCGGCGCGGGTTGTGGCGCTCACTTATCAGCAGGGCCACTGGCAGACCGAGACCGCCGCAGGGCATCTTATCCATGCTCCCATTGTCATCAATGCCGCAGGGGCCTGGGCCGACGGCATCGCCCGGCTGGCGGGCGCGCGCCCGCTCGGCCTCAGCCCGAGGCGCCGGACGGTGGCTATCCTGCCAGCACCCGCAGCACTCGCAGGCAACAGCTGGCCGCTCGTGCTCGATGCCGATGATCAGTTTTATTTCAAACCCGAAAGCGGCCGCATTCTGACCTCGCCCGGGGACGCCACGCCGATGCTGCCACAGGATGTGCAGCCGGATATCGAGGATGTGGCCATGGCCGTCGCACGGGTCGAAGCCGTATTGCAATGCAGCTTTGACAGGGTCGAGCGCAAATGGGCGGGCCTCCGCACCTTCGCCCCCGACGATGCGCCCGTGGTCGGAGCCGATCCCGAGCGTCCCGGCTTTTTCTGGTTCGCGGGCCAGGGCGGCTACGGCATGCAAACGGCGCCCGCCATGAGCGCCCTGATCGCCGGGCTCGTGACCACAGGTCGGGTGCCGGATGCGCTAGCGGAATATGGAATTACAGCAGCGCTCTACAGCCCAGCAAGGTTCGCGCGCTGAGCGGCCTAACGCGTCGTGGTCCAGGGCTTGCCCTGAGCTTGATCCGCTGCATTCAACGCCTGCTGCTGCTGGTGCAGTCCACTTGCGGCGATGCCGATGCAGATCAACAAGGCGGCAAGGCCAAGAAGACGCAGGCGATTGATGTCGCGGTCAGCCGTGCGATTGCTCGGGCTGGCCCATAAGGATTTAAAGGGGTTGGATCTCGGAAAGGGGGGCAACGACATGGACGGATCCTTGGTTCTTTCTCAGATGTGGGGGGCAAACTGACACCGATCCAACATGACGCGGTACTGAGGGTTTGCGTGACAACATGAGCGGCAACCGAAACCGTTACGTGACCAGAAGCCTTATAAGATCTCAAGTTCATGGCCAAACAATGACAATCCCCGGAGGTCCATGGGACTTCCGGGGATTTTTATTAATTGGCCTTACGGGGCGCTGTTATTCTGCGGCGCGGGAGGCGCGCTTGCGCTCGTTCGGATCAAGATAGCGCTTGCGCAGGCGGATGCTTTTCGGCGTCACTTCCACCAGTTCATCGTCATTGATATAGGCGATGGCGGCTTCAAGCGGCAGGATGCGCGGCGGGGTCAGGCGCACCTGTTCATCCTTGCCGGCGGCGCGGATGTTGGTGAGCTGCTTGCCCTTCAGCGGATTGACTTCAAGGTCATTGTCGCGGCTGTGTTCGCCGATGATCATGCCTTCATACACATCCTGACCGGGGTCGATCATGATGATTCCGCGATCTTCAAGATTGAAAAGCGCGAAGGCGACAGCTTTGCCGGCAATGTTCGAAATGAGGACGCCGTTATGGCGGCCGCGAATCGGGCCCTTATAGGGCGCGTAGCTGTGGAACACGCGGTTCATGAGGCCGGTGCCGCGGGTATCGGTCAGGAATTCGCCATGATAGCCAATGAGACCGCGCGACGGCGCGAGCATGGTCAGGCGGGTCTTGCCGAGGCCGGACGGACGCATGTCCTTCAGTTCCGCTTTGCGTTCGGTCATTTTCTCGATGACGGTGCCGGTATAGGCCTCGTCGACATCGATCATGACTTCTTCAATCGGCTCAAGACGTTCACCCTTTTCGCCCTGCTGGAACAGCACGCGCGGGCGGCTGATTGACAGTTCGAAGCCTTCGCGGCGCATGGTTTCAATCAGCACACCAAGTTGCAATTCGCCACGGCCCGCCACTTCCATGGCGTCCTGCTCTTTGTTCTCGGTGATGTGAATGGCGACGTTTGATTCGGCTTCCTGCAGCAGGCGGTCACGGATGACGCGGGACTGCACCTTGGACCCTTCGCGGCCGGCAAGCGGCGACGTGTTCGGGGCAAAGGTCATGGACAGGGTCGGCGGATCGATCGGCTGCGAGGCAATAGCGTCGGTCACTTCAAGGGCGCAAAGCGTATCGGCCACGGTGCCGACGGAGAACCCGGCGATGGCGACGATGTCGCCAGCCTGAGCTTCATCGACCGGGGTGCGCTCGAGCCCGTCAAAGGCAAACAGCTTCGACACGCGGAACTGTTCGACCACGCCTTTGGCGCTGTTGATCACCTTGATCGGCATGCCGGTTTTGACGCGGCCCTGTTCGATGCGGCCGGTCAATGTACGGCCGACGAAGGGATCGCGATCAAGCAGCGTCGCCAGCATGGCAAACGGCATGTCCATGATGGTCGGGTCCCGCAGCGGCTTCGGCTCGGGGACATAGGACAGAATGGTTTCAAACAGCGGCGTCATGTCCGTGCGCGGATCATCGAGTGCGCGGGCGGCCCAGCCACCACGGCCCGAAGCGTAAAGCGTCGGGAAGTCGAGCTGTTCTTCATTGGCGTCGAGGGCGACAAAGAGATCGAACACCTCTTCATGGACTTCATCGGGACGGCCATCGGGACGGTCGACCTTGTTGATGACGACAATCGGCTTAAGCCCGAGGCTGAGCGCCTTTTGCGTTACGAATTTGGTCTGTGGCATGGGGCCTTCGGCCGCGTCCACCAGAAGGACAACGCCGTCCACCATGCTCAGGATACGTTCCACCTCGCCACCGAAGTCGGCATGGCCGGGGGTGTCGACGACATTGATGCGCGAGCCGCGCCAGGTCACCGAGGTGCATTTGGCCAGAATCGTAATGCCGCGTTCCTTTTCAAGATCGTTGCGGTCCATGGACCGCTCCTGAACTTGCTGGTTTTCACGGAAAGTGCCGCTCTGGCGAAAAAGAGTATCGACGAGGGTGGTTTTCCCATGGTCAACATGGGCGATGATAGCGATATTGCGGAGTGTCATGCGGAATTTGTTCCAGCGAAAATGGGCGCCTGCCCTCTATATGAGGGGCGCCGGAATTTGGCGCGAGTATACTCAAGACGGCGCCCGAGTAAATAAAATTCCGCAGCTGCGAAGAGAAGACGCCCGATGGACTCCGGTTTTGTTGCCCATGCGCCCCGGTCTGACTAGAGTGCAGCCCGATTGGAAACGAGGGTGGAGAGCAGCATGAAAGCGATCCTGTGCACGGCGTTCTGTGGTCCCGCCGGGCTGGTTTTCGCTGAGGCTCCGATTCGGGCGCTTGGCCCCCGCGATGTCCGAATCGCAGTCCGGGCCTGTGGAGTCAACTTCGCTGATCTTATCATGATCTCAGGGCGTTATCAGGTGCAGCCCCGGTTGCCTTTTACCCCCGGGCTTGAGGCCGCAGGGGTGGTGACAGAGGTCGGGGCCGAGGTGCGCGGCTTCCGGCCCGGCGATCCTGTGCTCGCCCTGTCTTCGGCGGGCGGCTATGCCGAGGAGCTGGTGGATGATGAGGGCCGTTTCATGGCCCTGCCCAAGGACATGGATTTTGTCACTGCGGCCGGTTTCAGCGTGACATATGGCACGGCGCATCTGGGTTTGCTGCGGCGCGCACGGCTTCAGGCCGGGGAGACATTGGTGGTTCATGGCGCGGGCGGCGGGGCCGGGTCGGCGGCGGTCGAGGTCGGCAAGGCGCTTGGGGCGACGGTGATTGCCACGGCCGGGTCGGCGGAGAAACTTGATCTCGCCCGGGCGCGCGGGGCCGATCATGTCATCAACAGCCGGACCGAGGATCTGCGCGGCCGCATTCTGGAACTGACCGGCGGGCGTGGGGCCGATGTCATCTATGATCCGGTGGGCGGCAGTGTTTTCAAGGATTCGCTCCGTGCGCTCGCGTTCGAGGGGCGGATCGTCCTCATCGGCTTTGCAAGCGGGGAGCTGCCGCAGATCCCGGCCAATCATCTGCTGGTGAAAAACGCTGAAGTGATCGGGCTTTATTGGGGCGGCTACAAACCCCGCCATATGGCCGCTTTGCAGCAGTCCTTAACGGACGTGATTGGCTGGTGGCGGGACGGGCGGCTTCAGTTCGGGACCGCAACGACCTGGCCGCTTGCCGAGGCGGGGGCGGCTTTGTCGGCCATGGCGGATCGCAAGGCGCTTGGCAAACTGGTGCTCACGGTCAGCGCGCCCAGTCAGCGCGTAAGATAAGCGATCGCCACCGCCAGCGCCGTCGGCACCGTTCCACCAAGGGCGACCGCAAGCGCACCGCGTTTTTGCCGGAACAGCTTTGCCCCGATCTCACCCGCGAACAACAGTAAAAGGAGCGGCCAGAGCGGGGCCGTCACCCCTTGCGCGATCAGAATCGCGGCCAGGGCCGCAACCGCGCTGCCGCCGGACAGCAGGGCGGCAAAGCCGAAGGGATAGCGCGTGACCGGCAGATTCCACACCAGATAGCCAAAAGCAGCGGCGGCGATGGCTGCCCCGGCCTGCTCCAGGGGATGGTGCCGGGTGACATAGGCAATCACCCCAAGCGCCACGCCGAACCATATAATGTGAACGGTGGCGCTCTGGCCGTTGTCCTGTTCTTCCCGAAGGCGCACGAACAAAGTGGCGGCACCGATCAGCAGTAGGCCAAAGCGTATCAGTGGCGTGCCACTCAGGCCCCCGGAAATAGTTGGCTCCAACAGCCACAGCACCAGAATCACCGGCCAGGCGGTCAACAGCAGCAGGATGACCGGATCAAGGGCAGGCAGGCGATCCGCAGCCGCTCCGATCAAAAGTCCGAAGAACATCAGGAAAAGAGCCTTGTCCCCCATGGCGAAGGCCGGCCATCCCGGAAAGCCGAACAGCAGCAGCCAGGCCGCCATGACCCCGACCCCGAGACCAAGATTGGCCAAGGTCGACCCGCGTCCGTCGCCGAGCAGGAGACGAACCAGGGCGACCGTCAGGGCGCTCACAGCAAATGGCAGCAGGACGGCCCCTGTAAGCGGATCGCCAAACGAGAAAATCGCGGTCCCTGCAGCCATATACGGTTCGTCCTTCCCCTGGTTTATCCCTTTTTGCCATGGCGGACCGGCCTCGTGCAACTGCAAGACTGCTGTGGAGGCTCTGGCGCTTTTGCGAGTCGTTTGAAAAACCGGGCATAAACGCCGTTTTAATAGGGAATGAGCTGCCTGCAGGTCGCGGCAATGAGTCTGGCCAATAGCCTTTAAACCTGTGCGGCGATCCGTGGGATATCTATCTAACTATCTAGAAAACAAGGGAAAGTCAGCCTGTTGCGCGAGGGCAACAGTGTTGCGGCGAGGCAACCATTAAGTCATTGAAAAATAAAGAAAAACAGAGTCTTGATTTTGTCGGAACCAGGCATAAATATAGTAACAGCGTTGGGCTCTTCATTCTGTCGAGCACGATGCTATGCCCTCCGTGGGCGTTTCCTCCCTAAACTTGGGCCACTGAGCGAAAGCTTGTGTGGCCTTTTTTTATGCCCTCTGTAGTTCGGCGTTATTCGGCGGATTCTTGGTAGGGGATGGACGGGGCCCGGAACAACGGGGCTGGTAGCGCATGCAGTGCGGCCATCATCAGCTGCAGGTCGCGCGACAGCGGGGCCAGCCCTGCCGTAGGTTCGTATCTTTTCTCATCCATATAGAGAGCGCGGTTGATTTCAATCTGCAGGGCGTGCAGGCCAAGCAGGGGTTGCCCGTAATGCTGGGTATTAAAGCCGCCGGAATAGGGCAAGTTGCGCGTGACGCGATAGCCGAGCCCTCGCAAACAATCTTCGGCGGCATCGATCAGGGCCGGAGCGCAACTGGTGCCGTGACGGTCGCCAAGGATGATATCCGCGCTCGCCCTAAGCGGCAGCCGCAGGAAGGTGGCGCCTGAGGGCATGGAATGACAGTCGATCAGCACCGCATGGCCAAAGCGCTTGCGGGTGTCCTCGATCAGCCCACTCAGGGCTTTCTGGATTGGGATATAGATCGTGCGGATGCGCTGCAAGGCGTCTTGGATCGGCAGACGGCGCGTATAGATGCGGCGGTTCCCGGCCACCACACGCGGGATGGTGCCTAGCCCGGCCATCACGCGATCAGAGTCGAAATTGGCGTTCTGCGGCAGCTCGCCCGAGAACATGAAGGGGTCAAGTTCATAGGGCTCGCGGTTGGTATCCACATAGGCGCGGGCCACATTGACCATCATCAGCGGCGCCCCAAGCTTGGGGGCGGCGGCAAACAACCGGTCGACGAAGCTATCTTCTGAACTGCGCAGCGTCGCGAGCGGCAGGGGGCTCAGGTCCAGAAGATCCGGCGGATACCAGCTGCCGCTATGGGGCGAGTTATAGACAAACCCGGCGCTTCTAAGCTGCGGGTGTGCAATGGCAAATGGCGGCGGCACGGTAAGCTCCATAAATTGAGTATAGCGAAGGGGGGCGGCCCTGGGAACCAGCCTATGCGATGGAGACAAGAGGGAATTGAGATTGCCCGGGAGATTCGGATAAGATCGGGGCGAAGCAAGGGCTTGACCGGAACATTTGCAAGATCACAACAATCATTCATTCGGCATTTACATTTTATCCCGATGATGGTGTCTGTTGTCATATTGACCAAGTTTCGACTGTGACCCCGGTCGATGTGAATGGAATCTGAGGCAATGGATGTGACGGTTAAAATTCTACTGGCGGAAGACGATGATTCGATGCGCAATCTGCTGACGCGCGCGCTTGAACGCGCGGGCTATGAGGTTGTGGCTGTCGACAACGGAAGGGTGGCCATGCCGCTCATCGCCACGGGGGACTTCGATCTGTTGCTGACGGATATTGTCATGCCGGAAATCGACGGGATCGAATTGGCCCGCCGCGCCTCGACGCTGGCTCCCGGCATGCGGGTCATGTTCATCACGGGCTTTGCTGCGGTCGCGCTCGATAAAAACGGCCCGGCTCCGCATGGTGCCAAGGTGCTGTCTAAGCCATTCCATCTGCGGGATCTCGTGAGCGAAGTGGACCGTCTGTTCGCGGCGTAAAATTTCCCCAAACCGGTTTCCTGAAAAGGCTTGCGTCGGTCGATTTTTGGGTTATAAACCCGCACATGACGCGCTGCGGTTCATTCGCAGCATCGGTCCCGACCCAAAATCGGGACCCTGTCGGACGCGTAGCTCAGTGGTAGAGCACTACGTTGACATCGTAGGGGTCGCAAGTTCAATCCTTGCCGCGTCCACCATCATCTCAAGATAGATCGCATTTCTAGTTTCGCCTCATGTCCCGGACTGGGGCCTGTCCCCTGTCTTTGTTCGGGGGGAGATGGTGGTAAGTCCTTGTTCTGCATCTGTGAAAGGCACAGGTGGCGGGCTGCGATAACGCGGAAAAAATGGTCAGATATGATATTTTGCATTTCCTGTGGAGATCGGATATAGTGCTTCGGCTGACGTCGTCTACGACGGATACGGATGATACTAAGGTCTTCTTTGTCCCTTTCTAGCCATACCGAAGCCGGGATGTCCCATTGTGGGTATATGCCCGTCATAAACATTGGGCAAAGGATACCCATATGATCACTGGAACTGTAAAATTCTTCAACGCCGAAAAAGGTTATGGCTTTATCGCTCCTGAAAAGGGTGGCGATGATGCATTTGTTCACATTTCGGCTGTTGAACAGGCTGGCATGCGGACCCTCGATAAGGATCAGCGCGTTTCGTACGAGCTTGAGACCGATCGCCGCGGGAAAACGTCTGCAGTAAACCTGCAGTCGGCCTAACCAACGCATTTGGGCGCGGATAGCCTTAACAGGATATCCGCGCCTTTCGCGATACTATGACATACTGCCCGCCATGGCTTATTCCATGGATGGGCAGTCTGTTTTTGTGATACCGGCTGCCCGCCACTTATCGGCGGTTCGATCAGGAAAGTTTTCCCAAACATGACGTCCTACAAAGACCCGAGCTTTCAGGAGCGTGCGGCGCTCGCCCAACAGGCGCGCCTAAAAGCAGTGGCTTTGCTGCGGGCCAAGCCGCCTGTGGATGAGGCGACGCTTGCGGCCCAAAGTGCGGCCCGTCTGGTGCGTGAAAAGGCCGAGGCCGAGGCGCGGCTTGCGAAGCTCGCAGCACGAGAGCAGGCCAAGGCCGACAAGCTGGCGCAAAAGCTCGCGCGGGCTGCAAGTGCAGGAACGACGTCCGGAGCACCGGTTTTAAGTGAAGCCGAGAAAAAACTCGCACGTGATGCGCGTTATGTCAGCCGGAAGAACCGGCAAGCGGCCAAATGACACTCGTCACGGCTTGACGAGGTATCAATATGCTCCCTCGAATATTGATTGGCACGGCAGAGATCCCTGGCGGCGCGGATAATCTACGCCTCCTGCAGCGCGGCGCGGAATTTTCGATCATGCTCGGCAGCACCGAGCTGATGAACAGCCGTGTCAGCGGGTCCGAAAAAGCGCTGGCGACACTGTCCTGTGAGAAAATTCTGCCGCGGTCCAATCCCCGGATGCTGATCGGTGGGCTTGGCATGGGATTTACGCTGCGGGCCGCGCTCGAACTGCTTGGCGCGGACGCAACGGTGACCGTGGCCGAGCTGGTGCCTGAGGTCGTGGCCTGGGCACGCGGTCCGCTGGCACATATTTTTGGCGACAGTCTTACAGATCCGCGTGTCACCGTTCTTGTGGCCGATGTCGTTCATCTGATCTCGGAGGCGCGGTCGCACTATGATGCGATCCTGCTTGATGTTGATAACGGCCCCGACGGCTTGACCTGCGAGTCCAACGATCAATTATACAATCTCAAGGGATTGAGGCTGGCCCATGCGGCCCTCAGACCCGGCGGCGTCTTGGCCGTATGGTCATCGGCGCCGGACAAGGTCTTTACCGAACGTCTGCGTAAGGCTGGCTTCGAAGTTGATGAAGTCGTGGTCCGCGCCAATGAAGGCCGCAACGGTGCCCGGCATGTGATCTGGTTTGCGGTCAAACCCGGTTTGTCATGACCTTGCCGACTTTAATTTCGCTGCTTTCCCGGTCAAACACCTTCTCCGACCTCACTTAAACGTGACGGACGGCCATCAAGAGTTGCGCTTTTACCATATTTGATTCGGGCGTCCCGGAGTATATGGTCGCGGGCTCGTAATCTTTCGTGAGCCTTGAATAGAATGACAGTGGACAGTCGGAACACCACACAGCGGCGGGCTATTATCGAGCTGGTGCTGGCCATGATCATTGGCGGCACGGTCGGGGTGTTCGCTCTGGAGACCCGGCTTGATGCTTATACCGTGGTGTTTTTCCGGTGTCTTTTCGGCGGCATTTTCCTTGGGCTGCTCTGCCTCGCCATGGGGTATTTTCGCGGCTTGCGACTGACGCGGCGGTTGTTTGCGCTTGCGGTGCTGTCCGGGGTGGCGCTCGTCATCAACTGGCTCGCGTTGTTCCAGGCGTTTCATCTGACCTCGATCGCCGTCAGCACCATGCTTTACCATCTGCAACCGTTCTGGATCGTGGTCATGGGCGCGGTGTTTTTTGGCGAGCGTTTCAGCGCGGATAAATTCGTCTGGATTATTTTTGCCTTTGTCGGTCTTGCGCTCGCCGCCGGGGTGACCGCGCAGATGTTGCAGAGCAATGCGGGCTATCTGCTCGGGGTCGGGCTTGCGATCCTCGCCTCCTTCACCTATGCCCTGACTACGGTGCTGACCAAGGGCCTTGGCGCAATTCCGCCGCAGGTTCTGGCCTTTATTCATACCTGCATCGGTGTTTTGATGCTGTGGTCGCTGGTTGATTTCGCCGGGCTTCATGCGGTGCCGGGGGCGAGCTGGGGTTGGCTGCTCGGACTTGGGCTCATTCATACCGGGCTTTTGTATATCCTGATGTATTCGGCCTATCCGAAACTTCAGACGCCGTTCATTGCCGTTATGGCTTTTATTTATCCGGTGGTGGCTATTTTCGCCGACTGGCTTGTCTATGACCGCCCGATCAGTTTGTGGCAGGGGCTTGGGTTTCTGCTCATTGCCGGGGCGAGCCTTGGGGTCAATCTCGGCTGGCGCATCCTGCCGCGCAGCCGGCGACCAGCCTAACCCCGGCCCGAGAAGCTTTACCCCTGCGGTGCCCGAGTGGTATGAAGGAAGCCCTTTATTCCTAAAGCCTGCCCGGAGTGCCATGAAGTCCATCAATCAGCGCATCGCCGAAGAACTCAATGTTCAGGAAGCGCAAATCGTCGCCACGGTCGCCCTTCTCGATGAAGGGGCCACGGTGCCCTTCATCGCGCGTTACCGTAAGGAAGTCACCGGCGCGCTCGATGACGCCCAGCTGCGTACCCTTGAGGAGCGGCTGCGCTATCTGCGCGAGCTTGAGGACCGGCGGAAGGCCATTCTCGACAGTGTGCGTGAACAGGGCAAGCTCGACGATGTGCTGGAACGCCAGATCATGGAGGCGGACAGCAAGGCGCGGCTTGAGGATATCTATCTGCCCTATAAGCCAAAGCGCCGCACCAAAGCGCAAATCGCGCGCGAGGCCGGGCTTGAGCCGCTGGCCGATCTGTTGCTCGGTCAACCGGACACCGACCCGCAGGCCGCCGCCGCAAGCTATGTGGACAGCGACAAGGGCGTGGCCGATGTGACGGCGGCACTTGAAGGCGCGCGCTCCATTCTGGTCGAACGGTTTGCCGAAGACGCGACGCTGATTGGCCGCTTGCGTGAGGACGTCTGGTCGGGTGGCCGCATGACCTCGAAACTGCGGGACGGCAAGGCCGAAGCGGGGGCGAAATTCGCCGATTATTTCGACTTTGCCGAACCGCTGACGAAACTGCCGTCGCATCGTATTCTTGCGATTTTCCGTGGTGAAAAAGAAGAATTTCTCGATCTGAAATTAGAGCCCGAGATTGTTGATCCGGCGGCTCCGCCCGCGCGCTCGAGCTTTGAACGGACCATTGCCGCCCATGTGGGCGTCAGCGATCGCGGCCGCGCCGCCGATAAATGGTTGCTTGATACCGTGCGCTGGACCTGGCGCACCAAGATTCTGGTGCATCTCGAAATCGATCTGCGGATGCGCTTGTGGCAAACCGCCGAAGATGACGGGGTCAAGGTGTTCGCCGGCAACCTGCGTGATCTGCTGCTTGCGGCGCCGGCGGGAACGCGTCCGACTCTTGGTCTCGATCCTGGCTACCGCAGCGGCGTCAAGGTGGCCGTGACCGACGCCACCGGCAAGGTCGTGGGCACCGGTGTGATCTATCCCCATGAGCCGCAGCGCCGCTGGGACGAGGCGATCATGCAGCTGGCCGCACTCTGCCGGCTTCATAAGGTCGAACTGGTGTCGATCGGCAATGGCACCGCCTCGCGTGAGACCGATAAGCTAGCCGGGGAGCTGATGAAAAAGCACCCCGATCTGAAGCTCACGAAAATCGTCGTCTCCGAAGCCGGGGCCTCGATCTATTCGGCTTCGGCTTATGCGTCGGCGGAATTGCCCGATCTTGATGTGACCATTCGTGGCGCGGTGTCTATCGCCCGCCGTTTGCAGGATCCGCTGGCGGAACTGGTGAAGATCGATCCGAAATCCATTGGCGTCGGCCAGTATCAGCATGATCTGAGCGAGGTGAAGCTGTCACGGTCGCTTGATGCCGTGGTCGAAGATTGCGTGAACGGCATTGGCGTCGACGTCAATACCGCGTCGGTTCCGCTGCTCGCCCGGGTGTCGGGTGTGGGTGAATCACTCGCGCAGAATATTGTGGCTTATCGGGACGCAAACGGCCCGTTCCGCACCCGCACCGCTATCCGCGAGGTGCCGCGTCTTGGGCCGAAGGCGTTTGAACTTTGCGCCGGATTCATGCGCATTCCAAATGGCGATGATCCGCTCGACAGTTCGGGCGTTCATCCCGAAGCTTATCCTGTGGTGCGCCGCATTCTCGACGCCACCAAAAATGATATCAAGGCGGTGATCGGCAATATGCCCTTGCTGCGTTCCTTGAAGCCGCAGGATTTCACCGATGCGACATTCGGTGTGCCGACGGTGACGGATATTCTGAAGGAACTTGAAAAACCCGGCCGCGATCCGCGCCCGGCCTTCAAGACTGCGACCTTCCAGGATGGCGTTGAAAAAATCAGCGATCTTCAGCCCGGCATGGTGCTTGAAGGGGTTGTCACCAACGTTGCCGCCTTTGGCGCTTTTGTCGATGTGGGCGTGCATCAGGATGGGCTTGTGCATATCTCGGCCATGTCCGCGACCTTCATCAAGGACCCGCGCGAGGCGGCGAAGCCCGGCGATATCGTGAAGGTCAAAGTGCTTGAAGTCGATGCGGCACGGAAGCGCATTTCGCTGACCATGCGGCTTGATGACAGCGCCGAACCGAAAGCCCGCGACAGTATGAACCGCGACCGCGCCCCGCAAAGGACCGACCGTGCCGCCGATAAGGCGCGGACCACGGCGTCGCGTGACAGCGGCAGCAATGCCTTCGCCGAAGCCTTCAAACAGGCGGCAGAAAAAAGTAAAAGAAAGTAAAGCGCATGACGGTGACAGATGCTTTGGAATTGGCGAAAACCTTTGATCCGCGGCATCTGTCACCGCAGTTTTACGATGATCCCTATTCGGTTTATGCAGCGCTTCGGGCCCATGATCCAGTTCATGCGATCGAGGGCGGCTTTTTTCTCACGCGCTATGACGATTGCCTCGCGGTTTATCGCGATCGCCGGTTTTCTTCGGATAAAAAACAGGAATTCGCGCCGAAATTCGGTGACAGTCCCTTATTCGATCATCACACCACCAGCCTTGTTTTCAATGATCCGCCACTCCACACCCGGGTGCGCAAGATCATCATGGGCGCACTGACGCCACGTCATCTCAAACGTCTGGAACATGATCTCGACATCCTGGTCGATGAGCTTGTGGCGGATGTGCGGGGGCGCGGCCAATTTGATTTGATCGAGGATTTTGCCGTCCATATCCCGGTCGAAATCATCGGCAATCTGCTTGAGGTCCCGAAGGCCGAGCGGGGGCCCTTGCGTGCCTGGTCAACCGCAATCCTGAGTGCTTTGGAGCCCACAATCACGGCTGAGCAGTTCGCCACCGGCAATCGCGCCGTGACTGAGTTCGTGGATTATCTCAAAGTCCTCGTGGCCGAGCGGCGGAAAAATATCGGTGATCCCGATACCGATGTGCTCAGCCGACTTATTCTCGGTGAACATGATGGCGAACAATTGAGCGAAAGCGAGTTGTTGCAGAACTGTATTTTCCTGTTGAATGCCGGGCATGAGACAACCACCAATCTGATCGGCAACGGAATTTGGCTGTTGCTCAGTCATGGCGACGAACGGCGGAAACTTGCAACGAACCCGGCCTTGATCAATAGCGCGGTCGAAGAATTCCTGCGCTTTGAAAGTCCGGTGCAATTGAACAATCGGCGCACGACCGAGACGGTGGACCTCGGCGACGTTACCCTTGCCCCCGGCACCTCGGTCACGCTCTGCATCGCCGCCGCCAATCGCGATGCCACGGCCTTTCCCGATCCCGACCGTCTCGATATAGCGCGCAAGCCCAATTTCCAGATTGCCTTCGGTCACTCGATTCATGCCTGCGCGGGTATGAACCTTGCGCGTCTTGAAGGCCGCATTGCCATCGGCAAACTGATGGCGGCGCTGCCGGACCTCACATTAGACGGCACGCCAGAGCGCGATCGCCGGGCGCGCTTTCGCGGCTTCAAAAAAATTCCGGCCAAGACATAAAGCGTGGAGGTCTGGATTGGTTCGCCCCTTCGGGACTCGCAATGACAAATTGTGACGCCGTCATTGCGAGGAGGCGCAGCCGACGACGCAATCCAGACTGTGGCGCCTACACTCTCGCGGCGAGTTTAGATCGCTTCCCCAGCGGCGTAGCCTGATGACCAGGCCCATTGGAAATTATAACCGCCGAGCCAGCCGGTGACATCGACCGCCTCGCCGATGGCATAAAGCCCGGGGACGTCCCGTGCCGCCATGGTTTTGGAAGACAGCGCCGTCGTATCGATGCCGCCTATGGTGACCTCAGCCTTGGCGTAGCCTTCGGTACCCGCCGGCGTGATGGCCCAGCGTTTCAGGCGCTCGGCGATGACGCGGAGGGCTTTGTCCTGCATCTGACCGATAACGGCAGGTGCATTGGCAAAGCTTTGAGCAAAGCGCTGCGGCAGAACTTCCCCAAGCACGGTTTTAAGTTCGGCCTTGGCCCGCGTGTGCTTGCGGTCGAGGAGATAATCAGCGGCATCAAGGTCTGGCAGCAGGTCGAGATGAATGGTTTCGCCGGGCTGCCAATAGGACGATATCTGCAAGATCGCCGGGCCCGAAAGTCCACGATGGGTAAAAAGAATATTTTCCCGGAACATAGCGCCGTCCGCGCGGGCGATGCTGTCGATGGAGACGCCGCTCAGAGGTGTCATGAAGGCCAGATCCTCGGCCGCAAAAGTCAGCGGCACAAGCGCGGGCCGTGGCGCGATAACGGGCAAGCCGAATTGCCGCGCGATGTCATAGGCAAACCCACTCGCGCCCATTTTCGGAATGGAGGGCCCTCCGGTGGCGAGCACCAGAGAGGGCGCGCGGAATTTGCCATGGTTCGTATCGATATAAAATTGATCGGACTTGCTAACGCTGGTGATTTTATGCCCAAGCCTGAGATCCACATCGCCCGCCGCGCATTCCGCCAGCAGCATGGCGACAATGGCGCGGGCGGAACCGTCGCAGAACAATTGCCCAAGCTTTTTTTCGTGATACGCAATGCGATGCTTGTCCACGAGTGCGATGAAATCATGCTGGCTGTAGCGCTTGAGCGCCGATTTTGCGAAATGCGGATTGCCCGACAGAAACCGATCGGCGCGACTTTCAAGATTGGTGAAATTGCAGCGTCCGCCGCCGGAGATCAGAATTTTTTTTCCGGCTTCGGGCGCATGATCCAGCAGCAACACGCGGCGCCCGCGTGCGCCCGCAGTGAGCGCACACATCAGCCCGGCGGCTCCGGCTCCAAGGATGATGGCGTCATAGGCTTTAGGAGTATCTGTCATGGCGGCGCATCATAGCTTAAGGAAAAAAAACTGCATCCGTATTTCTGTTTACAGCAGCCGTCTTTGCGGCAACCCTATATCAGTACAAAAATGCAAGGAACAACGATGATGACGGAGACGACTGTTTTTCAAGCGGATGCCGACCCCGAGATGGCGAGGATCCTGTCGGCGATGGCCATTGCATCTTCGTCACGCCCGCATGCAAGCGAGCTTGCCCCGGAGGCACAACGCCGCCGTTTCACCGAAGATATGATGTTCTGGAACAAGGAAGGCCCTGATTTGCCGCGTGTGGAAAACGGGCTGTTGCAAGGGCCCGGCGGTGATCTTGCTTATCGTCTTTATGAGCCGCTCGGGGCGGTGGAGCTCAGGCCAGCCCTGGTGTATTTTCATGGCGGCGGCTGGACGGTTGGTGATCTTGATAGTGAAGATCGCCAATTGCGTGAACTGGCATTGGGGAGCGGCGTGACGATTGTTTCGGTCGCTTATCGATTGGCCCCTGAATATAAATTTCCGCATCCGCTTGAGGATTGCGTGGCGGCGATGAAATGGATCGCCGCGGAAGGCGCACAGCTTGGCATCGATCGCACGCGTCTGGCGGTGGGCGGACTTTCGGCGGGCGCCAATCTTGCCCTTGCGACGGCGTTATGTTTGCGCGATGAGGGATCGGACCTGGTGAAATTTCTCATGCTGTTTCAAGGTGGGTATGGTGCGCGCGACAGTGAAAGCTTTATGCTTTTTGGCGGGGGAGACTATGGTCTCGACCGGCGTGCCATAAGCAATTATTACGCGTGCTATCTCGATTCGCCGGACCAGCGAGATGGTCCCCTAGTGTCGCCACTTTTGGCCGATCTCAAGAACTTACCGCCTGTTTTCCTCAATGCAGCGGGCCTTGATCCCTTGCGGGATGACAGCATTGAACTGGCCTCGCGATTAGTGTCGGCAGCTGTTGCAGTGGATTTTCGTCTCTATCCGGGGGTAATTCACATCTTCACATTGATGTCGAGGCGTATATCTCTTGCCAGACAAGCGCTCAGGGATGCGGCGGAGGCCTTGCGGACCGCCTTGATCTGACAAGACTATTTTCTGAACTCATTTTCTATTCTTGCACAGAGGTGAAGCATTATTGAAAAATAGCAGGAAAATCTGTTTTTTCTCTTGCGACAAACTTGGATTGTGGTCATTCTGTGGCCGTCTAAAGATACTAAAGGAAAGGGTCCGGGGGGGCATTTCCGAAAATCTTTGAGGTTATGTGTCGAATAGATGCAATGCAAACGCTGGTGAAACTTGCGTCGCCAGTATTTTGCTTGTTTTACTTGCTGCGTATCTGCAAGCATTTGATGCTTAGTCGAAAGATACTGTTTAGATCGCTTACCCAGTTGCGTTGTTCGCGGATGTTCTTGCGAGGGTGGTAATGGATCGATTAGTAACTGTTGCGTATCAGAGTGGTTTATAACCCGATCGGTTGGGCCCCGGCAATGTTTCGCCGGGGCTTTTTTATTGGCAGATCGTTTCAGTCGTCTGCTGATCGTAATCGGTAAATCTTATTTGATGCATTTCAAATGCGTATTTAGACAATATATACAATTATGCGCAATCTTAAAGAGATATTTTTGGTTTTGTCGTTCACGGAAAATGCAGTCCGATTTTCCACAGGGGTTGCGTCTCGAATGATGGCCATGCGGAACGGCAGAGCTTAGCGAAAACGCGGTGGGCGCTTTTCCAGATTGGCTTGCACGGCTTCCAGCTGATTGGCGGAACCGATGAGAGCGCCTTGTTCCCGTGCCTCCCTAGGCAGTCGGGTTTCGAGATCAGGGAGTGCGCTGGACATAAGCCGTTTCGCCGCACGAATGGCGTCGGGATTGCGGCTTGAGATAAGTTGGGCTGTTTTATGGGCGGCGTCCCGGGGGTCGGCTGTGACGCGGGTGACAAATCCCATCTCTGCGGCTTCTGCGGCGTCGAATATGCGGCCGCTGTAGGTGAGCTCGCGTATGATATCAAGCCGGGCCAGTTCGCTCATCAAAGGCAGTCCGGCCATATCCGGCACGAGACCCCATTTGATTTCCATGACGCTGAATTTGGTCTCGGGCGCGGCATAGCGCAGATCTGCGCCAAGCATCAGCTGAAAACCGCCGCCATAGACTGCGCCATGGACGGCGGCAATGACCGGCACCGGCAGGTCGCGCCATGTGAGGACGGCTTGCTGCACACGGTTGGCGGCGCCACGATAGGGCGCGAGCAGGGCGGCCGCAACCTCTGTGCCATCATCTGGACTGAGCAGGGCGGAGATGACCTCCATATCAAGCCCGGCGCAAAATGCCCGGCCTTCGCCAAAGAGCACAACCGCGCGCAAGGACGTCTGCGCCGCAAGCTCATCGCCGGCCGCAATCAAGGCCTCGAACATGGCCATATCGATGGCGTTCAGTTTGTCAGCCCGGGTGAGCCGCACATCGGCCACATGGTCCGTGATGTCGATGGAAATCCGGTCGGATGTCATGTTGCGTCTCCGACGTGGTCCGGGCACGGGCCGAACATGCGCGTGGTCAGCCGAGATGCCGCCATTGCGGGCGTGCTGTGCTGTTGTCCCGTGACAGCAGCATATAATATTCATAGCGGTCGGGATTATACAGGCTTTGCTGATAGAGGATCGGCTTGCCATCATAATCGAAGACGGTGCGTCGGAGGCGGATCACCGGCGATCCGGTCGAAACGTCAAGCCGGGCGGCCACCTGTTCGTCGGCGGCGATAGCGCTGATGGTTTGTTCGGCGTTGGCGGCGATGATGCCGGCCAATTCCAGAATGCGCACGATCGGTCGATCATCCAGAGTTTTCTTGGTGATGATCTCGCCGAAAGATTCAGGCAGATAAACCGTGGTCAGTGACACTGGTTTGCCCTTATGACGGCGCAACCGCATCAGCGACAAACAGCGTCCGCTTTTGGGAATCTTCAAGGTGTTGGCCACAAGCGGCGGCACCGGGCTTTTAGGGTCGAAAGCCAGAACCTCCGCACTTGTTTCAATGCCAAGGGTGATTAGATTTTCAATCAGCCCCGACAACCGGTTTGAACTTGTGCTTTCATCCACGGGAACGGCGAAGGTGCCGATGCCCTGGCGGCGCATCACCATGCCTTCGCGTTCCAGCATGTCGAGCGCACGCCGCACCGTCACGCGCGACACATTGAAATTGCCCGACAAGGCCATTTCGGTGGGCAGCGGTACATCTTCAGCATAAGCGCCGTCGATGATCTGTTGGCGCAGGATGGTATAGAGCTGGTGATAGATCGGCAGACTGCTTCTGTCGCGCGCGGCCAGATCCCGTCGTCCGACGGCTTTGTCAGCCTGTATTTTGGCGGTGGGAGGGATCCCGCTGCCGGATGTTTTTTTAGAGACCATGGTGGTTATGTGCCCCCGAGTTAGCACGAGAAACCTGCTGCCGCAGAATTGGTCTTATCTTACGTACCACTTGCGGCAAAGTGCAATGTGCTTTTGACGGGGGTGAGAGAATGGGGGGATAATCCCCCCGCTCCCTTATCTCGGAAGACCGAGTTTGGTCAGCGTCAGGGGATGGCGGGCCATGGTCACGGTTTTCTGATGGGTGTAGAAGGCTTCGCAATCGCGGCCGCTTTGCGATCCAACGCCTGAATCCCGCCAGCCGCTGAACGGCGCACGCAATTCCCGCATCATCGGCGTATTGATCCAGACCACGCCCGAGGCAAGGTCTTCCTGTGCCTGAAGCGCCAGATTCAAATCCTCGGTCCAGACATAGCTCACAAGTCCGAAGTTTGTGTTGTTGGCGATGGCGAAGGCCTCTTCCGGGGTGTCAAAGGTCAGGATGGTGGCGAAGGGGCCAAAGATTTCTTCCTGACAGACCCGGGCATTGCTGTCGGCCGCAAGCACCACGGTCGGCTCGACGTAATAACCCTTGTCAAAGCCCGGGGCGCGCCGTCCGCCGGTCAACAGCTTGCCGCCGCCGCTCGTGGCGATATCGACATAGCTGAGCACGCGGTCGCGGTGGATGGCGGCGCTTACGGGACCAAGCTGGTTCGCCGGGTCAAGAGGGGAGCCGATGGTGATCGCCCGGGTGCGGGCAATAAAGGCTTCGATGAAGCGGTCGGCGATGGATTTCTGCACCAGAATGCGTGATCCGGCCAGGCATTGTTGACCGTTGTTGGTGAAGATTCCAAGGAGGGCGCCATCGAGGGCGCGTTCGAAATCGGCGCTGTCGAAAATGATATTGGCCGATTTGCCGCCGAGTTCGAGCGTCACCGGCTTCAAGGTGTCGCCCGCCGCCGACATGATCGCCCGGCCGGTGCCAGTGCCGCCGGTGAAGGACACCACATTGGTGCCTGGGTGACGGACCAGCGGATTGCCGGTATTGACGCCGCGCCCGTTGACCAGGTTGATGACCCCGTCCGGAATGCCGGAGGCGTTCACGATCTCGATCACGCGCTGCACCCCAAGCGGGGCCTGTTCCGACGGTTTGATCACGCAGCTGTTGCCGAACGCGATGGCCGCGGCAAGCTTCATGGAGCCAAGGGCGATGGGCGCGTTCCAGGGCGCGATGAGGGCGGCGACGCCGACCGGCTGGCGGCGCACGAAGGTCAGATGATCGGGGGCCTGATCATACAGCTCGCCGGAAGCCTGACCGATATAATCGGCAAAATAGCGGAAGTTATAGGCGGCGCGCCCGGCGTGACGGCCCCGGGTCTGCGTCAGCGGCAGGCCGGTGTTGGCGGTTTCGATGGCTGCAAGTTCGTCGGCGGCGGCATCGATCGCATCGGCGGCGCGACGCAGCGCCATCTGACGCTGCTCGACGGTTTGCTTGCGCCAGCGCCCGTCCTTGAAGGCATCTTGGGCAGCGACAACGGCGCGATCAACCAGCGCCGCATCGGCCTCGGCAAAGCTTGCTATGGTCTCTTCGGTGGCGGGGTTGATGATGGCGATCTGTTCGCCGCTGCCTTCAACCATTTTGCCGTTGATGATCGCGCTCGCTGCCTGGATCATGATGGAGACTCCTATTGGATTTGCGCAGCCTGGCGCAGGGCCGTGATAAGGGACGAACGCAAAAGATATTCCCGCGCCTGTGCTTTGTCATCGACGATGTCCTGAAGTCCTTTCAGGATCTCAAGCCGCTTGGCGGTATCGCGTTCCTGCATGCGGGAACGATTGCGGTCGGCCTGGGCCAGCACTTCTTCGGCCGCCACCGGGCGACGCTGGCGGGTATAGAGATCCAGCAGATCCAGCGAAGCGCCGTTCCAGATCTGGGTCAGCTTTTCGACCAGATTATAGGCGTCATGAATGCCGCCGTTCATGCCCATGCCGCCACTCGGGCTGTTGATATGGGCGCTGTCGCCGGCCAGAACCACGCGGCCTTTGCGGTAATCGCCAACAATACGGCGATGAATGTGATAGGCGCGGCATTCCAGGATTTCATAGGGCTCGGGACGGGCCACCACGTCCTGGATCGCGGCATTGATCTGTTCCGGCTGCATGGCCTCTTCGATGCTCATGCCGATGGGCGGATAGATGCTGACGCGCCAGCGGTCCTTGAGACGCAGCAGGCTGAAGGTGCCGTCTTTCTTCCACACATAATTGACGTTCGACAGATCAGGCAGATGCTCTTCGAACGGGAACTGGGTGGTGGCGAGAATCGTGGTCTCCGGATAGGTGACGCCTTCGAACGTGGCGCCGATCAGATTGCGGATACTGCTGCGTGCGCCGTCGGCCCCGATGAGAATGGAGCAATCCATGACTTCGGTGCCAGCTGCGGTCTCCACATCCACTTCGACAGTGTCGCCGATTTCGCGGTAAGCCGTAACCTTCGCGCCGAAGCGGACCTCGACATCACCTTTTTCCTGAATTTTTTCCAGGAGCATGGTGCAAAGCCGCGATTGCTCGCACTGCAGGCGATAGGGATGGTTGGTGTCATCTTTCAGCACCGACAGGTCGAACAGCACGCGTTCATTGGTTTCATGGACGCGAATCTGCCAGGTCGGGCAGATCAGCCCCATGTCGATCAGCGGCTGCGACAGACCATGAAGGTCCAGCATGTCAAGGGTCGAGGGATGGAAGGTCGAAGCCCTGAGGTCGGTCGAAATCGCCTCGCCCTGTTCAAGCACAAGGCAGGGGATTTTGTTGTGAGACAGCAGATAGGCAGCCATAAGGCCAACCGGACCGGCTCCAACGATGATAATGCGACGTTCAGAAGCTGACATATTTCCTCACCGAAATTTCTGCGATCAGACCAGTTATAGATATTGGTATTAGTGATAATACATCTTTTACATAATGCAATACGCGATCGCTATTGAAGTTGTATAGTATCAAAAAACGGCGGAAAACAGCGAAAAATTTATGATTTTTGGCTTCGGAAGTTCAGGCTTGACCATTTAGTTGTATACTTTACAATACAAATTAAACAGGAGTCACGGCATGATAGGACATCAGGGACTTGCATATGGTCGGCTCGGCGGGGTCGGCGTTCTGACGCCCTCGGGCAATCCCACGGTGGAGCCTGAACTGGCTCGTCTTCTTGGTGACGATGTCCTGATGCTGAGCGGGCGCATGTATGATGCGGCCCCTGATCTCCATGACCGGCTTTTGGCCTATGTGACTAATATTGATGCCACCCTCGCAACCTTCGGCGGAGTTCCGCTGTCGGTGTTTCTGTTTGCCTGCACCGGCAGCTGTTATCTGATCGGGCCTGAGGCCGAGACGGCGCTGGTCAATCGGTTGTCTGACAAAGGAATCAACTTCATCACGGCGTCCCATGCCATTCGCGCGGCGCTGCTCATGCAGGGGGCGACGCGGGCCGTGCTCGTCAATCCCTATCCGCAAAGCCTGCGGGCAGCGGCGCTTGATTATTGGCAGGCGGTCGGGCTTGAGGTGCTGGATGTGGTCGATGTTGAAAACGCGCGCCCCGGTTATCATGCGATTTATACCCTGACCGACGATCTTGTGGCGGCTGCGGTTACCCGGGCGCAGGACCGCGCCCTGGAACTTTCGGCCGATGTAGTGCTGTGCACGGGCACGGGTATGGCGACTCTCGCGGCGGCTCTGCCGGCAACGGGGGGGCGTGCGCCGGTGTTGTCTTCCAATATTTGTCTGGCCTGGGCCGGACGCATGGCACTTGGCGACAGTCAAACTTTGACGGACTGGATTGCGGCCTCGGCGCCCTGGCGGCGGCGGGTATAAGGCTTTCAGGTTAAGGGGTTAAGGAGTAATCGGCAGAGCTACGGCAAACGCCAAGGCGAACGCGGCGTTGGGAAAGGCTTGACAAAAGCGTCCACTGTCGTCAGGTTCGCCGATTATTTGTACCTAAAGAGATACAAATTATACTATCGAGGCGCCGGTTAACAGGTTGCCTCAGTGTTTGGCTCGGATTTGGCTAAGAAGTTTTAGGGAAGGACAGAGTTCGTGAAGAAATTTGGTTCATTGCTGCTGGCATCCACCTCCTTGATTGGAGTCTGGGGTGTGGCTGGCGTTGCCATGGCACAAGAGGCAGCAAATATGCTGGTTCTTGAAGAAATGGTCATTTCGGCCCGTAAGGTTGACGAGCGGCTGCAAGATGCTCCGATCACTGTGAACGCCATGAGCCGCGATGCTCTCGATCGTCAGGGCGTGCGCGATATCAGCCAGCTGAGCAACGTCATTCCCGGTCTGAGCTATGACCAGGACTTCGGCCGTCGTCTCGATCGTCCGGCCATCCGCGGTCAATCCTCAATTCTGGGTGCAGCGAACGCCGCTTCGTTCCTTGATGGCGTGTTCATCCCGGACACCCTGTTCGGCACCGAACTCGCTTTCGCAGAGCGCATCGAAGTGATCAAAGGCCCGCAGTCGGCGCTTTATGGTCGCCAGACGTTCTCGGGCGCGATCAGCTACGTATCGAAAAAGCCGAACATGGACGAGTTCGAGGGCCGCGTTAAGGGCACCCTCGCAACCGACGGCGAAGTCGATATCCTCGGCATGGTTAGCGGCCCGATCGTAAAAGACAAGCTCGCCTTCCAGATTGGTGCGAACTACTACAAGTTCGACGGTCAGTATCGCAACCAGAACAAAAACGATTCGACCTTCGGCCATAAGGTCGGCGACGAAGAGACCAAAGCCATCAGCGTTATTGCTCTGTTCACGCCGACGGACAACCTCGACGTCACGGTTCGCTATTCTTTTGGCAAGAACAATGACGGCCAGGAAGCAACTGCTCTGCAGCGCGCTTCGAACAACAACTGCTTCTGGAGCAACACGCTCAATCGCTATCAGTATTTCTGCGGCACGGTGAGCGGTTCGGAAAAAGACATCAACCTCAATCTTGATGCGGTCGGCGGTGGCCGTCTTCTTCGCGACACCCATCGCGTAGCTGGCATCATCAACTATACCGCTGGCGATTATACGATCACCTCGACGACCGGTTACACCAAATCGGACGAAGATCGTAACGCAGACATCGACTATCAGAATGGTGCACTCTCCAACGGCTCCCTGCATATCCGCGATGGCGCTTATGTGGAAAGCCTGTCGTCCGAACTTCGTGTGGTATCGCCGCGTGACCAGCGCTTCCGTTGGTTGGCCGGTGGTTACTACTATCATGAAGATCGCGACACCGAGCGTTACTTCTACCCGTCCGCGTTCCCGACCTACAATGATCGTGTCCAGAACAACGGCCGCAATACCATCCGCAACGTCGCCGGCTTTGCCATGGCACAGTACGACTTCACGGATAACCTGACGGCTGCTGCGGAAATTCGTTATGCGCAGGATAAGCTCGGTCTTGTTGGTGGTAACAACCACTATAACCTGTCGACCACTTACAAAAGCTGGACCCCGCGCTTCACGCTTGACTATAAAGTCAATTCGGACGTGATGGTTTATGGTGTTGTTGCCCGTGGCAATAAGCCAGGCGGATTCAACTCGGACGTACGTCTGATCGGTGATCAGGTTACTTACGAAGAAGAAACCGCATGGAACTATGAACTCGGTTTCAAGAGCGAATTCTTTGACCGCCGCGTGCGGTTGAACGTTGCCGCTTACTACATCGATTGGTCAGGTCAGCAGCTCACGCAAAATGCGATCTTCCAAAGCGGTCCGGGCACGACTACGTCGATTTCCTATATCGCCAACGTTGGTTCGCTGCATGTGAAGGGCATCGAAGCCGAAATGCAGGCAGCTGTCACCGATTGGTGGACGCTGCAGCTGAGCGGTTCGATCAACGAGTCGAAATACGCTAAAGGCTATGACTCTGAAGTGTTCAACCTTACGGGCAATGGTAACCTGAAAGGCAAATACGCTCCGAACACGCCGAAGTATCAGTATGCCATCGTCAACAACTTCCAGACGGATGTTGGCAACGGCTTCGACGGCTTCCTGAACCTGACCTACTCCTACCGTTCGGGCAAGTATGACCAAGTCGGCAACTTCGCATCGACCGGCGGACGTCACAATGTCGATGGTCGCATCGGGATTGAGAATGGCCAGTTCAGCACGGCACTGTTCGTTCGCAACCTGTTCAACAACCGCGATCCGCTTGGCGTGATCCGTTATGTTGACTTTGCAGCTGCGGGCGCCCGCGGTTATCTGGTTGGTCTGCCAAAGACCCGTCAGTTCGGCGTCACGGTTGACTACAAGTTCTAGTAGCCCGATCGCAGCCCGTCGCTGCGGTTGAGTAAAAAGGCGCGCATTCCAGTCGGGATGCGCGCCTTTCCTTTTGTCGGGATCGCAAGTCGTCTTGAAAAGAAAACTGCCCGCCCCGCTATAGGAGGCGAGCAGTCAAGTCGGGGACTGTTTAGAACTTGAAGCTCGACCGCAGACCGAAGGTGCGCGGATCGGGCAGGGTGGCAAGCACCGCGCTTGAGGAAGACGCAAGCCCGAGGATCTCACGATCTACATCGCCAGTTTTGACGTCGGCGGATTTGACCGTGCGATCGTCAAAGAGATTGTCCACATAAAGCGTCAGATCCCAGCGATCGGTGCTGATCCCGGTGCGGACATCGCCCATCCAATAGCTGCCAAGGGTGCGCAGGTTCGATTGATCGACAAAGCGCCTTGACTGATAGATGGCATTGGCTTCGACGAACCAGCTCGCGCCGGACATGAGCTTCTCGGCCGAGGCAGTGTAATTCGCGCCCAGCACCAGAGAATGTTTCGGCGTTTTTTCAAGCTTGTTGCCGCTCAGATCCAGTTCGCAAAGCTGTTTGCCGCCAAAGAACACCGGCTTACAGGCTGGTGCGGTCAGGACTGTCGATTTGCTGTCCGATCGCACGGTGAAGCTTGTGTATTTGGTATCGAGATAGGTATAGCCGACTGACAGGCGGAACTCCGGCGTGACCCGCCACATGCCTTCGAACTCCAGACCCTGAATGCGCGCGGCCCCGGCGTTTTCGATGATGGCGACTGGATAGCCCGACGGCGTGCTGGTGGTCGAGACCACCTGTTTGTTGCTGTAATCCTGATAGAACAGGGCAAAGTTCGTGAGCACCCGTCCGTCGGCCCAGGTGAACTTGCCACCCAGTTCATAGGACCACATGACTTCGGAATCGAAGGCGAGTTCATCGAAATCGCCATCAAGATCGGTGTCGAACCAGGCCCCGGCAGCAACGGTCGAGGTGCCGCCCGGCTTCACGCCCTTGGCGGCGGAAATATAGATCAGCTTATTGTCTTCGGGCTTCCATTCCAGAATGAAGCGCGGGGTGAAATAATTGTTCTTGGTGCTGATGGCGGTCGGGACACCATACATCGCCGCCACCGTCCGGCGATCGCCGAGTACGCTTGAGGGGCCATAGACCGGCGGTGTGAATGCGCTCGTGGCAAAGGGATCGCCGCAGATAACGCCGAACTTATTGACCGGCAGCCCGCAATTGGTGCCGACCACTACTTCCTTTTCATGGGAATAACGCCCCTCGGCGCTCAGTTTCCATTGATCGTTGATGGCCCAGGCCAGTGTCCCGTATGCGGACCAGTGATCGGTGTCACGGCTGTTGTTGTCCGGCGTATGGATCAGATTTGCATAAAGACCGGATGCTCCCTTGACGCAGGCCGGCACGTTTGTGGCGCAGGTGACAATCACCGTATGGGCTTCACGTTTGGCTTTCTCAGTCCAGAACAGACCGCCGACATTCATCTGCACGGGCGAATTCCATTCAGATGCATAGCGCAGTTCCTGGCTGAACTGCTTGGTGCTGTTCTCGGTGTCCTGCACGCTGGTGCGTTGGGCAATATCGATCTGCGATCCGATCGGGCCCGACAGAATGGCGTCCTGATCATAATCCTGACGGTTTCTGCTATGGGCAGTGGTGGCGCTGGTCCAGGAACTGATGGTGCCCGATCCTACGGTCCAGTTGGCGATCAAACTGCCACGGAGGACATCCCGATCAAAGCCGCGGAACAGCCCGCCGGTCAAAGGGTCGGGGCTATGCAGCGGACGACCGAGATCCCTGCCGTTTGGAACCATGCCGGTGAAAATGGCGAAAGGGGAGGCGCTGACCACGCGGCCTGCCACAGCCTGAGCGAAGGCTGGATTGTTCGCGGGCTGGATCAGACCGCTGTTGCTGCGCACCAGATATTGCGCCTCGGGTGAGGCTTTGTCCTCGAAATATTCAAGCCGGGCCTTGACGCTCAGGCTGTCGTTCGGGGTGAACAGCAATGTGCCGGAGGTGCCGAACCCTTCGCCTTTGCCGAGGCGGCTCAAGGTCGCCTGATCGCGGTAAAATCCGTTGCGGGTCCAGTAGGCGGCGCTGACGCGACCGCTTAGTTTGCCCTCGACGAGCGGGCCGCTTACGCCGCCGTTTACATCGTATCTGCCATGACTGCCGATCCCGAGATGGAGGTCGCCCGAAAGTTCGTCGCTCGGGTCTTTGGTCACATACTGGATCGCACCAGCAAAGGCGCTGCGTCCGTAATCGACGCTGTGCGGCCCGCGCACGATTTCGATGCGCTGAATATCAAGCAGTTTGGTCGACAGCAGAATACCGCCGCCCGGCGATGCGATGGCCTCGCTTGAGACATCGATGCCATCGACGAGAATGGCGGCGCTGGCGCGGCCACGGGTGGGTGCGAGACCACGAATGGTGATGTTGCCGCCATCCGGGGTGGAGGCCTTGTCGAAAATGATCGAGGGCGAGTATTTCGACACGTCGCCCACGTCTCGGATGGCCATGCGTTCGATCTGGGTTTCGCTGAACGCCTGGATGCTGACCGGGATATCCTGCAGCAGCTCGACTTTCTTGCGCGCGGTCACGATGACTTCATCGAAATTTTCGGACATGCCCTCATGGCTTTGGGCATAGGCGCCCGTGGCCATGAGCGCATAAAGCGAGACGGAAACGGCAAGTGTATGGCGGTTGGTTCTCATTATTTTACTCCCTGAGATGATTATTGTTACTGAGTGATGTCGCTGTCCGGCGTGGCTCGCGGAGGCTTGGACTGTTTGCGTTGCGGCAGGAATGCCGTCACGCCGATGAGGCCGAGGAAAATCAGGAACACGCCCCACATCTCGACCGAATATTCGAGCGGGCGAATCCACACATCCTGGTAAAAGCCGTATTTCGGCAGGAATTCGCCAAAGGGAATCCAGAAGATGGCCTTGGTCGGAATGGCATAGCGAATACCGGCCATGACGCGATTGAATTTGGCCAGACGCCACATGAGATAGAGCGACCAGACGGCGAAAAAGGCGACCAGCGCATAAGTGACCGGGTGATGAAAGCCAAGAAAACGGCCGTCGCCCATGAACAGTGACACCGAGTAACAGAACCAGGTGACAAACAGCGTTTCAAGAAAAGTGATGCGGCAGAAATTGCGGCCTTCACCGGAACTTGGCTTGCCGAGATTGAGGCGGAGCTTGCGCTGCAACCAGCGGAAGGCGTTGCATTTGGTGTCCTTGTTGAGCACGAAGAACAACAGCGCGGCCACGCAGATGCCGGTCGATCCCTGAATATATAAAAGACCGGCCGAGCGTTTCTGGCCTTCGACAATTTCGACCGGCGACATGCCGAGATCGAACTGGTTGTAAAAGAAACCGTATGACGCCCAGCCGAGCCAGATCAAAAGCCCGGCAGCAAAACCCGTGAGCGTGCCGCGCACTTCGTTGTCGTTGCGGGTGCCATAAATCAAAATGATCATGCCCAACAGGCCGATGGCGATATGGACATATCCGCTATAGCCGTGCGGCAACGATTCTTTGACCAGAATGCTGATGCTATGGGCAACCGGGTTGGCCAGAAGAACGGCGATAAAAGCAAAAAGCCCGATAAAAGGGGGGCGGTAGAGGCGTTGAAACGCTGACATGATGGACTCCCATTTGGGTTCACATGCGCCACAGCTCCCTGACGGCGACGCATGCCTGTTCGATTGCCGAACAGATCAGGACACGGGGCCTCGCGTGCGACAGGCCGGGTCCTGGGTGTGATCAGATAGACGATATGCGGCGAACAGGTATTGATCACACCAGATCGCTGATATCTCTATGGATTTTTGAAAGATGAAGGCCGCGCTCGGTTCCAAAAATCAGACATGCCGAATCCATCACCCGCAACGTGATCTCAATCGCGTGGGGGAACCGTGGATTCGTCAGTCTGTCTGGAAGCCTGAACCCAGGAGCGATGCGTTAGCATACCCCCGTCTACTCGCGGCGGAGTACAAGGTCGGGAAACCCACTCAGCATGACGTACTGACGATGGTACATCAGCATATTATAGTTGTCACGCCCCGCAACAGAAGAATATGCCGTAGCGGGGCGTGACAATAGATCCAGATGTTTAGGCCTGAGCCGTCCAAGCGGAGACGATCTCGCCGGCGGTGGCCGACCAGGTCGCAGGCTGGCTCGCAAGCCAACCAAGTGTTTCGTCCAGTGCGGCGATGCGATAGGGCAGGCCCATGATATAGGGCGTGAGGGTGATCGGCAGCACGCGACCGCCGAACCGCTCGGCTTCGCCCGCAAGGCAGCTGTGGGCGTCTTTCATCTGCTCGGCCCAGTCGCTTTCGCTGTTCTGGCAGACGGTGATGATCTGCCGGTCGGCCAGTTCATGATTGAGCGGCAGATTGATGATCTCACCCGCCTCGGTAGTCATGACATAAGGCAGATCGTCATTCGGCCAGTCGCACATGTAACGCACCCCGGCTTCGGTCAAAAGCCGCGGCGTGTTGAAGGACTGCGAGCGGGCGATGGAATGCCAGCCGGTCGGCCGGGTGCCCGTGGCCCGTTCCAGACGGTCGAGCGTGTCGCGGATCAGCGCCCGTTCCTCGGCCTCATCCTGACCGCCGAACTGGATGCCGTTCATGTCGGTCGAATGAGCAATGATCTCATGCCCCGCCGCCTGTACGTCGCGCACCAGTTCCGGATAACGTTCAGCAATGGCCGCGTTCATGGTGATCGAAGCTTTGAGCCCATGTTTGGCAAAGAGATCGAGAAAGCGGTAAAAGCCGACGCGGGTGCCATATTCGCGGCTCGAATAATGCCGCAAGTCAGGATAGGGCGTCTGCATATGCCCCGGGGCCTTGAACGGCTTGTCCTTGACCTCAAGCGGGAAATACTCAAGCGGCACCGACAGCAGCAGCGCGACCGATTTGCCCTCCGGCCAGAGCACCGGCTTGCGCTCCCGGATATTGGTCCAGGGGTAAAGGTCATGATCCATGCCATGACGGCGTTTCGGATATTCGAGATAAGACGCGTCAAGGCTCATGCTGCATCTCCCGCGCGGCGCGCCGTGTCGGCGGCCACGGCGTCGTAATGGTTCGCATAAAAATGGTCGGCGATGTCGCGGGCGGTGGTGATCCAGACGTCCGGCTGCTGCGCCACATAATCCAGGAACTCGGCAAACGGGCCGATGCGATGCGGCTGACCGATCAGATAGGCATGCAACGGCACGCACATGACGGTGCCGGATGTCTCACCCTCGGCCAGCAACTGGTCGAACTGGCGCTTCAGACAATCGGCATATTGGCGCGGCGACATATTATAGACGAAAAAGCCGTAGTGATCGTTCACTTCAAGGCTATAGGGCATGGAAATCAGGCGGCCCTTTTTCACATGCACCGGCTGCGGCTGATCGTCCTGAAACAGATCGCAGGTATAATCGATGCCATATTCCGCGAGCAGGTCCATGGTGCGTTCGGTATGGGTCAGCGCCGGAGCGAGCCAGCCGCGAATGGTCTGCCCGGTGGCGTCACGCACGGTTTTGATCGAGTCTTCGATGATGGCGCGTTCCTGCGCTTCATCCATGCCATAGCTGTAGCGGGTGTTATAGATCCCGTGGGAGAAAAACTCCCAGTCGCGGGCGTTGGCGGCTTCGATGATTTCCGGGTGATGCTGACACATGGCCACCGACAGCGACACCGATCCGCGCATGCCGTGCTTGTCCATGGCCTCCATCAGGCGCCAGTGCCCGACACGGTTGCCGTAATCGCGATGACCATAGCCCACCACATCCGGATGCGGCTTGGCCCAGGACTTGCGCATGGGATTGGCCGGGGGATCAAGTTCATAGAACTCGATATTCGGGGCAATCCAGAAGGCGAGCTTTTTGCCGCCGGGCCAGGTGATTTTCGGGCGGTCGCGATAGGGCCAGAAATCATACAGTTCAGGATCGGCTTTCATATCATTTCCCGCTGTTGGCTTTGAACCAGTCGATGACGGTCTGCACCGGCTCGACATCCGCGTATTTGAGCTGCAGATCGGTCAGATTGGCGAAATGATAGCTCTCATGCTTGTCGGCGACGCATTCGATCGGAACAATGGTGCGATAACCGCGCGACAGCGAATCCACCGCCGCAGCGCGAATGCAGCCCGAGGTGGAGCCGCCGGTCAGGATCACGGTGTCCACCTTATGCCAGACGAGATAGCTCTGAAGCGGGGTCTCGAAAAACGGGGAGGGCATGCGTTTGGTATAGACCGCATCGCGCACATGATCGATCTCGCAACGCTCGTCGAATTCATAACGGCGTGAGCCGATCTTGATGTTCTGCAGGCTGTCGGGTGTGTTGGTGCGGGTGCCCCAGATGCCAGCGTCCGAACCGTCTTCCATATACCCGACGCGGGTCCAGACCACCGGCATGCCAGCATCGCGGGCGAGGTTCGAGATGGTGTTCACATATTCGATCTGGCGCGGATCGGTTTCATAAGCCGTCTTGAATTCATCGAGACGCGTATAGGCGTTCTGGATGTCGATATTGACGACGGCGGCCTTGCTGCCGAAACCAAATTTATTACGGGCCGGGTTCGACATGACTTCTTCGAACAACTGGCGGGCGGTTTTGCCGTCGCTCAGCATGTAGGTGCCGATGATGGGGGTTTCGCTCATGATATTAAGTCCTCAGGTCAGTTTAGGCGCGACGGGTGGCGGGTTCGAACCCAAGCGGCAATCCGGCATCCGGCACAAATCCGTATAGCTGTTCGTTGGGAACAGCAGCAGCGACAATTTCGCGAACTTTCACCAGCTTGTCGAGATCAATGCCGGTCCGGAGCCCCATGGCTTCCAGCATGAAGACAAGATCTTCGGTGACGATATTGCCGCTCGCGCCCGGCGCAAAAGGACAACCGCCGAGACCGCCGAGCGAGCTATCAAGGGTATCAAGCCCTTCCTCAAGCGCGACCACGGCATTCGCAAGCCCAAGTCCGCGTGTATTGTGAAGATGAATGCCGGTCACCGCATGCTTGCCGACGACGCCGCGCACCAGACGGATGATATGGCGCACCTGCGCCGGGTTTGCATAACCCGTGGTATCCGAAAGCCCCACTTCATCGCAGCCCGCAGCCATCAGTTGCTCGGCCAGACGGGCGATCTGCGCGTCCGGGATCATGCCCTCAAGGGTGCAGCCGAACACGGTCGACAGGCTGCCTTCAAATTTCGGGCGGCTCGCTTCGGGTTGCGCGCGGATGAGTGCGGCGATTTGCTTCACGTCTTCCAGCACCTGCACATGGGTGCGGCGCAAATTCTTGAGACTGTGGGTTTCGCTGACCGACAGCGGCAGGGTGATCTTGTCGGCCCCGCTCAGGATCGCGGCTTCAGCGCCTCTGAGATTGGGCACGAGCACGGCGACCGTAAGGCCCGGAATGGTTTTCGCAAAAGCGACCACTTCGGCGGTATCCGCCAGTTGCGGCAGGATTTTCGCGGGCACGAAGGACCCGACTTCGATTTCACGCACGCCAGCGGCGGCTTCGGCAGCGATCCAGGCTTTTTTTGCTTCAAGCGGCATAATTGCGCTAATGCTCTGGAGGCCGTCGCGCGGTCCTACTTCGCTGACGAGAACATCGATACCATTCATGAACAAGCCTCCATTGATTCGAGATTTTTAGATGTTATATTTGTAATACGAATAAGCAAGGGCGGAGACTGAGATGTTTTCGTCGGAACCAAGGCGAAATCGGCCTCGCAGTACCTAGAATGAGGATATAATGCAGTCATCAGAAGCCCTGCCCTTAGCCGGCTTAAAGGTCATAGAATTCACCCATATGGTCATGGGTCCGTCAATCGGCGTGATACTGGCCGATCTCGGCGCCGAAGTCACCAAGGTCGAGCCCCTGGGCGGCGACGCCACCCGCCGCTTGCTGGGCGCGGGATCGGGATATTTCCCGACGTTCAACCGCAATAAGCGCAGCATTTGCCTGGATCTCAAGTCGGTTGACGGTCTCGGTGTTGCGAAAAAACTCTGTGCGGGCGCTGATATCGTTGTCGAAAACTTCCGTGCTGGCACCATGGACAAGCTTGGCCTTGGCTATGCCGCCCTGTCGGCTGAAAACGAGCGGCTGATCTATTGTTCCGCCAAGGGTTTCCTGCCCGGACCCTATGAAAACCGCACGGCGCTCGATGAAGTGGCGCAGATGATGGGCGGGCTTGCCTATATGACGGGACCTGTGGGCCGTCCGCTCCGCGCCGGGTCGTCGGTGATCGATATCACCGGCGGAATGTTCGGTGTCATCGGCGTGCTGGCGGCGCTGGAACAGCGTCATGGAACCGGCAAGGGCAAATATGTCACTTGTTCGCTTTATGAGACAACTGCGTTCCTGGTGTCGCAGCATATGGCGCAGCTCGCCGCCACCGGCAAACCGGCGCAGCCGATGCCGTCGCGCGTGTCGGCCTGGGCCATTTATGATCTTTTTGAAACCAGTGACGATGAGCGCGTGTTCGTCGGCGTGGTCAGCGATTCGCAGTGGGTGACCTTCTGCAAGGCCTTCGATCTCGGCGAGCTTGGCGACAATGCCGACTATAAAGCCAACAACGCCCGCGTGCTTGCCCGTGACGTGATCATCCCGCGCGTGCAGGCCATCTTCAAGGCTATGACCAAGGCCGAGCTTCTGGCCAAGATCGAAAGCATCGGGCTGCCCTTCGCGCCGGTGACCAAGCCGGAGGAGCTGTTCGAAGACAAACATCTGAACGAGTCGGGCGGCCTTGTGGATCTGACCATTCCGGGCGGTGCCAAAACCAAGCTTCCGGCGCTGCCGATCAGCATGGATGGCGCACGCTTCGGCAGCACGCTCGATGTGCCGCATATTGGTGAACATTCGCGCGAGATGCTGGTTGAACTCGGTCTCGATGAAGCCGAGATTGAGCGTTTGCTGGCCGCCGGCGCCGTCGGCTGACATGTAACCCGGATGCTTCAAGGGGCTGCGGCCTCCTGAAGCATCCGCCTGCGTGCCCGTTTCCGAGTTTGATGCCAAGGAAGATCCTGTGAGCGAGAATATTTTCGAAAAAATCTGGCGCAGCCATGTGGTTGCGGAGGTCGGCACTGACGCCACCCTGGTTCTGATCGACCGCGTGTTCCTGCATGAACGCACCGGCAGCGTGGCGCTTAAAAGCCTGAAGGAAGCCGGGCGCGCGATCATGGCCCCCGCCCACGTCTTCTGCACCATGGATCATATCGTCGATACCTTCCCGGGCCGCAGCGACAAAACCCTGATGCCGACCGGCACCGCCTTTATCACCGAAACCCGCGCCGCCGCCCATGAAGCCGGGATCACCCTGTTTGATCTGGATGACGAGCGTCAGGGCATCGTCCATGTGATCTCGCCAGAACAGGGCATCGTCCTGCCGGGTCTGACGCTGGTTTGCCCCGACAGCCACACCTGCACCCAAGGGGCCTTTGGTGCGCTTGCCTGGGGTATCGGCTCGACCGACGCGGAACATGCGCTCGCCACCTCGACCCTGCGCATCAAGAAACCGAAGACTATGCGCATCACGGTCACCGGTCAGCTTGGTGAGGGCGTCACCGCCAAGGATCTGGCGCTTTATCTGCTGGCTCGTTATTCGGCCGGTGGCGGCAAGGGCCATGTCATTGAATATGCGGGTCCAGCCATCGAAGCGCTTGAGATGGAAGCGCGCATGACACTCTGTAATATGGCGACCGAATTCGCCGCCTTTTCGGCCGTGATCGCGCCGGACGACAAGACCTTCGCTTATTTGAAGGGCCGCCCCTATGCGCCAAAGGGCGCGGACTGGGATTTGGCCGTGGAAAACTGGCGGGCGCTCCGTTCGGATACAGATGCAAGCTATGACAAAGACTATGTCGTTGATGCCGCAGATGTCGGCCCCATGATCACCTGGGGCACAAGCCCCCAGCATGCAACCACCATTGACGGCAAAGTCCCAAGTTTCGCAGAGGTCAGCGACCGCGACAGCCGCGAGGCCTATGACCGCGCCATGACCTATATGGATCTTGTGCCAGGCACGCCGCTGCAGGATCTCAAGATTGACAGCGCCTTCATCGGCTCCTGCACCAACAGCCGCATCAGCGATCTGCGCCGCGCCGCCGCCATCCTCAAGGGGCGCAAAGTGGCTGCGGGCGTCAAGGCCATCTGCGTTCCGGGCTCCATGGCCGTCAAACGCGCCGCCGAGGCCGAAGGACTTGACGTGATCTTCAAGGACGCCGGGTTCGAATGGCGCGAGGCCGGATGCTCCATGTGCTTTTTCGCGGGCGGTGAAAGCATGGCCCGCCGGGCGCGGGTGGTGACTTCGACCAACCGCAATTTTGAAAGCCGTCAGGGACCGGAAACCCGCTCGCATCTCGCATCGCCCGAGATGGTGGCAGCCTCGGCCATCGCCGGCCATCTCGCCGACCCGCGCAAATTGGAGCGTTGATATGCAGCCCTTTACCGTTCTCACCGCCATTGCCATGCCGCTTCTGCGCGCGAATGTCGACACCGACGCCATCATTCCGTCGCGGGAAATGAAGACCGTCTCGAAAAGCGGGCTGAGCAGCGGCCTGTTCGCGGGCTGGCGTTATCTCGAGATGGGCGGGCGCGTGCCGAACCCAGATTTCGTGATGAACGATCCCGTCTATGCGCGGTCGCAGATCATTCTTGGCGGCGTCAATTTCGGTTGCGGCTCCAGCCGGGAACATGCGGTCTGGGCTTTGGCCGAATATGGCTTCCGGGCCGTCATCGCGCCGTCCTTCGCGCCGATTTTTCAGACCAATTGCATCACCAACGGAATTCTACCGCTGGAGCTTGCGGCCGAGGATATCGCCCGCATCGCGTCGTCGGTCGAGACCGACCCCGAAGCGCAGACGCTGACTATTGATCTTCCGAAACAAATCGTGAGGACGGCCGACGGTGCGGAGTACAGTTTCACGATCGGGGCCGAAGCCAAGGAAATGCTGCTTGAAGGCCTTGATCCCATTGATCTCACCCTGAAGCTGCGGACCCAGATCGAGGCCATGCGCGCCAAGGGTCGGACCGAGCGTCCCTGGGCTTTTCTCTAGACGCCACCGCCAAATTGGCCTGCATAAAGCCGTTGTCTTTTAACAAAGACAACGGCTAACTTGTTTGTTTGTATGGTTTATTTAAAATATTGTGTCAAAAAAGCACCAGTTTGCCTGCACGATAGAGTGGGGCAAAAATAATGGCTAGTATATGTATTAATAATATGATGTTATACCCAAGTTACATTGGGCTTAGGTCCTTTGTGAGTGATTTGTATCAAATTAAAAAATATTGTTCTCCGGGGAGAATTCCATGCTCAAGCTCAAGGCAGCCCTGCTTTCAGGCGTTGCGACATCCGTCATTTCCATGTTTGCAATATCGGCTCCGTCCTTCGCTCAAGAAGCAGGCGTGTCGGGTTCTGCACTTGAAGAAATCTTTGTGACGGCCCGCAAGAAAGAAGAAAATATTCTTTCCGCGCCACTGTCCGTGACTGCCTTCACCAGCGAAGCCATGGTTGAACGGAATATCATCGACCAAACGACGCTGGCCAACCAGACGCCGGGTCTTGACTTCACGGCACCTGGCGGCTTGAGCACTGCCCGTCCGGTCATTCGCGGCATGTCGCAATCGAGCCGCGCCGGTGACGAAACCAACGTCGCCACCTTCATCGACGGTGTGTATATTGACGGGTTCAGCAGCTCCAACGTCAATATGGATGCGCTTGAGCGGGTCGAAGTCGTTCGTGGTGCGCAAAGCGCCCAGTATGGCCGCAACAGCTTCGCTGGCGCCATCAACTACATCACCAAAAAGCCGACCATGAAATTTGAAGCTGGCGGCACCGGCATCATCGGTGAAGACAGCCGCTATGGTGCAAGCGCCTATCTCAACAGCCCGGTGATCGCGGACAAACTGGCTGTGCGTCTCGACGCCTCTTATGATGACACCGGCGGCTATTATCGCGATTCCGTCAGCGGCGAACATCTCGGTGCGCGCGAAACCTATGCGGTGCGCGGCGGTATTCTTGCCAATGTTTCCGACGTGACCACGGCGATCCTGCGCGTTGATTATTCGCAGAGCCATGCCAACACCTTTGCTCGTAACGTCGTTGCGACCAATGACCCGAACCTCTGCTGCCGTTCGATCTCGGGCGGTGCGCCGGCTGGTTTTGGCACGCTGTACCGCGGCGAAATGAACAGCAATCCCCATGCGAATTTCGCCTATAATCCGCGCGCCTTCGCAGGTGACGATGAAGTGTTTCACACCAACCTGACCGTGACCTCGGATTGGGACAATGTGACCCTGACTTCGATCACCGGTTACGACAAGCGCACGTTCGACACGCTCGCTGACCAGGATCGCACGCCGAACGGAACCCTGTTCCGTATTGCCTCGCGTACGCCTGCAACCCAGTCGGCCCTGCTTGTCACCATGAAGACGCTGTCGGGCACGGAAGAAAAGCGTGAATCCTTCAGCGAGGAACTGCGTCTTGCCTCCAAGAACAACAGCTTCATCAACTGGGCTGTTGGCGGTTATTACAGCAAGCTGATCGGTCATTCGACCCGTCGTCAGGGCGGCGAGATCATCTCTTCCGTCAAGGAAAATCCGGCTCTTGCGACCGCAGCGGCCAACACCATTGCAGTCATCAAGGATGGTGTTATCCCGGTTGCTGAAATCACCGGCAACGATACGACCATGGCTTCGGCTTTCGGGTCGCTCGACGTGAACATCACGCCTGAACTGGTGCTGTCGGGTGAAGCCCGCTACACTTGGGAAGACAAGGGCGTCGATAACTCGTTCCTGAGCGCGGCCTTCAATGCGACAACAAATCCGCTGAGCCGTGGGTCGGGGCTTGAAGCTGCAAGCTTCAAATACTTCACGCCGCGCGTCATTCTGAACTACAGCGTGACCAACGACGTCAAGGTTTATGCTTCGGTCGCCAAGGGCGCCAAATCAGGCGGCATCAACGCTGGCATCAGCGCGGTGATCAGCCCGGCCAACCCGTCGGTTCTGCCGCAGTGGGCAACCTATCAGCCGGAAACCGCCTGGAACTATGAAATCGGCACCAAGTTCACCGCGTTTGACAAGCGTGTTCGCGGCGCATTGGCGGCTTATTATGTTGATTGGAAAAATCAGCAGGTTTCGAACACTGTCTTCGTAACGACGGTCAACCGCACCATGACTGCGATCGCGAACGCCGCGCATTCGACAGTCAAGGGTGTGGAATTCGAAGGTGCGGCACTCCTCACCGACGGCCTGGTTGCGAACTTCGCTTATGCCTATAACGATGCCAAATATAAGGACGCCATTTTCGCGGCTTATGCTGTGGAAAATGCGGCTCTCTATGGCTTCCCGGGTGGCGACGTCAGCGGCAATCGCATTCAGAACACATCGAAGCACAGCGTAAACTTCGGTCTCGAATATTCGATGCCGGTGGCTGACGGTTACAACTTGATCGGCCGTGCTGATTACATCTTCCGCAGCAAGCAGTTCGATACCCCGGTCAATCTGGCCTGGACCCCGAATTACAACGCGGTCAACCTCAACCTGACGGTTGAAAATGACACCACCCGCGTTGGCGCGTTCTGCTCCAACATTCTGAATGATCGTGATCCGAGCGTTGGTTACAACAGCCGTAACATCAACGGTGAAGTGGTCTATCAGATCCAGCCGCGTGAAGGTCGTCGTTGTGGCCTGCGTGTCAGCTACAAATTCAATTGATCGGGCTCTCTCTATTGCGTGACTGTTAAAAGAGGTTCTGATCCACTCTGCGCGGGCCCTTCGGGGCCCGTTTTTTTTCGCCTGCGACGGGCAGAGGGCGTGGGGCAAGGTCTATATGATCTTGCATCGACACATCATATTATTATAACATAAAGACATTAAGCCGATGATTGTATTGAGTCGGAAAAAGGAGGCAGCAGGGAATGTTACAGGCGATCAAGTTACGTAAGGAATATGGGGCGAATGTCGCACTCAAGGGGTTGGACCTGACCGTGAAGGCCGGGGAAATCTATTGCATGCTGGGTGCGAACGGTGCGGGGAAAACGACGACGGTCAGTTGCTTCCTCAACTTCATCAAACCGACCAGCGGCCAGGCGCGCATCAATGGCATCGATGTACAAGAAAACCCGCTCGAAACCAAAAAATACATCGCCTACATTCCCGAAAACGTCATGCTCTATCGGAATATGACGGGCCTTGAAAATCTGCGCTATTTCTCGAAACTCGGCGGGCATGATTATTCCGAACAGGAATATCGCGGGCTTCTCGCGCGCTGCGGTCTCGAAGACGTTGCCGCCGGTCGCAACATTGGCGGTTATTCGAAGGGCATGCGTCAGAAAGTCGGCATTGCCATCGCGCTTGCGAAACAGGCGAAGGCTATTCTGCTGGACGAGCCGACCTCCGGTCTCGACCCGAAAAGCAGCAATGAATTTTCCGAACTTCTGCTCGAACTCAAAGCGTCCGACGTGGCCATTCTCATGGTGACGCATGACCTTTTTCGGGCCAAGGAAACCGGTACTCGTCTCGGCATCATGCGGCAAGGTGAACTTGTGCGCGAGATGAATGCGGATCAGGTGACGCATACCGAAGTCGAACAGATCTACCTCGAAGAAATGAAATATTGAGGAGCGGATCATGATTGGCGTCATCGCGAGAAAGGAATTTCTCTGTTTGATTCGTGACGGCCGCTTCAAATGGTCGATCGCAATCATGGTTTTGCTGTTGCTCGCGTCATTTCTGACCGGCTTTCAGCGCTATCAATCACTCCATTCCATTCGGGAGGCCGCACAGGCCAAGAACACCGAACAATGGCTCGATCAGGATAAAAAGAACCCGCATACCGCCGCGCATTTTGGCAATTATGCCTATAAGCCGCAGGGTGTGTTGGCGTTTTTCGACAGCGGCATCGATAATTATGCCGGCAACACCATCTGGCTCGAAGCGCATAAAACCAATTTCGCGCAGAATCGCCCGGCCCAGGACAATGGCGCGGTGTCGCGCTTTGGCGATCTCACACCGGCCATGACTCTGCAGGTGTTGCTGCCGCTCATCATCATTCTGATGGGGTTCTCGGCCTTCGCCGGAGAACGCGACAGCGGCACCCTCCGTCAGCTGCTCAGCATCGGTGTGAAAAACAGCGATCTGTTGTGGGGCAAATTCATCGGCATCAGCGCCGCGATCAGTCTTGTGATCGTGCCTGCGGTGCTGATCGGCGGCGGCATTATGGCCTTCGTGCTAGACAGCGACAGCAGTGCACTTGGCGCGCGCGGTCTTCTGCTGCTTGGGACTTATCTCGCCTATACCCTGTCCTTCATGTTCCTGACGCTCGGGGTTTCGGCCCTTGCGCGGACGGGCAAAACCGCTCTGGTTATCCTCGTGGGTTTCTGGGCCTTTGCCACGTTCATTCTGCCCAAGGCCGCAAGCGACATCTCGAAAATCGCCGTCCCGAGCCCGACCTTTTCGGAATTCTACAAAGCCGCCAAAGCGAGCAGCGCCGAGGGTCTCGAAGGTGCCGAAGGCCGTCTGGCCCTGCCGCAGGACGTCCATATCAATATGGTGCGCAAGGAATTACTCGCGCAATACAACGTGAAAAGCGTGCGCGATCTGCCGGTCTACTGGGTTGGCATTTCGATGCAGGTGCTCGAAGAACGCGACTATCTGATCTATCAGAAATTCCAGGGCGATCTCCGCGACATTTTCTACGCCCAGCAAAAACTTCAGGACTATATGGGCGTGTTGTCGCCGCTCATTCCGCTCCGGTCGCTGTCCATGTCGCTGAGCGGCACCGGGCTTGTGGATCAGGAGCAGTTCAATCAGTCGGCCCAGGATTATCGCATCAATATGATCCGCGATATGAACAACGAGCTGATCAACAACACCACCATGAAAGATCCGCTCTATGTGGCGGGTCGTGAAACCTTCTCCAAGGTTCCGCCCTATACTTATGCGGAACCGACACTTGGCCAGTCGCTCGCGACGCAAACGCAAAGTCTTGTCCTTCTCGTCCTCTGGGGCGCGTTGACGGCAATCTTCGCGGTTTTTGCGGTTCGTCGGCTGCGTTCATAAGGGAGGGATCACGTCATGTTGAAAACAATCATCACTCATGAAATCCGGCTTCTGATGAAGTCGCCGGCGACCATCTTCATGCTCGGTCTGCTTATTGCCGCCATGATCTTCGGGGCTTGGAACGGCTATCGCGCGGTGGAACGCCAAAGCGTAAGCGCCACCACCGCCATTGCCGAAGAACTCACGACCAAGGACAAGGTGCGCAATGAACTGATTGCGTATGAAACCTTCACGGCGGAACGTGGTCTGCCGCGTTTGTTTGCACCGGTCAATCATGCGAAACCGCGTCCCGGTGAAGCGCCACAAGGCACGAATGCCGGGGCCGTCGGCGGTGAATTGATCCGCGAGGTGGCAGTGTTGCCACCGACCGGATTGTCCGCCTTCGCCACTGGTCAGATGGATCTCCAGCGCAATTACACGCTGGTGGACATGAAAAACAAATTCAACATGTCCGACAATTTCGAGATTGAGAATCCGTTCAATCTCATGGTCGGCACGTTCGATATTGCCTTCGTGATCCTGTTCATCCTGCCGGTGTTCATCATCGCGCTCACCTATGACATGCTGTCGGGGGAAAAAGAGTCAGGCACGCTTGCGCTCGCCATGACGCAGCCGATTTCGCTCCGCACCTTCATGGCCGCCAAACTGATTTCCCGCGCCATGATCCTGATGCTGGTCATCGTCATCATGGGCCTTGGGGCAGTGTGGCTGACCGCAGGCGAACTCGGCATGCTGTCCTTGGGCGACACCTGGTTGCGGTTCGGCCTCTGGCTTGGGGTTGTCAGTCTTTACAGTCTGTTCTGGTTCAGCCTTGGCGTGCTTGTAAGCGCGTTCAACAAGAACTCGGAAACCAATGCCACCATTCTGGCCGCAAGCTGGCTTATTCTGGTGGTGGTGGTTCCGGCCCTGGTCAATCTGGCGGCGACGACGATTTATCCCGCACCCTCGCGCATGGATCTGAAAGTCGCCCAGCGCGAAGCCTCAAGCGACGCCGAAAAATCGGAATCGAGCACCACAAAAGCCTATTACACCGATCACGTGGAAATGGTCTCGAACCAAGAAGCGGAAACCTATCTCACGGTGTTCCTCGCCCGTCAGGAAGCGCTTGAAAAAGCCGTCGAGCCAGTATTCGACAATTTCCGTAAGCAGCAGGAACGTCAGGAAGGTCTCGTTAGCTGGTTCCAGTATTTTTCACCGGCCATCGTGACGCAGCTGACTCTCAATGAAATTTCCGGAGCCAGCACCGATCGTTACAATGCCTATATGGACAAGGTTTATGCCTTCCATGCCACATGGCGCAAATATTTCACGCCGCGCTATCTTCGTCAGGAAGTTCTGTCCTCGTCCGAATATGACAGCTTTCCGAAGTTCAGCTTTCCTCATGAAAACACCGCTCTCGTCTGGCAGCGCACGGCGGCATCTTTCGCCGGTCTGTTGCTGATCGTGATGGCGGTGACCTTCTACGCCTTTTCCCGACTGCGCCGTTTCGGCGTGCGGGAAAATCCGTAACCTAGCAATCGGCGGGGCGGGCTTACGCGCCCGCTCCCGCTGTCTCTCTTGAAATGGATTTGATTTCCCATGCGCGTCAGAAATCCTCGCACCGGTAGCTATGATTACGAATTCACGCCGACGCCCCTTGGCGATGTGGCCGCCACAGCCAAACGGCTGCGCGCCAATCAGAAAGCCTGGGTCGCGCGCGGGCTTGAGTATCGGATCGAAGTGCTCGAACGCTGGGCCGTGGCAGTCACCGCCGAACGCGACGCCATAGCCGACGCGCTCACCATCGACACCGGTCGCGCGCTCATCTCCGGCCGCGAGGCTGAAGGTCTGCCGCGCAATATCCGGCGCTGGCTAGGCAGTGCCGCGGATCTGATGAAAACCGAACTGCATCAATCGCGCATTCTGCCGACCGTGACCTATCAGAATCAGCTCGTGCCCTATGCGCTGGTGGGTGCCATCAGCCCGTGGAATTTCCCGGTTACGCTGTCATTCATCGATGCGATCCCGGCCCTTGTGGCTGGCTCCGCCGTGATCCTGAAGCCAAGCGAAATCACCCCGCGTTTTGTCGAACCGATCCAGCGGAGTTTGGCCGCGGTGCCGGAACTCGCCGATGTGTTTGCGATCATCATGGGTGACGGCGCGATCGGGGCTGAACTTGTCAATCATGTGGATGCCGTTTGCTTCACCGGCAGCGTCCCAACCGGCCGCAAAGTCGGCGAGGCCGCAGCCCGGCGCTTCATTCCGGCCTTCCTCGAACTCGGCGGCAAGGATCCGGTGATCGTGCTTGATACTGCCGACATCGACAAAGCCACCGATGCGGTGCTCAAGGGCTCCCTTCTCAACAACGGTCACGCCTGCCTGTCGATCGAACGCGTCTATGTGCAGGCACCGATCTATGATGCCTTCGTGGCGTTATTGACCGAGAAAGCCGCGCGCGTCCGCACCAATGCCGCCAATATCCATGAAGGCGAAATCGGTCCGTTCATCCATGGGCCGCAAGCCGATCTCGTCGACGCCCAGATCAAGGACGCCGTGCAGAAAGGCGCCCGCGTTCTCACCGGCGGCGTGATCGAGGATCATGGCGGCAAATGGTGCAACGCGACGGTTATCGTCGACGTGACCCATGACATGGCAATCATGCGTGATGAAACCTTCGGCCCGATCATGCCGGTGATGAAATTCGACAGCATCGAGGAAGCCATCGCGCTTGCGAACGACACCGAATTCGGTCTGTCGGCCTCGGTCATCGCCGGAACCATCGACGAAGCCCGGGCGGTCGGCGCGCATATTGACGCCGGCGGCATCAGCCTCAATGATTGCGGCATGACTTATATGACCTTCGAACCCGAAAAGAACTCGTTCAAATTTTCGGGCATGGGCGGATCGCGCATGGGCCTCGCCGGCCTCTCGCGCTTTTTCCGCAAGAAAGCCTTCATCATGCAAAACGGCACGCCGCAGAGCATTTTTGATTTCAGTGAAGAACACGCGGGCAAATAAGCCCATTATCCCGTCAAGGAGACATCAAATGACCAATAAGCTTCCGCGCGAAGAATTCTACAAAGCTCTCGAAGCCGCCCGCAGCGCCCGCCATGGCGGCCGTCATCCGTTCAGCGCCGCCTGGGCCGCAGGCAAGCTCAGCCGTGAACAGCTCGGCAAATGGGCGATCCAGCATTATTATTACATCGACCCGATTCCGCAGCAGTTCGCTGCCCTGTTCGCGCGCTTGCCCGACCTTGAAGCACGCCAGCATCTGCTTGAAAACCTGCTCGGCGAAGAAATGCCGCATGCTCCGGAAAAGCGTCATCCGGAATTGCTGCTGAAGTTTGCCGCAGCCTGTGGCGTCAGCCGTGAAACCTGCCTGAACGCTGAAGCAAACGGCCTCATCCTGCCGGGCACGCTGGCCATGCGGTCCTGGATCTGGGAACTTTCGACCATTCGTCCGCTCGCCGAAGCGTCAAGCGGCATCATGGTTGCGCTCGAAGGTCAGCTGCCGACGCTTTATCCGGACTATGTGAAGGCCATGCGCGAAATGGGCTTCACGGAAGACGATCTGGAATTCTTCCACGTCCATATCGAAGGCGACGAAGGCCATGCCGAAGTCGGTCTGCGTCTGGCTTACGAATATTCGCTCACCGAGCATCAGCAGAAGATGGCAATCGCGGCTGTCTCGTCTTCGGCTTCGCTGCGCTACAACATGCTTTCGGGCATTTTCTCAAGCGTCGTTGAAAATGTCGCGGCGTAATATCCCGCTGCTTGAGGCCACCGGCCGCGTTTATCTGGTCACCGGCGCTGCCGGTGGCCTCGGCCGGGCGCTTCTTCCCGTTCTTCGTGCAGGCGGCGCCAAAATCGCCGCCTGTCACGTCGGCCCTCGGGAGACAAAAGAAACAGACGCGGATATCCGCTGGTTCCGCATGGATGCGCGGGACGAAGCTGACGTCAAAGCCACCGTGCAGTCGGTGCTTGATCATTACGGCCGTCTGGACGGTGTTCTGCATCTCGGCGGCATCGTCGGCCATGGTCCTTTGACCGAGGTCAGCCTCGAACAATGGAACAATCTGCTCGCGGTCAATCTGACCTCGGCATTCCTGCTCGCACGTGAAACCCACGGGGCTTTGAAAGCGAGCAAGGGCAGCTTGATCCTGCTGTCATCGACCAATGGATTGAACGGCGGCTCCGCCCTGTCCGGCCCGGCTTATGCGGTGGCGAAAGCGGGCTTGATCAATCTCACGCGTTATCTCGCCAAGGAATGGATGGCGGATGGCATTCGCGTCAATTGCGTGGCGCCGGGCCCTGTGGCCACGCCCATGCTCGACCGTCTGAGCGACAATACGATTGTCTCTCTGCAAGATATGTCACTGAACGGAAGCTTCGCCACAGCCGATCAGGTGGCGGCTCTCATTGCGTTTCTCTGTTCCGATCACGCAGGTCAGACAACCGGCACTGTGAACAATATCAGCGCCGGTCTTTTTCTCGATTGATATCTAGCGTGCTGTCGGAAGGTCATGCCCTGCATAGTGGCAGGCCGTCCGATGGTCGCTGGTTTTGGCGACCAGTTCCGGCGCCTCGTGAATGCAATGCGGCGTCGCCAGCGGACAGCGGGTACGGAACACGCATCCGGACGGCGGATTGAGCGGCGACGGCAGTTCGTCATTCAACAGAACCGCTGGACGTTCCCGTTCGGCCCGTGGATCAGGCAGCGGAATGGCGTTCAACAGCGCGCGCGTATAGGGATGCTGCGGCGCATCGAAAATCTGGCGCGTGTCACCGATTTCCATGACCTTGCCAAGAAACATGACCATGACGCGTTTGCAGATATTGCGCACCACGGCCAGATCATGGCTGATGAACAACAGCGCAACGCCGGTTTCCTTCTGAATATCCTTCAGCAGATTGATGATCTGCGCCTTGACCGACACATCAAGCGCGCTCACCGCCTCGTCGCAGACCAACAGTTTCGGTTTCAGAATCATGGCCCGGGCAATGCTGATGCGCTGGCACTGACCACCCGAAAATTCATGCGGATAACGATCGGCGGATTGGATATCCAGCCCAACTACGGCCATGGCGTTCGCGACTTCCGCCCGGCGCATGTCGGCGGTCATCTCGGGGTGAAAGATTTCCAGCGGCTCGCCAATGATGCGGCCCACCGTCATGCGCGGATTGAGGCTCGCAAGCGGGCTCTGGAAAATGATTTGCAGATCCTGGCGCTTGGCGCGCAGTGCCTTTTCATCAAGAGCCGCGAGATCTTCGCCGAACCAGACAACGCGCCCGCCGGTGGGTTCGATCAGCCGAATGATCGCGCGCCCGAGTGTCGATTTTCCACAACCCGATTCCCCGACGATACCAAGCGTCTCACCGGCGGCAAGCTCGAATGAAATCCCATCCACCGCCCGTAAGGGTTTGTAGGTCGGAATGAAAATTCCGCCGACCGCGACCGGAAAATGAACCTGCAGATTTTCAACCTTCAGAATCGGGGCATTCATGCTGCATGCTCTCCAAGATAACAGGCGGCGCGGTGATCCGGTCGACCGTCGCGCGGCGTGAGATCCGGACGATCCGTCTCGCAACGGCCGATTTTCTCGCTGCAGCGCGGGGCGAAGGCGCAGCCCGCAGGCATCTTCGCAAGGCTCGGCGGCGTGCCGGGAATGGTCAGCAAGCGCAAATCCGGATCGGCATCAAGGCGCGGAATGGATTGCAGCAGCGCCCGGGTATAGGGATGCTGCGGGCGATAGAAAATATCATCCACGGTGCCCATCTCCACCGCACGTCCGGCATACATGACAATGACCCGATCACAGAGCCCGGCGATCACGCCAAGGTCATGGGTGATCATGAAAATGGCCATATCCGTATGCATTTTGAGCTTGCGCAGAATATGCAGAATGCGCGCTTGCACCGTCACATCAAGAGCGGTGGTCGGCTCGTCGGCGATCAAGACCTTGGGTTTACACAGCAGCGCCATAGCGATCATCACCCGCTGACGCATGCCGCCCGACAGTTCATGGGGGTACATCTGCAGGCGTCGTGTGGCCTCAGGAATCTGCACGACTTCCAGCATCTCAAGCACCTCGGTCCGGGCTTTCGCGCGTGAGAGGTTCTGATGCTCCATCAGCACTTCTTCAAGCTGCGCGCCGATTTTGAGATGCGGCGTAAGCCCGGTGATCGAATCCTGGAAGATCATGGAAATCTGATTGCCGCGCAGGGTCCGCATGACTTTTGCAGGCGCGTTGATGATTTCCTGACCATTGAACAGGGCCGAGCCGCTGACCTGCGCATTGGCGGCCTTCAGCCCGAGGAGATTGAGAAAGGTCTGGCTTTTGCCCGATCCACTTTCGCCGACGATGCCGACGCATTCTCCGGGGTTGATGGCAAAGCTCAGCTTGTCGATGGCCGTGACATTGCAGTGCCTGCCCTCGAAGCGGACCGTCAGATCTTTGACGTCAAGTAAAGCGGTCATGGTTCCGTCTCCGCTAGCGGTCTCGGGGATCGAGGGCATCCCGCAAGCCGTCACCGATGAAATTGAAACAGAACATGGTGATGGACAGCAGGGTGGCCGGGAAAATCAAAAGCCAGGGCGCGGTGTTCAACTGTGTTGCGCCCTGGGAGATCAGAAGCCCCCAGCTCGTCAACGGCTCCTGCACCCCAAGCCCAAGAAAGCTCAGATAGCTTTCCACAACGATATTGGTCGGGATCAGCAAGGTCACGAACACGATCACCGGGCCAATGATATTGGGCACGATATAACGGCGAATGATGCGCGGCCCGCTAAGGCCGATGGCCAGCGCCGATTCCACATATTCCTTGCGTTTGATCGACAGCGTCTGGCCGCGCACGATGCGCGCCATAGTCAGCCATTCGACCGCACCAATGCCCAGGAACACCAGATAGATATTCGGCCCAGCCACGGTGACCAGCAGAATGATCAGGAATAACAGCGGCATGGCATAAAGAATATCAACAAAGCGCATCATGAAATTGTCAACGCGCCCGCCGGTGTATCCCGCAAACGTGCCGTAAGTGACCCCGATGATCAGCGCCACAACCGTGGTCAACACGCCGATGGTCAGCGAAATGCGGCCGCCATACATGACACGCACGAACAGATCGCGGCCGTTGCCGTCGGTTCCGAACAGATGGAAGGTCTCAAGAGACGGCGCCGTCGAGATATAATCCCAGGCCATGTCTTCGATCTGATAGGGCCAGAAGATCGGCACGAAAACCGCAAGCAGCGTGATGATGGACAACAGATAAACGCTGATCATGGCGGCGCGGTTGCGACGGAACCGGTCCATGGCATCACTGAACAAAGACCGTCCGGCGTCCCCGCTTTTTTGCAACAACTGTTCCGTATCGGCGCGTTGGCGCTTGGTCCAGATCATGATTTCTTATCCTGCCTGACGCGCGGATCGAGAAAGCCGTAAAGGATATCGACCAGAAGATTGAGAAGAATGATGGCCGTCGCATAAAACACCACGATGCCCATCACCAGGGGATAATCACGGTTGATGGCGCCATAGACGAAATAGCGGCCAACGCCCGGCAGTCCGAAAATCACTTCGACCACGACTGATCCGGTCATGACGGCGGCGATCGACGGCCCAAGATAACTCACAAGCGGCAGCGCCGCGGCCTTCAAGGCATGGCGGGTGATGACCACCCGTTCCGGCATGCCCTTCGCCCGCGCCGTGCGGATATAATCCGAGCGCAAGATCTCCAGCATGCTGCCGCGCATCAGGCGGGCAATGATGGCGATCTTTGGAATGGCCAAAGCCGTCACCGGCAGCACCATGTAAGCAAGCGCGCCATTGTTCCAGCCCGAAATCGGCAGCAGTTTCAGATAGACCCCGAACAGCAGCATCATCAAAGGAGCGATGACAAAATTCGGCACAGCGACGCCGGTCATGGCGACGGCCATGACGGTGTAATCGATCTTGGTGTTCTGGCGCAGTGCGGCCCAGATGCCGATCAGGCTGCCGATGATGACGGCGATGGTGATGGCGGTGAGGCCAAGCCGGATGCTGACCGGCAGACCGATCGCCAGCAGTTCCGAAACATTGTAATCTGGATAGGAAAAAGACGGGCCGAGATTGCCGGTGACCGCATTCTTGATGAAATGCAGATATTGCGAGAGCAGCGGCTCATTCAGATTATAGGCGTCATGAATATTGGCCAGCACTTCAGGCGGCAGATCGGCGAGATCATCAAACGGTCCACCGGGGGCGAGCCGCATGAGAAAGAACGCTCCGGTGATGATCACAAGAAAGGTCGGAACGGCGCCCATCAGGCGATCGATAATATACTTTACCATGCGTTCACTCTTGCGGTCGTACCTCGGAGGTGTCCGTCCGTAGCAGGCCGCGGATGCGGTTGCCGATGAAATAAATCAGGACCATGGCCGGGAACATGGCGACCACGCCCAGAGTAAACGGCGCGTTCGGCCCGATCTGGCCATAGGCGGTCCCGGCCATGGCCTGACCACTGAAACGGGCAAGACTGCTACTTGATTGATAGACCGCCATGATGGTGCCCCGTTCATGGGCGGCGGCCTGTTGCGACAGCAGGCTCTGGAGGCAGGTCTGGAACATGGCTGTCGCGACGGCGGTAAAGCACAGCGCAGAAGACATCTGAATCAGAGTGTCGGATAAAACCAATCCCGTCCAACCAATCGCATAAAAGAATATGGCCGTTTTGACGAGTATGACTTCGCCAAAACGTGCGGTCAACGGACCGATGGCGATGAGCTGGAACAGTGTGACCGTCCCGCCACTGACGCTCAGAAGAATGCCGATATCGACCGGGCTCAGGCCATGCAGATAATGCCCCCAAAGCGGCAGAATGGATTCGCGCATGGCAACAAAGGTGATCACAAGAAAACACAACCCGGTGATCATGGCAATCAGCGGCCGCCCAAGCGCCAATTTCAGCATGGTCAGGAAGCCGGGCCGCTTTTGCGCGCCGTCGCCCTTTTTGGCAGCGGGACGGCTTTCCGGCAGGAACAGCAGGATACCGGCAAAGGACAGCACCGAAAGCCCGGCGGCAACAAAGGCGGGCAACATGAAATTGGCGCTCTCCACGCTGTCGCCGCCCGCAAGAAATCCACCGATCACCGGACCGAGCACAAACCCAAGCCCGAACGCCGCCGAAATACGGCCAAGCCCTTTGGCGCGATTCTTATTGTCGGTGGTGTCCGCCATATAAGCATAAGCGGTGGCAAGATTGGCCGAGGTGACGCCGCCGACAATGCGCGCAAAAGCCATCATCCACAGCGAATCTGCATAGGCCATGATGACATAGCTCAGGGCGTGCCCGGCCATGCTGATGGCCAGCACAGGACGGCGTCCGATGCGGTCGCTGAGATAGCCCCAGACCGGCATGGCAATGAATTGCGTCAATGAATAGAGTGCGATAATGACCGTGATGGTTTCTGTGGTGGCGCCCAGACGTTCCACATAAAACGGAATGAGCGGCCCGAGAATGCCAAAGCCCAGCAAGTCGACGAAAACGACCAGCAGCAGGATCGCATGTGCATACTTGTAGGAAGGCGTCGACATAGTATCCATCTGATTCACATGCATAACGGGGCAAGAACGGCTATTGTCCGGAGCTTTGGGAGACTCAATCTGGCACCAATGAGCTTGCGCAAATAGGTACATATATAATAACATTAGGACAAGTAGATATGTGGACAAATTGCACGACGATCCAGGACGCGCCATGAAACAAACTGCGAATGACAAGCTGATGTTCACCCGGCGCGACTTTTCGAAACTGGGTGGCGTGGGTCTTGGGGCCATGTTGCTTGGGTTCTGGATCACGCCCGGCCGGGTCGGGCAGGCGCTTGCGGCGACTGACGGCGGACGTGATTTTTCGGCCCTGATGGCGGCCTATATTGAAATCACCCCGGACAATATCGTGCATCTCGTCACCCCCGAGGCCGAAATGGGGCAGGGCGTGCAGACCTCGCTTCCGGCGATTCTGGCTGAGGAGCTTGAGGCCGATTGGGCGCGGGTTGTGGTGCGTTTGTCGGGTGCCGGTGAAATCTACAACAATCCCGAAAAGAAAATGCAGGCCACCGGCCGCAGCCTTGCCGTGCGCGGTTATTTTGAACTGCTGCGCGAGGTCGGGGCCACGGCGCGCATGATGCTTTGTCAGGCGGCAGCGGCATCCTGGCAGGCCGATCTTGCCGACTGTTACGCCGAACAAAGCCATGTCATTCACCGCAAGACCGGCGCCCGTCTGCGCTATGCTGACCTTGTGGAGGCGGCGGCGAAGCTTCCGCTGCCCGCCAAAGTCACGCTCAAATCGCCGCGCGATTTCAAAATCATCGGCCATGATATCGCGCGCAAGGATATCCCAGACAAGGTCACCGGCCGTGCCACCTTCGGGGTCGATGTGATGCTGCCCGACATGTTGGTGGCGTCTGTCGCCATGCCGCCTGCGTTCGGCGGCACGCTTGTCTCCTTCGATGAGGCGGCGGCGCTCGCCGTGCCCGGCGTCGTTGCGGCTGTGCGTATTTCAACGGGCCTCGCCGTCGCGGCGCAAAGCTACTGGCAGGCCCGTCAGGGGATCGAGGCGGCGCAACCGCAATTCGACGCCGGTCCGAACGGCGAAAAATCCAGCGACGACGTGCTCGCCGACCTCAAGGCCGGGCTTTCCGAACCCGGGATCGAGGCGCGGAAAGACGGCTCACTCGACGCGCTCGCCACAGCGGCCACGCGCCTTGGTGGCGATTACACCGTGCCCTATCTTGCCCACACCACCATGGAACCCATGAGCTGCACAGCCCATGTGCGCGCAGATGGCTGCGAACTCTGGACACCATCGCAAGGTCCAGTGCGAGCGCGCGACGATGTGGCAAAGCTGCTCGGCATCGATCCGTCCAAGGTCAAGGTCAACCGCACGTTTCTCGGCGGCGGTTTCGGCCGTCGCTGGCAAACCGATTTTGCCACTCAGGCCGTTGAAATCTCGCGCGCCGTCAAAAAGCCGGTCAAGCTGATCTGGAGCCGCGAAGAAGACGTCCAGCATGATTATTACCGCCCGGCCTTCGCCATGCGCTTTGATGCGGGACTGACGGCCAAGGGTAAACTCGAATCGCTGCATATCCGTGTGAGCGGCGCATCCATCGGCGAATGGGGCAAGCCGCCGCGTCCCGGTGTGCTCGATCGTCAGGCAACCTCGGGGCTTTCCGACAGTCACTACCGCATTCCGAATTTTCAGGTTGAATGCGTGACCCGGCGCGGCTTTGTGCCGATCGGCACCTGGCGCTCGGTCGGTCATTCACAGAACGGTTTTTTCTTTGAAGGCATGATCGATGAATTGGCCCATGCGGCAAAGGCCGATCCGCTTGCCTTCCGCCGCGAGCTGATCGGCGATCATCCGCGTTTTACGCCGCTGTTCGAAGAAATCACCCGCATGAGCAATTGGAAAAAGTCCCCGGCCAAAGGCCGTGTGCGTGGTATTGCAGTGACGGAATCCTACGGATCTTATGTGGCCGAAGTGATAGAAATCAGCGTGTCGAAAGACAAAAAGATCAAGATCCACAATATCAATTGCGTCATCGATTGCGGCTTCGCAGTCAATCCCGCCCATGTGGCGCGGCAGATGGAAAGCGGCATCATCTATGGCCTGAGCGCGGCCATGACCGGCAAGATCACCATTGCGAACGGCGCGGTGGAGCAATCGAATTTCCATGATTATCCAGCCCTCGCCATGGCCGAGGTCCCACCGATTACGGTCAAGGTTCTCGCCAACGCCAAGGAACTGAACGCGAAAGAAATCGGTGGCGCGGGCGAACCCGGTCTGCCGCCTATTGCGCCCGCGCTGGTGAATGCTATTTTCGCGGCAACCGGCGAGCGCATTCGCGATCTGCCGCTTGCCGATCACGGTTACGAACTGGTCTGAGAAAGGGGCTCACCATGGCGATCTTGCGCGCAGTTGCGTTTGTTATTTTAAGCGGGATCGGTCTCACCGCTTGCGCGACGGATCTCGGTCACCAAAGGGCGGTGAAAGACTGCGCTGATTGCCCGGAGATGGTGACGATCCCGGCCGGTAATTTCGTCATGGGCCGCGACGGCGGGGAAGAGGGACGTTATGAAGGTCCGGCGCACGCGGTGACGGTCGCGTCCTTCGCGCTCGGCCGCACCGAAATCACCAATGCACAATTCGCAGCCTTTGTGAAAGCCACCGGCCATCAAACTTTGCCCGGCTGTCAGGTTTATCCAAAACCCACAGACGGCAGCGATCTCAAATATGGCTGGCGCGATCCGGGCTATGGCCGCGCGCCCAAACCGACGGAACCTGTCGCTTGCGTCAGCTGGAAAGACGCCCAAATCTATGTGGCCTGGCTCGCGAAAAAGACCGGGAAAGCTTACCGTCTGCCGACCGAAGCCGAATGGGAATATGCCGCCCGCGCCGGCAGCACAACGGCGTTTCACTGGGGTGACAATGCCGACGAAGGCTGCACCTACGCCAACATGTATGACAAATCGGGTCTCGTGAACGGCTTCAAATGGGCCGCCGCACAATGCGACAGCGGCTTCGCCAAGGTGGCCCCGGTGGCGTCGCTCAAACCAAATGCCTTCGGTCTGTACGACATGCTCGGCAATGTGTGGGAATGGGTATCTGATTGTTACGTGGTGCCCTATGGTAGCACCAGTTCCGCCTCGGTCGAAGTGGAAGGTCCCTGCGACCGTCGCAGTGTGCGCGGTGGCAGTTGGATCACCCGTCCGGACCGCAACAGCGTCACCTTCCGCGGCCGCGATCCAGAAGATACGCGGTTCAGCATGTTCGGCTTCCGCGTCGCTCTCGATCTTGCTAAAAACTAACGTGAACGATTAGGAACAGCACGTGTCATTTCGCCGCAGAGAGTTTTTGAAATCCGGTCTCGCCCTTGGTGCATTTGGCCTGTCCGCCACGGCGTTTCCGCGGGCGCTGTCGGCCAAAACCGCAACGCCCGATGTGCTCGTGATCGGGGCCGGATTATCCGGACTTTACGCCGCGCTTCTTCTTGAGGAAGAGGGCCTGAAGGTGCAGGTGATCGAAGCGAGCAATCGCATCGGCGGCCGTCTCAAAACGCTCGATCATTTGCCGGGCGCGCCGGAGGTTGGCGGTCAGACCGTCGACAGCATGTATGCCCGCGTGCTCGATATGATGACCAAAGTCGGTGTCGATACTGTGCCGCGCGGCAGCGATGGCGAATTTTCCTATTACATTCGCGATCAGTCCTTCGCCAAAAAAGACTGGGCCACATCGCCCGCGAATATTCTTTCGGGCGCCGAGCGCGCGATCACACCGGATCGCATGCTGAGCTGGGCCATGGACCGCGAGAATATTCTTGAAAATATTGCCGACTGGCAGGATCAGGATCTTCTCAAATATGATGACCTGTCCATTCACGCCTTCCTGCAACAAAAAGGCTATTCCGAAGAAGCGCTCCGCTTCATGGACCGCTGGTTCGACGGCGTTGGCATGAACAACATGTCGGCGCTGTTTGCCTGCCGCAAGGACAAGGTGCAGAAGGCCGGGCGCGACGCCTGGTATCGCATCAAAGGCGGCAGCGCCCGCCTGCCCGAAGCCATGGCCAAGGCACTCGCTCACGAAGTTCATTTCAACAAAGTGGTGAAGTCCATCACCACCGATAAAAAGGGTGTCGAAGCCCGCTGCGCCGACGGCTCAGTCTATCGTGCCCAGCATGCCATTGTGTCGATTCCGTTCTCGGTCCTGCGTGACGTCGCCATTTATCCGGCCCTGCCAAAACCGCAGGCGGCGTTTGTGCAGACCATGCCCTATAACCAGACAACGCTGATCAAGATCGGCTTCAATGCGCCATACTGGGAACAGGATGGCCTCGCGCCGGGGCTGTATTCCGATACCTTCATCGAACGCATCGCCGCGACCAAGGGACAGGACGGGCAATTGCATATGCTCGATTGCTGGATCAAAGGCAGCGGCGCATTGGCCATGGATGTTTATTCCACAGCCGAAATCGGTCAACGTGTGCTTGCTGAACTCGCGCGCATCCGTCCGGCGTCTGCGGGTAAAACCGAAGTGCTCGACGTCATGTCCTGGGGCAAGAATCCCTATTCGCGCGGCTCCTATCATTTCCTCGGTGTCGGTCAATTCCGCAAATATGGTGCGGACTGGATCAAGCCCCATGGACGCATGCATTTTATCGGCGAACATACGGCGCAATTATCCATGGGCATGGAAGGCGCCTGCGAATCGGCGGAACGTGAAGCCCTCGCCATCATCGAGAGCAGAGGAGCCTGAGCCATGGCAGACAGCATCAGCCTGACCGTGAACGGCACCAAGCATGAAATTTCGGCCGATCCGCAAATGCCGCTTTTATGGGTGGTGCGCGATCTGTTGCAGATGCCGGGCACGAAATTCGGCTGCGGCGTAGCGCTTTGCGGCGCTTGCAGTCTTTATGTGAATGGCGAACTGGTGCGCTCCTGCGGTCTCGCGTTGAGCGATGCGGCGGATGCCGAGATCACCACCATCGAAGGTCTTTCAAAGGATGGCACACATCCTGTACAATTGGCCTGGATCGAGGAACAGGTTCCGCAATGTGGTTATTGCCAGTCGGGCATGATCATGGCGGCGGCCAAGTTGCTCGAAGAAAATCCGCACCCGACGGACGCGGATATCGACGCCGCCATCACCAATATCTGCCGATGCGGCACCTATCCGCGCATTCGTCAGGGCATCCACAATGCCGCCAAACGTCTGGCGGCTGGCGGACAAAAGAGAAAGGGATAAAACATGGTCTATCACCTTCAGCATGAAATGTTGCCGCAACAGACGGGCGACGAAATCGCACGCGCGCATTATGTTTTGTCGCTCAAGCGGTTTCTGATGCGCAATGTGCGCCCGGCCAATGTCCCGGCCTATGAAAATGAAGGCAAGGATCTGTTCATCGCCAAACATGGCCGCGCTCCGCAAAGCCGCGCCGAAGTTGCCGAAGCGATGATGCTGACGCCGCATTTCCAGATGTGGTCGTCGCTCAACCGGTCCTCGCAGCAGCTGATGTGGCGTACGGTCGGCGAAAGCATCTATCGCGATCTCGACCGCATGGAAGCGGCCAGCGAACGTCTGATCAACGCCGCCGATAAAAAAGGCTCGCTCGATCTCGATCCGACGTTTGATGCCCATGCCCAATATCCGATGCATCACATTCATCTGCAACCCGAAGGCTATCTCGCGGAAGACGACGGCAAAAGCGTAACGTCCGGCGCATTCTATGAAGCCGGTGGCCGCATCTATTCCATGGGTCGCGGCATGGAAGCCGGTGATAGCAAGGCAGGCGCAGTCATCGCCTTCCTCAGGCAGTTGCGTCCGGACTTCAAACCGACCCGCATTCTCGATATGGGCTGCTCGGCTGGTGGTGCCTCAACGTCGTATCCGGAAGCCTTCCCGGACGCCGAAGTTCATGCCATCGATCTCGGCTCCAGCATGTTGCGCTATGCTCACGCCCGCGCCGAATCCATGGGCGCGCCGGTGCATTTCCATCAGATGGATGCGGGAAAAACCCGTTTCCCCGACGGTCATTTCGATCTGATCGTGTCGCACAACATGCTGCATGAAATTTCCGACGCCAAGCGTCAGGAAATGGCACGCGAAACCCTGCGTCTGCTTGCGCCGGGTGGCATTGCGCTGCATCAGGACGTGGATATTCTCAATCGCGGCCGCACCGTTGCCGAAGAAGCCGAACGCGGTTGGGATCTCAATTACAACAACGAACCTTATTGGGAAATGTATGCGGACTGCGACCTGCGGAGCGAACTGATCGCCGCCGGTTTCCCCGAAGATATGGCCCAGGAACGTCGGATTCCGAAAACCGACGGCCCTGGTTTCTGGTACGCCTGGACTGCAGAAAAAGCCTGAGACTAAACAACAAAAGGCCGCTCCAGGGAAACCGGGGCGGCCTTTATTTATTCCGGCCACATCCTGGATCGCCATGCCGCTCACGATGACGGCTATTGTCATTGCGAGCGCCCGCAGGGCGCGCGGCAATCCAGCCTTCACTCCCACCCCATAAACAAAGGCCGCCTCAGTTACCCGAAGCGGCCTTTATCCTGACGTCCGTCTTATTATTTACGTTGGCTGCGATCGACGGTAATCACATCATATTCGGGCACGCGGTTCGCCAGCCGCACGTTCGACAGTTCCGGCCGGTGGGCCATGAAGTCGACCTGCTCGATCAGATAAAGCGATGGCGCGCGGTCGTGAAACTCTTGCGCCAGCTTCTTCAGAATTTCGCTCCGCTCCGGCTCCGGCTTTTCCGATGCGGCTTTCAAAAGCGGCACCATATCCTTGTCGCAATAAAACGGATTGCGCTTCAGACAGGAAAAATTCTCCATGGGTCGGATGGCGTCGTTAAAGGGTGCCGCCGACCAGGACAAGCCAAAGGCGTCGCTGGTCCAGATGTTCGACAGATAGTTGCGCAAAAATGTCGGGAACGGTGTCGCGCGCACGGTGGCCTTGACGCCGACCTGACGCAGATCATAGGCCATGGCCTGAAAGATCTGCGCGTCGGCAGGCAGGGTGTCGATCACCACTTCCATGGTCATCGCAAATCCGTTTGGATATCCGGCCTCGGCCAACAACGCGCGGGCTTTGGCTGGATCATAAGGATACGGATGCACATCGGGATCATAGCCATAAGTCGTGGTCGACGCAGGCTGTCCCGCGGGCTTTGCATAGCCGCGCAACAGAATATCCGCGAGCTGCTGTTTATTGACCGCGTAATTCAGCGCCTGCCGCACGCGCTTGTCTTTAAGCGGCGCGTTCTGTTCCGGCCGTTCGGTGCGGAAGGCGATGGCCATCACCTGCATGGACGGATGAATGACGCTTTTGATGCCGCGCGCGGTCAGCAGATCCATTTCATCAACGCCGCTTTTCGCAAGATCGGCATCGCCTGAAATCAGCGCCTGCACGCGGGAGGCGGTTTCGGCGAGTTCGATGAATTCAAGCTCATCGACCTTGGGTTTGCGCCAGCTATATGCGTTCGCTTTCAGCAGCGCGCGGCGGGTCTGTTCGTTCCATTCGCTGATCGCGAACGATCCGGTGCCTGCGGGCTGGCGGCCAAATTCGTTCGGGCCCAGAGTGGCCCAGGCGCGTGGTGCGACGATCGGCACCGCCGTCATGCGCTTTTCCAGGGTCGAGTCCGGTTCCGTCGTGGTGATGATGATGCTGTGTTCGTTCTCGACTTCGATTTTGGCGAAATTCTTGACCCGGGTGCCGATAACAGTGATGCGGCCTTCGGGAGATTTGAGCCAGCGCAGGGTCGCGGCCACGGCTTCGGCGTTGAACGGCTCGCCATTCGAAAATCGCGTATCCTGACGCAGCGTAAAGCGCCAGCGCAGGGGTTCGAAATGTTCCCATGAGGTGGCGAGCGCCGGGATGATTTCACCCTCGCTGCTCAACCGCGTCAGGCCGTCGAACATGGACATCCACATGTAACTGCTCGGCGTGCCGTCGGCCATATATGGGTTGCCCCAGCTCGGCGGCAACGACGGCACGGCAACGCGAATACGCTCGGCGGCGGCGGGCAGGGTGATCAGAATCCCAAGGGCCACACCCGCGCCAAGACGCGCAATCTTTTTAGGCAGGCGCAGGCGCATCATGACAGCAGGCCTTTATCTTTTATGGCATCGGGATAAAAACAGGCGCTGCGTTGCGTCGCCGTCACATTACGCATGACCGGGCGCGTGGTGGCGCAATCCGGCTGCGACAGCGGGCAGCGGCTCATGAAGGCACAACCCTGTGGCGGCTCGAACGGCGACGGCGGTTCGGCGGCAAGCAGGATCGATCCGCGCCAGCTGCCGGGTTCCGGCTCAGGCGACGCCTGAATGAGCGACAATGTATAAGGATGGCGCGGATTGGCGACGACCTCGCGGGTCGGCCCTTCCTCAACCACTTCGCCCGCATACATGACCACCAGGCGATCGGCGAAATGATACAACAGCGCCAGATCATGGGCGATGATCATCAAGCCGATGCCGCGCTTGGCCAGCACATCCTTGAACAGATTGACGATCTGCGCCTGCACCGACACATCAAGCGCGGACACCGGCTCGTCGGCAATCAACAGTTCAGGCGACAAGGCAAGCGCGCGGGCGATGGCGATGCGCTGACGCTGGCCGCCGGAAAACTGGCTTGGATAGCGCAGCAAGGTTTCCGTCGGCAGACCCACATCGGTCACAAGCTCACGGCAACGCTCTTCGATCTCGGCCCGGCTGCCCATGCGATGGGCCTCAAACGGCTCGGCCAGAATCTGCCCCACCGTCATACGGGGATTGAGGCTGCTATAGGGGTCCTGAAAAATAAGCTGCATCTGTTTCCAGATTTCGCGCCGGGCGGCGAGCCCCATATGGGTGACGTCCTGGCCCTTGAAGCGCACGTTGCCGCTTTGTGGCGGATAAAGCCCCATGACCGCCTTGGCCACGGTCGATTTGCCCGACCCGGATTCGCCTACAAGCCCGACCACTTCGCCCTTGGTGACAGCAAGGCTCACATTCCGCAGCGCATGCAGATCGCGGCCGCCCACTGAAAAGCTCAGCGAGATATTATCAACTTCCAAAAGGGGGCTGCTGCTCGTCATCGGGTGCTTGTCTCTTCAGCCAAAGTTTCCGCACTGCGCCAGCAGGCGACCGCGCGACCGTTCCGCGCCACAAGCGGCGGCAGGGCCCGGCAATCGTCGCCTGCCAAGGGACAACGCGGCAGATAGGAGCAGCCCATGAAACGCTCGGTCGCCTTCGGCGGGTCCCCGGGAATGGGGGAGAATTCATGGGTCGTGCTAAAACGCGGCACGGCGGCGATCAGCGCGCGGGTATAGGGATGCTGCGGATTGGTCAGCACGTCTACGGTGCTGCCCATTTCAACGATGCGGCCGTAATACATGACGGCGACCTTGGTGCAGATCTGCGCCGCCGCGCCAAAGTCATGGGTCACAAGAATAGCCGACCGTTCCGCCGCCATGCGCTGAATAAGCCCCAGCACCTGCATGCGCACGGTGGGGTCAAGCGCCGTGGTCGGCTCGTCAGCGATCAGAAGCGACGGGTTGTTGATGGCGGCAAGGGCGATCACCACGCGCTGACGCTGGCCGCCGGATAACTGATGCGGGTAATGGTCGATACGCTCGGCAGGCGCGGGCAGCGACACATCGGTCAGCGCCTGAATGGCGATCTCGCGGGCTTTGGCGCGGCTGACTTTTTGATGGCGGCATACCGATTCGATCAACAGATCGCCGATCTTGCGCACTGGGTTCAAACTGCTGAACGGGTCCTGAAAGATCATGCCGATATCGCGGCCGCGCAACCGGCGCATGGCCTCGTCGCTGGCCGGAACAAGATCAGACCCGAGAAAATTGATCTGGCCTTCCGGGATCAGGGCGTTCGCCGGCAACAGCTTCATCAGGCTCAGCACCGTGAGCGATTTGCCCGACCCGGACTCGCCCACAAGGCCAAGCACTTCGCCGCGCTTCAGATCGAAACTGACCTGATTGACAACCCGGCGGTCGCCCGCCTTGGTCGGGAAGGCAATCGACAGGTCACGGACATCAAGAATGGTGGACGGCGTGGTCATGATGCTCCGGGCCTCACAGAGTACGCTGGCTGCGGCCGCGCAGCAGGGTGGATACGCCGTCACCGATGAGGTTCGCGGCCACCACCACCAGAACGATAGCAGCAGCTGGCATCAGCATCATCCACGGTGCCTGATAGAGGAACGACCGGCTGTCCGACAGCATATTGCCCCAGGTCGCGCTATCAAGCGGCGCGCCAATGCCAAGGAACGACAGCGCGCTTTCGGCGATCAGCATGTCGGCGAAATGGAACGCAATCGCCGCCAGCAACGACGGCCGCAGCGCCGGCAGCACATGACGGAACAGAATGCGCCATTGCCGCACACCCATGAAGCGGGCGGCGATGACATAGTCTTTTTCCAGGAGCGACAGACTTTCCGCATAAACGATACGGGCGAAAATCGGCCAGGTCAGAAGCCCAAGCACCAAGACCAGCGACATGAAGCCCTGACCGATGATGGCGATCAGACAGATGGCGGCCACAAGGCTCGGGAACGACATGGTAAGATTGACGATCTGCAACACCACCCGGCGCGGCCAGCCCGGCCGGTCGGCCGCAAGCAGCCCAAGCGGAGCCCCGATGGCCAGCGACAGCGCGGTGGCGAGGAGCGCGGACATGAACGACCAGTCAAACCCGGCAGCCACCCGTGACAACAGGTCACGCCCAAGATGATCGGCACCAAGGATATGCGCTTCACTGCCCGGACGGGCAAAGCGGTCATACAGATTGATGCTGTCCGCATCCGGCGCACCGAGCCAGGGCAGCACAACCGGCAAGGCAGCCAGAACCGCGATCACGCCAAGGCCAAGCACCAGCCCGGCGGGCCAGGGAGTGCGCTCCTTCACAGCCGGAGCAGCAACAGCCGGAACAGAGGGAGCGCTCATGCCGATACCCTGATACGCGGGTCAAGGAAGGTGATGGCGACATCCGTCAGCGCATTGACCGCAAAGACAAAAATGGAAATGACGATAGCCAGCGCCTGCACCACGGGGAAATCGAGCGACAGCGTCGAATGAATCAACAGGCGGCCAAGCCCGGGCCAGGCGAATATGGTTTCGATCACCACCACACCGGCGATCAGGAACGAAAACTGCGCACCGATCAGGGCAATGGCGCCTAACAACGCGTTCGGCAACACATGCCGCCACAGAATCACTCGCGGGCTTGCGCCGATGGCGCGGGCGGTGCGCACATAATCGTCATTCATGGCTTCGGCCACGTTGGTGGCGATGATGCGGGTCAGCTTGGGCACCAGGAACGAGCTGAGCGCGATGGTCGGCAGGATCCAGTTGCTCAGCCGCTGATAGCCAAGGGCGGGCAGCCAGCCAAGCTCGATGGCAAAAATCTGCACAAGGACGAGCGCCACCAGAAATCCGGGGATGCCCTGTTTGACAAAGATCACCCAGGAAAAAATCCGCCGCGAGGTGCGGTCGGGCGCAGCGCCCCACCAGGCCCCCATGGGTACCGACACCAGAATGGTGAAGAGCATGGCGAGCAGGGTCATGAGGATCGTCGCCGGCACCGACATCAGCACCACATCGAGCGCGTCCTGTCCGGTGGCAAGCGAGGTGCCGAAATCAAGCCGTGCCACATTCCCGAGATACATCAGGAATTGCGTGAACAACGGCTGGTCGAGCCCATAAAAGGCGCGCACTTCGGCCAGAATCTCGGGCGTTGCATCCTGACCGGCCAGGATCACCGCTGGATCCCCGGTCAGGCGCAACAGAAAGAAAAGCACTGTCAGCAACGCAAGAATCAGGACCGCGAGGTCGAAGATCCGTTTGCCGACAATGCTTCCCGCTTTGGCTAAACTAGATGTACTGGTCTTGGACATGTCTTAATGTATCATTTTAGATACAAATATCCACTGCTATGTTTACCTGAATTTGTCCGAACCTAACGGATCGGCTCAGCCCATCCAATAGCTTGTCCAACGCATCTTATCCTTCAGGTATTTAGCGGCTTCGGGTTTGGTGTTCGGCACATGATCAAGCCACAGATTCGGGTCATGGCGTTCGCGGTACTGGTTGTAGACGTGACTATAGAGGGAGAAATGCACGTCCGGGATGCGATGGTTCTTGCGGTAGCTCGTCATGTCGATGATGGCGCGGCGCTTGGTTTCGTAAGCGTCGGCTTCGGCAAGCACGGTGCCACGCGGGCCGAAAATGGCCGAGCGGCCAACCCAGTCGTTTTTCGGAGCCTGTTCCGCAAAGTAATATTTGCTGCTCTGCTGGAAATCCATGCTGTTGTTGACGATCGTCGTGAAGACGTCGTTATGATAGGAGGTCAGGCGCATGTCATGCCATTCGCAGCCGCCGGTGGCGGTACGCAGGATGAGTTCCGCACCCTTCATGGTCATGGCGCGGAACAGTTCCGGCTCGAACTGGACCGAAGACATGGAAATATTGCCGATATCCGTACGCTCGACCGGGATCACGGCGTCCCAGCCATACATTTCCACATAGCGGTCGAACACATCATAGATGGTGGTGGTGAACTGTTCGACGCCGGGGAACATGGCGCGCATGTTGCGCTGCTTCCAATGGCGGGCGATGATCTTGCCGTTCGGACCCACGAGCACCTGAGTGTTCATGGTGTGGCCCTTCCAGTCGTCATCCAGCATCTGACAACCAAGGGCGATATAGCAGTTATATTCCTTGGCTTTTTTGCCAATGGCTTCGAATTCCGGCCCGTCGGGATGGCGCGAGATGCGGAGATACTGCTGAAGGTCCCAGGGGGCGAAGCCATGGAGCGGGAACTCATGATAGCACAGGAGGTCGCAGCGGCCGCCCGCAGCCTGGGCCTTGTCGATGGTCTCAAGCAGATAATCGAGATTGGCCTTGATGCCGGCTTCGGGATTGTCACCATCGACGCCGCGCACCGGAGTCTGGATCACGCCAATGCTGATGCGATCCGACCGCAAAGGCACGACGGGATAGGTGCCGTCTTCGCTGACCATCTTCGGAATATCTTGTCTGTTCATGGAAAATCCCCGTATTTGCGCCGGTTTGGGTGCCAGCGGTTTCATTGTGAGGGTGGTATGGCCAAAGCATATTGCATTGTTGTCATAATGTTAATATGATTTTTCGCAAGCACAGTCTGGATCGCCGCGCGCGGTCCGTCCAAAGATTTCACCACGGAAGCAACACTCGGGGCACAAAATGCTGATCAATAACTGGTATGTGGCGGCTTATTCTTCGGAAGTCGTGAAGGACAAGCCCCTTGGCGTGAAGATTCTCGGTTGTGATTTTGTGTTGTTTCGAAATGAGAACAACGAAGCCGTCTGTCTGAGCGACGTCTGCTGCCATCGCGGCGCCTCCCTGTCGCGCGGCAAGATCGTCGATGACGGCTGCGCGGTGGCCTGCCCGTTCCATGGCTGGCAGTTTGAAAGCGGCGGCCGCTGTATCAAAATTCCGTCCATGGGCGACGTCAAGGTGCCGAAACGCGCCCGGGTTGACAGCTATCCGACATTTGAACGGTATGACTGGGTCTGGGTGTTCCTCGGCGACCTGCCCGAAGATAAGCGCCCACCGGTTCCTGATCTGCTGCCCGAATATTATCAGACCGACGAATGGCGTTCGACCCATCTCCTGACCGAAGTCCCGGTCAATTGGAGCAAGATGGAGGAAAACTCCCTCGACACCGCCCATCTGACCTTCGTGCATTCGGTGTTCGGCAGCCGCGAAGACGCGACAGCGACCATCGTGCCGATCGAAAAGCGTCCCTATGGCGGTTACGTCTACCGCGAGCGCACGGCCCCGAAAGCATCGCAGAAAAGCGGCGTGCTCGGCCAGTTGCTGTCGCAGGAACGCACCAAGACCACGGTCTCGCTTGAATATTCCGTGGTCGGCATCTGCCATCGTATTCATCCGCAATTCCGTCCCGGCATGGCGCAGATCGCCTTTTCCAGCACGACGCCGGTCGATAATTACACCAGCCGCCTGTTCAGCATTCAGGCCCGCAACTATGCGATCGAGCCCGAGCATGATCAGGAACGTCTGGACGGCCGCAAAAACGCCATCGCCGAAGACCGCGCCGTGGTCTCCCATGTGCGCCCGAAGGTCGGCCCGACGCCGCTCACCGATGAATTCCTGGTCGAAGCCGACGGCATGGAAGTCGCCTTCCGCAAATCGGTGTTCCAGTTGATCGACAAAGGCTGGGAGATCGATACAAAGAAAGTGGCCGAAGACTATGACCGCAAGGTCTATGTGATTCCGTCGCCGGAACGCCGCAAGGATCCGAAGAACTGGGTTCATGAAACGATCCCGACCACGCGGCCGCGTGCCGATGACGATGACTTCACCTTAAGCTGAGGACCGGGATCATGACGCAACCCACGGAAAGCCGGCGCGGTGTGCATGCCGTCATGCCGCTTCAGACCGCGGCGGAGGAAACCCGCTTCGAATTTTCAAAAGCGCTCAAAACAGCGCTCCGCACCGATCTGAAGCCCAAACTGCGGGAACGCTACGACAGCCGCGCCCGCGCCGCCTTCGAACAACGCCACAACCGCGCCCCGGAAACCGGCGCGGATGTGGAAGAGGTCATGGGCGAAGACGCTCTATACCGCTGGTGGAGCGCGCTGCTCCGGGCCCAGCAGGAAAATTACGTCCAGAACACGCTCATGTGCGTCGACCGTCAGCTCGATGATCTGACCGAAAAATGCCAAAGCTTCACCGCGTCGCCAAAGCTCGGCAGCCTCAGGCTCGATCCGTCCCTGCCCATTCCCTATTATCAGGCGGACGTCGATATCCATTGCGTGCCCGGCTCCTATTTCTTCGAACGCCACGCGGGTGACGTCGGGCAGGGCGCACGGTCGGATCTTGGCGCCTTCGTGTTTTCGCTCGGCCGCCACGGCCCCTATAACGAAGACAAGGGCATCTGCGGCATCAATTTCCTGCACGCGAATTTCCCTGATCTGAAGCCCACACGCATTCTCGATCTCGGTTGTACGGTGGGCCAGTCAACCTTGCCCTATGCAACAGCCTTCCCCGGCGCCGAACTTCACGCGATCGATCTCGCCGCACCCTGCCTCCGCTATGGCCACGCCCGCGCCGAAGCGCTCGGCAAAGCCGTGCATTTCTCCCAGCAGAACGCCGAACAGACCGATTTCGCCGATGAAAGTTTCGATGTCATCGTCTCGCATATTATGTTGCATGAAACCTCGGGCACAGCGCTTCAGAACATCCTGCGCGAATGCCGCCGTCTGTTGAAGCCCGGCGGCGTCATGCTCCATATCGAAGTGCCGATCCGGCCGACCGATCCCTTTGACCGCTTCCTCGCCCAGTGGGATTGCCGTCACAACAACGAACCGTTCTGGGGCACGCTCGCGACCCTCGATCTGAAAGCCCTGGCCGTGAAGGCCGGATTTGCCGCCGACCGCGTGTTCGAAACGGCGGGCGAGACGGCCTTTGCCAAAACCGGCGGCTGGCTCGTCTATGGCGCGACCAAGGAAGGGGCCTCCGCATGACCGACACGAAAACAGCCCCGATAGCTCCGCTCGGCGGCCGCAGCGTTTTTCTGCGCGACCCCGACAGCGAACGTCTGCTCGCTATGGTGATGGCGGTGGCGGCGGAAACCGCTGTGCTTCATGACCGTCTCGACCGTCTCGAACGTGTGGCGGCGGAGAAGGAACGCTTCTCGCTCGCCGATCTCGCGGCTTACGAGCCGACGGCGGAGGTGCGCGCCGAACGTGCCGACTGGATGAAGGATTACATCGCGCGTCTCCTGCGCATTTTCCACGAGACGCTAGATGACGACGATGGCGGGGCGCGCTCTGCGGCCTATGGTGATCTGATGGAACGATTGGCGAAAGTCTGACATATGAGTGAGCAAGTGACGGCCCCGGTTCCGTTTGAGACCGGCGATATTTTCATGGCGGCAACGGATCTCGATGACAGCAATATCGATTTCCGCAATCTGAAGGGCAATGGCCGGATTCTGCATTTCGATGCGAATTTCCACCGCAAGGCCGAACTCTGGACCGGCCATGAAGGCCTTACGGTCAATCTCGCCGTCGATCCCTCAAGCGGCATTCTCTACACAGTCGACCCGACCGGCCGCCATGTGGTGCCGTTCGCACCGGACGGCACCCGCCTGCCCGAAATCGACTGGCTGCCGAACCGGCCTTTGAGCGCGATGATGTTTCTCGGCGATGGTCGCGGCTATGTGGGCGTCCACAGTTTCCGTGGCGCGGTGCCCGACGATCAGTTCGGCGCGTCCAAGTTTTTCGCCTTCAACACCGCCGATCAGGCGGTGGAGGCCCTCGATATGGAGGTCGATGGCGGCCATGTGGGCTGGCTCGGCGTCAATTACATCGCGCTCGCGGCTGACGGCAAGACGCTTTATTCGGCGGCTGAGGGCGGTCATCGCATCCTCCGTTATGATCTCGAAACCCGTCAGCATCTCGCGGATTATCTCGTCTATGACACGGAGAATGCCGACCGCACCTTCGGCTTCGGCTTTCTGGCCGATGGCGGTCTCGCGCTCGTGACCGGCAACAGCCTGGTGCTCCGCAATGCCGACGGCACGGAACGGTTGCGCAAGGTTCTTGGCGAAAAGGGCTGGACCCGGGTCATCCTGGCGCGCGACGGCGAGACGCTTTTCGTCATCAACTTCCTCGAAGGCCGCCTGCAGCGCAGAAAAATTGCGGATGGCAGCGTTCTGTTTGAATATGATCTCGGCCTCAAATGTTCCATGTGCGGTCTGGTCGAATATGTTTTGCCCCAAACGTAAGCAGGAGACCCCGATGAAAATGGATTGGAGAGCGGCCCTCGTGGCCCTTCTCGTGGCTGTTGCCCCGGTCATGGCCCCTGTTAACGCGGATGCAGCCGGCAAGGTGCTGCGGCGCGGCACGGCCAGCGAGCCGCCGTCAATCGATCCGCATCTGGCTGCGGGCGATTCGTCTTCAGTGATCATCGACGATCTGTTCGTCGGCCTGATGACCTCGGGCGCGAAGGGCGAGCTTATTTACGGCATCGCGCAAAGCCACGAGCTCAAGCCCGATCGCATGACCTATATTTTCAAGCTGCGTCCCAATCTCAAATGGTCGGACGGCGCAAAACTTGATGCAAGCGATGTGGTCTATTCGTTCCAGCGTCTGATGAATCCTGAAACCGGCGCGCGCTATGCGGGCAATCTCTACATGATCGACAATGCGCCCGACGTGAACAGCGGCAAGAAGCCCGTGAAAGATCTCGGCGTGCGCGCCATCGATCCGCAGACGGTTGAAATCAAGCTTGAACGGCCGACCCCTTATTTCCTTGAAATCCTGCGCTCGAACGCCGCCGTCATGGTGCCGCGTCAGGCTATCGAGGTGAACGGCAAATCCTGGACCCGTGCGGGCAAAATGGTCAGCAACGGGGCCTACCGTCTGGTCGACTGGGTGCCGAACACGGTGATCAAACTCGATCGCAACACGAACTACTGGAAGGCGGCGAATGTCGCCATCGACAGCGTCCAGTATTATCCGACAAGCGATCTCGGTACCATGCTCAAGCGCTATCAGGCCGACGAGCTTGATATCATCTTCAACATTCCACCCGAGCAGTTTGACGCCGTTAAAGCCAAATACGGCCGTGAATTGCAGGTGGTGCCGGATTACGGTCTGTTTTACTGGCTCATGAACACCGACAAGCCGCCGCTGAATGACCCCCGCGTTCGCAAGGCGCTGGCTATTTCCATCGACAAGGAAGCGATCACCAAGCGCCTCTTGAAGGACACGGTTGCCCCCGCCTGGGGCGTGGTGCCGAATGGCTTCCCGGGCTATGTCTCAGCGGTCAAGAATTACGACAAAATCCCCCTGAAGGAGCGCCAGAAAGAAGCCCGCGCACTGCTCGATCAGGCTGGTTACAAAAACAAGACGCTGGTGTTCGACCTCCGCTTCGACAGCCGCGAGGAACCGCGTCAGATCGCCGTCGCCATGGCCTCCATGTGGTCTGCGCTCAATATCAAGCCGAATATGCGGACCAGCGATTTCCGTTCGCTTACGGCCGATGTGGCGCGCAAGGATTTCCAGATGACGCGTTACCAGTGGTTCGCGCCGTTCCAGGATCCGGTGACCTTCGTCAATTTGCTGCGCGGCGATTCGCGGACCAATCATTCGGGTTATGCGAACAAGGCGGTCGATGACCTCCTGCTGCGCTCGGACGAGGAAATCGACCCCGCCAAACGCCTCAAACTGATCTCAGACGCCGAAGCCCTCGCCATGCAGGACAATGCGGTCATCCCGCTCTATTTCCCCGTCGCCCGCCGCCTGATCAAACCCCGCGTCAAAGGCTGGAACATCTTCCCCGGCGGCAAAGCACAGTCGCAATATCTCTCGATCCAGTAATCCCGGATCACGCAAAAAGAAACAGGCGGCCCAAAAAGCCGCCTGTTTTTTTGTAACCTTCTGTCATCACCGCTTCATCTACCCATGTGTCATTGCCGGGCTTGACCCGGCAATCCACCTTGAAGCGGCTCCATGGATTGCCGGGTCAAGCCCGGCAATGACAGGAGATGGAAACCATCATCCTGAGCGCCAGCGACAGGATCCAGTCCTCACTTCCCCTTCATATCCGTCGAGCGGCTGAGGAAGGTGTGATGTTCATAATGGTCGGCGCGGTAATAGGTCTCGATCCGTTCGATCGGGCGATGCTGCTTTTCGAACACCAGCATGCGAATGCGCACAAGCGGCGCGCCCACCTGAATCTGCAACAGATTGGCGAGATTGCTGTCGGCTAGCGACGCACCAATGATCTGATCCGCGCCGAGAATATCATAGCCGAGGCTCTCAAGCAGCGTCGGTGCCGGGCTCGTGTTCAACTGCTCAGGCTTGATTTCAGCGCCGATATCGGTCGGAAAAAACAGCTCCGTATAGCCCACCGGCATGTCGCCCACGACGCGGGTGAAGGACGCCCGCAGCACAGGCGTGCCGGGGTCGACCCGGAGATCCTTGGCCACGGCGGATTCGGCGGGAATTTCAGCGATGGTGACATTTTCAACGATCGATCGCGCGCTCAGCCGCTGCAATTTGCGAATGAGCTGATCCATGTCGCCAACGTTCGGCGCGGCACCGAGATCCTCGACCACAAAGGTGCCGCGGCCTTGAATACGATCGATCAATTTTTCCCGCACCAGCATATCGACGGCATTCCGCAGCGTGATGCGCGACACCTCGAACATGGTGCAGAGTTCGCTTTCGGAGGGCAGCCTTGCGCCTGGCTGATAAACCCCGGATTGAATCCAGTGCCGCAGCACCGAATAGACCTGGGCATAGCGCGGCATATGTAGATCGGGGTTGATCGCGGTACTTGCATCACTTTTCATCAGGCGTTCCAACTCTTGTTTTCGGTGGTTATTGGCCAGCATGATGAACTCCGCAATATGGCCCTTATCGGGTATTTTAGCTTAGGCTATTGTTTGAACATAGGGTTTCTTATACTATATCGCCATCATTATAATGTAAGCATCTTAGTATGAATAAGCGGTGATCCGCCCGGCACTTAAGGAGAGTAAAGATGGATAAATTAGACGCAGTGAAAAGGACCATCGCGACTCCCCCCGGCCCGCGCCCGCAGTTTTTCAGCGATCCGGCGATCGACCAGCTGCTTGATATCACGGTGGCCATGGCCGGGGAGATGGCTGTGCTGTACGAACGTCTCGATAGCCTCGAACGGCTGATCGAAAAAGCTGGCCTCGCCGACCGCGCCACCATCGAAGGCTATCAGCCCGACCCGGCCACGCTGGCCGAGCGTATGAAATGGAACGAAGCCTTCGTCATGCGCGTCTTCAATGCCGCCGCCGCCGGTGCCTCAGGCCGCGCCCCTGGCCAAACGGAATAGGCCGGAGACCTCCCTTTCAAGAAAACCGCGCCGGAGCGATCCGGGGCGGTTTTTTGTTTGCCAGCGCGTTTTATTTGAAAGCGCGTTTTTTGTTTGAAAGCAGGGCAGGGGCCAAAAACCGTCGATTCCCTAATCTGCGGCCGCAGCGGGTGAGGCGGGCCATAATTCCCATTATCTAATTGGAATGTAAAAATAAAGTCTTCCATGGCGCCCGCTGACAGTCATGGCCTGTCACATAAGCCCGTAATCCGGGTGTTTTGTCTACGCATTTGGTGCTACAGTTTCACGTCATCACGGACAGTGCCCGCATCAGAGCGGCGAAGCGTTTGGTTCCATCTGACCGAAGACATGATCACCCACTCTCCGCATGACGGGGGGCTGTTGTGGTTCTGATATGGGCGTTGAAGATGAAAAATCTACCACTAAAGTTCATGAAAAGCATTTGGTAAGGCAGGCGGTGCTCGACCCCTGCCAGTTGCGTAGCGTCTCAGGAAGCAAACAGTCTTATCCGCAGACCGCAACCAAAAGGGAGATTTCCTATGCTTGCCAGATTGACCATGGCTTTGGCCACCGTTTTCCTGTTGAACGGAGGGGCTTCGGCTCAGGACGCAGCAAAACTCACCGATCCGCAGATTTCCCACATCGCCTATAGCGCGGGAGAAATCGATATCAACGCCGCCAAGCAGGCCATGTCACATTCAAAGAACAAAGTCGTCCGGGCCTTTGCCGAGCAAATGATCCGGGACCATATGGCGGTGAATAAAAAGCTGCTGGCTCTCTCAGAGAAACTCCAAATGCCCCTGGAAGAGAACGACACCAGCCTAAGCCTGGCGAAGCAGGCCAAGGACAAATATGCGGACCTCGGCAAGATGCGGGATGGCGATTTCGATCGGGCCTATATGGAAAACGAGGTCGCCTATCATAAAATGGTGAATGGCAGCCTTGCCGACACACTCATTCCGTCCGCCAGCAATGCCGAACTCAAAAGCTTTCTCCAGACCGGCTTGACGCTTTTTCAGGGCCATGAACAACATGCTGAAAAAGTTCTGTCTGAACTGAAATGATCCAGGGTCCGAAGATGTCCTTAAAACCAGCTCTGATGGGGGTGCTGGTTGTTCTGACCGGCTTGATGTCGCTCTCGGCTAAGGCCGAAACGATCGAGATTGTGATGGATAATATTGCCTATGCGCCGACGGAAAGGTCGGCGGCGGTCGGCGACACCATCAAATGGGTCAATAAGGATATTGTCGCTCATACCGCCACGGCGCGGAACGGCGATTGGAACGTCGTGATCGCGCCCGGCAAGACAGCAACTCTGCGTCTGAAAAACCCGGGCGCGGTCGATTACTATTGTCGATTTCATCCCAACATGACGGGCCGTCTCTCCATCGTCCCGAAATGAAGACACGAAAGAAGGATGCAGCAAGCTCAGGTCAGCTTACTGCATCCTTAGGCGTGCCTTGGACTATATGAGCCTGGCGGTCAGATGAATGTCGACGCCGGCAAGCGCCCGCGACACCGGGCAGTTTGTCTTGGCGGCTTCGGCCTGTTCTTGAAACGTCGCCTCCGGCAGACCGGCGGCCGAGGCTTCTGTATCGAGGTCGATGCGGTGAATGGACCATCCGCCGTCCCGTTGTTCGAAATGGACTTTTGCGTGGGTGTGTATGCGCTCGACCTTGTGGCCCGCATTGGCAAGCTGCAAAGCCAGCGCCATGGAGAAACAGCCCGCATGGGCCGCGCCCAGCAGTTCTTCAGGATTGGTGCCCTTGCCGTCGGCCATGCGCGAGCGAAAGTCATAGGGGCCGTCAAATGCCCCGCTCCCAAGCCGCATATGGCCCGAGCCCTCCGCCAGACTGCCGTGCCATTCCGCTTCTGCCGTTCTGATCGCCATCACAGTCTCCTTTGAATTGAACAGGATGAACAGATTTCGAAACCTCCGGCGGAAGCAGAAACGCCTCGCCGGCCTCGGACTCACAAAGTCATGTGCAACATGCATGGAAATACAATCATCAACTGTCCTGCGCGGACCCTGCCATTGTCAAGCGGGTCGGGCCGGACGGCGGCTGGATCAACGGTCAGACACTGCGCGCCAAGGGCGGATTGATCTGACGGGCGGCGATACTGGCCTTTCGGGCACTACCTGGACATGCTTTTGGATAGCTTGACGGTTCTCCCGCGGACGCACAGAACTTTATGTGCACCCGGCCTCGCCGGTGATCAAAGTCCGTTAGAAAATATCGCCTATCACCATCGGGGGAGATCTCATGACCGATCATTATGCCGCAGACATCAAAGCCATCGAAGCCCTGATCGATACCATGTTCCGGTCGATCACCTGGAGCCCGCAAGCGGCACCGGACTGGGACGGTTTCGCCGCCCCCTGTCTGGACGAAGCCCTGTTGATCCCGGCGTCCCGACCGGCCAAGCCAACCACGGTGCAGCCCTTTGTCGCGATGATGCAGAAACAGCGCGATGACGGCAATCTGGTGGATTTCGAGGAACATACCATCGGCCATCATGTGCGCGTTTTCGGCAACACCGCCATCGCCATGAGCAGCTTCGCCACCCGCATCAACAAGGGTGATGAACGGCGCGGCGTGAACGCCTTCATGCTGGTCAAGACCGAAGACCGCTGGCGCATCGCCGCCATGTGTTGGGACAACGAAAGCGCGGACCATGCGCTTCCAGCGGATCTTGCCTGAGCAAGCCATGCCGTCCTGCCGGTCGTGCGCCCTCGCGTACGACCGGGCGCGTACGACCGGGCACGCGAGCGATCCCGAATTTAAGCGGCAGGGACGACAACGCCCGCGGCCGGCGTGTCGTCGCGGCGTCGGAGGAAACGCGGAAGGTAAAGGCCGAGATAGGCGCAGGCCATTTTCTTCGCCTCCTCGACCATGCTGTCCAGCAACATGCCATGCTGGAACAGCGACAATCCGAACATCAGATCGGCCGCTTCGACCGCATGGAAGAATATCCGGCTCCTGTCCGGTATGTCCGGCATGACGAAATGAGTGTCGATATGCTGTTCGATCAGGTGGCTCGTCTCGATATCCGCGCGTCGGCTCGATCGTTTGACGGCGGGCGGCGTCTGCGATGACAGCATCAGTTGCTGCGCCGCCGGGTGGGCCTCGAAATAAGCGGCGGCACGGTCGATCACTTCGCCGACCACCTGTTCCCAGCCGGTCACAGGAGTGATGGGCTGGGCGATCACGGCCTGCAATTCGGTATCGAGTATGGCCACCAGCTCGTTATACAGTTCCAAGATATCGGCGTAGAAATGATAGGCCGAGCTTTTGGGGATGCCAGCGCGCTCCGCGACATCCACCAGCGTGATCTTATCGCTTTCCCGTTCCGCCAGCAACGCGCGCGCGGCAGCGAGCAGGGCATCGCGGCGTTTGCGGCCGCGCGCTTGTGTCGTTGCCGGGCGCCCTTCCGCCTTCATCCGAGATCCTCCATCACCCCGCCGGCCCTTCGGACACGGGAAGCGCCGCTTCCGCAAGATAGGTCGCCGCAAGCTGGCACAGCCGCGCGATCAGCATCGGCCCGAGTTCGCGAGCCGTCTGTGTTTCCGGGCGCGTTTGTATCCAGCCGAGATAGGTGGTGCCGCGCAGGAACAGAAAGAGCGGCAGCAGTGCCTCAGTCTCCGCCGGAAGTGCGCGGACGGATCGGTATCCAGCAAAAAGCGCGCGCTCGATCGCGGGGTAGTAAGGCTCGTCGATATTGAAATAGAGCGCGGTTGCGAGCTCGAACATGTTCCAGCCGAAACCGCAATCGTCGAAATCGATCAGCTTGAGCTGCCCATTTTCGGACAGCAGGTTCTCGGGCACGAAATCCGCGTGGATCAGCCCGTAATTCGCAGCATTCCTCCCGAACGCCGCAAGGTCACGGCGGGCGCAGGCGCTGGCACGGAGCAGCAAATCGCGCTGGTCGGGTGTCAGGGCCTCCAATTCCCAGAAACGACCCCAAAGCGGCTCATCGCCGATCAGGCCATTCTCATCCCAGGCGTGCCGTGTGAAGTTTTCGGGCAGCGCCATCGCCTGTGTGTGGTCATGCACTTTGGCAGCGAGCACTCCGGCATCGAAAAAGAGCCGCTCCGCACTCTCGGGATCAAGCGACAGGCCGTCCTCGGACGATCCCACCGGGCTCCCGGCCATCCAGCCGAGCAGATCGACCTGGCGCGGCTCGGGGATGCCGGGCGCTTCCGCCTTGATAAAGGGCGATCCGCAGGCGGCGCGCACGATCGGCGGCACCGGGATCCCGGCATCGGCCAGCGTCTGCATCCAATGCAGTTCGGAAAGCAGCGCTGCATCGGAATGGTAGCCATGGCGATGAACGCGGACGGCAACTTTCGTTCCGTCCGAGCGTTGGGCGGAAAACACCGCATTCTCGCGATACTTGATCAGTTTCACCTGATCGAACGTGCCGTCCCAGCGGGTCAGCGCGACCTTCGCCAGATTTTCGAGGCGGGCGATCTGTTCTGCGTCGGAGAGGGTATAGAAGTCGGTCATGGCAGCCTCTTTCATAGCGCGTTCAGCGCGTCGTCAAGCGCGGAGAGAAGCAGATCCGCATTCTCCTCGGTGAACACCATCGGGGGGCGCATCTTGAGGATATTGTCGTAACGGCCGATCTTGCTGAGCAAGATGCCGCGATCCCGCATCATATTGACGAGCCGCTTGGTCTTGGCTGTGGCCGGTGTGCGTGCGGCGTCATCTTCCACCAGTTCAAGCCCGAAGAACAGGCCGTGCCCGCGGACATTGCCGATGATCGCATGTTGCGCCATCAGACGTTCGAGCCCCGCACGCACATAGGCGCCGACGCGGCGGCCATTTTCAAGCAGCGATTCCTGCTCGATCACGTCGAGCACGGCCGTCGCCGCCGCCGCCGAGACGGGGTTGCCGCCAAAGGTGTTGAAATAGGTCGCAGCCAGGCCGAAGGAATCGATCAGGTCCGAGGCTGCGATCACACCGCCGATAGGGTGGCCATTGCCCATGGGCTTACCAAGCGAGACGATATCGGGAACGACATTGGCGAGTTGGTGCCCCCACATGGCGTCGCCCGTCCGCCCGAAACCAGCCTGGACTTCATCGCAGATAAACAGGCCCCCGGCCTCGCGGACGATTCCGACTGCCTTGGCGACATAGTTCGGCACCAGTTCGGGCAAGCCTTCGTTGGCGAACAGGGGGTCGATCAGCAGGGCGGCGATAGGGATGCCATCGGCCTGGAGGGAGCGCACGGCCTCGCGGACCTTTGCAGCGAAATAATCCCCGAGTTCCTCGTCGGACCGGCCCTGACGATCCCGAAAGGGATCGGGGATCGCGACCTTCCGCGCGAAAGCGGGGAAAGGCTCCGGCACCGGGAAACAGGTGGTGACGGACGCCAGCGTCTCGGAATTGCCGTGATAGCTGAAGTCGCTGACGATGATGCCTTTGCCACCGGTGCGATAGCGGGCCATGCGCAGGGCGAGTTCGTTCGACTCCGTTCCCGAGCAAGTGAAGGTGGCTGCGTTCAGCGATCCGTCGAATGTCGCGGTCAAGCGCTCGGCATAACGCACCACTGTTTCGTGCAGATAGCGGGTGTGCAGGTTCAGCGTCGCAGCCTGCCGCGCAATCGCCTCAACGACATGGGGATGACAATGGCCGACATTGGGGACGTTGTTATATACGTCAAGATAAGTGCGGCCGTCGGCATCCTCAACCCACACGCCCTTGCCGCGCACAAGGTGGACGGGGCGATCGTAAAAGAGAGGCGCATTGCGTCCCATGACGCGGAAACGCCGTTCGAGCAGGGTGCTATCAGACGACATCGTCAGGCCTTTCTGAAAAAGATGTGGATAGGGAAGAAAGCGGCAGGATAAAGCCCGGTTGCAGCCGCATCGCAATCATCCCTTGTTGGGTATGGTTAGATCGAATATGTTTGAGTTTGTATGAAATGTATCAAGTCATGTCCAGTCTACTCGCCTAGACATAAAAAAAATACCAGAATATATTCGACTTTTGCAGTATTGGGAGGGGTGCATGAATAAACAGAATGACGGCAAGCCGGTTGTTCTCATCACTGGCGGCGGAACCGGCATCGGCGCCGCTGCAGCGCGCCGTCTGGCGGCGGATCATGAGGTCGTGATTTGCGGTCGTCGGCGCGAGGCGCTCGACAAGGTTGCCGCCTATGGCGGGATTCATCCGTTCGTGGCCGATATTAGCGATCCTGAAACGGCGCGCGGGCTGATCGCGGATGTGGTCGCGCGGTTTGGTCGGCTGGATGGCTTGGTTCTGAACGCGGGCATTCTTATCAATGCTAATTTCGGTGAAATCGCGCTGGAGGACTGGAACCAGCAGATCGCAATCAACCTGACCGGACCGTTCGTCCTGGCGCAGGCGGCGTTGCCCCATCTGCTTGCCCGAAAAGGTGCGATTGTCTCGATCTCGTCGGTGGGAGGAATGCAGACCGGACCCGGGCTCGGCGCTTATTCGGCGTCGAAAGCGGGACTGACGCTGATGACCCAGGTGATCGCTTATGAATATGCGCGCCACGGTCTGCGCGCCAATATCGTCGCGCCTGGCTGGATACGCACTGAAATGGGCGACGAAGAAATGGAAACGATGCAGATCGCGGACGATCTTGAAGGCGCTTATGCGAAGGTCAGCGAGTTTGTGCCCCAGCGTCGCGCGGGAACATCCGATGAAGCCGCTGAGGCGATTGCCTGGCTGCTGTCGCCCGCGGCTTCATTCGTCAACGGCGCGGTGCTGGCGGTGGATGGCGGCTCGTTGATTGCCAACGTCGGGATGACGTTCTTCGACAAAATCGTTGAAGGCTGAGCGCGATTTTTACCATGGCCATCGGCTGATGGCATGCAGCAAGTCAATCCGTATCGACTTGACATGCCTCAGCCGATCCTGCCCGACCGCATGCGCCACCGTCAGTCTGCTTCCGGATGAAAGTTTGCGGAAAGCCCGCACGGCTTTGAAGAATGGCGCGCCGAGTTATGATCGCAGAAAGTCCATTTGACGCTTCCCAAATGCTGACATTCATTCATGATGTCGCCGATGACGGCTGCAACCCATAAGTAGGACAGCGCGCATCTCGTGAGCCGATATCCATAATAGGTTGCCCTTATGATTTCACGATCAGGTGCTCTGTTCAGCGTTGCGGCATGTCTGCTCATGGCCTGTCTTCCGCAGAGCGTTGCGGCCGGTCCGCCCTTTCTGACGGACGATCCGGAACCGACCGAGACCGGCCATTGGGAAATTTACGCACCCCTGATTGAAGCCGCGGGACGGGGCGCCGATTACGAAGGCGCTGCCGGGGTGGAACTGAACTATGGCGCCTTGCCGGATTTGCAGCTGACCCTTGGTCTGCCGGTTCAGTATGCCCATGATTCGACGGGATGGCGCTCGGGGGCCGGTGATGTTAAATTTTCCGCCAAATATCGCTTCTTCAAGAACGAAGCCGCCGGGATTCAGGTTGCGCTGTTTCCGGGCGTCACCCTGCCGACCGCCAGCAACGGCATGGGTAACGGCCGGGTAAGCGCCCTTCTGCCGATCTGGGTGCAGAAGGATGCCGGGCCCTGGTCGATCTTCGGCGGTGGCGGTTATGCAATCAATCCGGGTGCCGGAAACCGGGATTACTGGACCGGCGGCATCGCCGTTACCCGGCATTTTGGCGAACGGTTGCTGCTCGGCCTGGAGGCCGATCGCCAGGGGGCCGACACGATCGACGGCCATGCCTCGACCAGCCTCGGCCTTGGCGGGATCTACCAGATGAAGGCGCCGTTCCGCTTGCTCGCCTCCGGCGGGCCGACGTTTGAGGATCATGGCGGTCCGGCGGGTTTCCACGCGTTCTTGGCCCTTGGGCTCGATTTGTGAGGAGAGACGAATGACGGATAGAGAGCTGCGCGCCGCACTGACCAAGGTGCCCGCTGTCACGCTGGGCTTCTGGATCATCAAGATTTTGGCCACCACGCTGGGCGAAACCGGCGGGGACAGCGTCACCATGAGCTGGCTGGGCGAAACCACGCCCAATGCCGCACAATCCTGGGTGAGCGGCTATCTGATCGGCACCGCGATCTTCGGCATCCTGCTGATCGGACTGGTCTGGGCGCAGATCCGCGCGCAACGGTTTCATCCCTGGCTCTATTGGGCGACCATCGTCGCCTCCACGACGGCCGGAACAACGCTTGCGGACTTCGCCACGAGGTCGCTTGGGATCGGCTATCCGGGTGGCTCGCTGCTGCTGTTGGCTTGTGTCCTCCTGTCCTTGTTCAGCTGGTATCGCAGCCAGGGGAGCATCTCGGTGAACACGGTGGTGGGGTCGAAGGTGGAAATCTTCTACTGGGTGACCATCACCTTCTCGCAGACCCTGGGCACGGCGCTGGGCGACTGGATCGCGGACGCGGGTCTTGGCTATTCGGGTGGAGCGCTGGTGTTCGGAGCCGCGCTGGCCGTGCTGGCCGCGCTCTATGCCTGGACACATGTCTCGCGTGTGATGCTGTTCTGGGCCGCGTTCATTCTGACCCGGCCGCTCGGCGCCACCGTCGGCGACTTCCTGGACAAGCCACTGGCCAAGGGCGGGCTAGACCTCAGTCGGCCACTGGCCTCGGTCGTGCTGGCCTTGGCCATCATCGTGCTGATCCGTGTCATCCCGCAACGCGCGGGGCAACAGGCTACGCACTAATCATCATGCTGCTTGAGGGTTTTTTCAGGCAAAGACAGGGGCTGGGTCTCTCTCCCAATCCACTCAGCCCAAAGCGCGAAGTTGGACAGCAAAAGCGGTCTGCAGCTCCCGGCTCAAGCTTTGCCGACGTCTGGTCTTTAGTTGGGGAATAGCCCCAACTAAGAATGGCAGATTTCGTGTCTTCAGTGGAATGGCGCGCCCGAAAGGATTCGAACCTCTGACCCCCAGATTCGTAGTCTGGTGCTCTATCCAGCTGAGCTACGGGCGCACATATCAAACGGGGTGGTTGTTTACCCCTGCGGAATGCGCGCAACCTAGCGGGATCGGTTAGACTTGGCAAGCGGTCTCTGTCATTTTTTTGCAGTTTTCCGTGCATTTTTTTGCGCCTTTCGGGATCGCTTGCTTGTGGGGCGATGGTCGGATGCCCTAAAGTCGGCGCAAATCTTGGAAAGGACTAAGGGGATGGCGGCGATTTCGGCCTATGGACCGGGTGTTTTGCTGGCAGGACTGCTGGCGCTTGGCGGCTGTGCCGGGGAGAACTGGCCGGATCTCAGCACCGTGCAGCGCCCGGCCGGGTCTGACAAACCGGCGGATCTGGGCGCACCGGCAGCGGCGAAGGCGGCAACTGCCTCGGCCGAGGTGGAGGCGCGGTTGAAGGCCTTCGACGCTCGTGTCAATACGGCCGATCAGGCCGCCGCCAAGGCTTATGCCGAGTATCTGCCTCGGCTCGACAAGTTTCTGGCTGCCCCTCCGACCGAAGACAGCCTGACCACCCGTTGGGGCGCGGCGCAATCGGCCCTGAGCCGGGTCGGCGCTGCCGTCGATGACCTGCGCGCCGCCGAAGAAGCCGCTGCGAATTACAGCATCGATCTCAGCAAAACAGCGGCCTTGCCGGCTGGTGTGGCCGAGACGGTGGCTTCGGCTTCGGCGCGTTACGTTGCCCGTCGTCAATTGCTCGACCTTGAATCCAACCGTCTCGCCGTGCTGACGCCCGCGTCGTTTGGTGCGCCGGGTCCGTCGGTGGTGCATGACAGCACGCGCACGGCGCTTGCCACCATTACATTCGCGGGCAAGGCTCCAGCCTTGGGCGACGATTTCGCTCCGGCCATCGCGGCGCTGCGGAAAACCGTGCCTGACGTGGCCTTCGATCTCATCGCCTCAGGCCCCACAGGCAGCCTCGCCCGGCAGCAGGAGGCGCTGCGTGTAATGATGGCCGAGCTGCAGCGGCTCAAGGTCCCGGCCTCCCACCAGACGCTCGCGCTTGCCACACTGCCGGATCAGGCGGTGATCGTGCGCATTTATGTCAAAAAACCATGAACTGACTAAGACCACAGGCGAATCGGCGGCTGTTACAAAGGGGCGATCATGAAAAAGCATTGGGGTATAGCGGCCGTCTGCCTGCTGTTCTGGTCCGTCTCCGTCCCGCCACTCGCGGCGTTGGAGCGTCCGGCGGTCACCGCCAAAAGCCAGATGGTGGTTGCCGCCAATCCCTATGCAGCCGACGCCGGGCGGGAGATTTTGCGCGCGGGCGGCAATGCCATCGACGCTGCCATTGCCGTCCAATTGGTGCTGTCGCTGGTCGAGCCGCAATCCTCGGGCATCGGCGGCGGCGCCTTCATGGTTTATTACGCCCCCGCAACGACGGATCATCCCGCTGTCCTCACAAGCTATGACGGCCGGGAAACCGCGCCGCAGGCAGTAACACCCGAATTGTTTGCCGCCATCCCGAAAACCCGCGACGGCTTTTTGGACGCGGTGGCGGGCGGCCGTTCGGTCGGCACGCCGGGCGTCCTCGCCATGCTGGCCATGGCCCATGGCGAACATGGCAAACTGCCCTGGAACAAGCTGTTCGGCCCGGCGCTCAAACTGGCCGAAGACGGGTTTGTCATTTCCCCGCGCCTGCAATTCCTGGCCGAATCCGATCCCTTGCTGCGCAAATTCCCGGCGGCGCGTGACTATCTCTTTACCCCGGACGGCAAGGCGCGGGCGGCGGGCAGCCTGTTGCGAAATCCAGCCTATGCGCAGGTCCTGAAACAGTTGCGCGACCAGGGCGTGCGCGCCTTTTACGAAGGTCCTTTGGCGAAAGACATCGTGGCGGCAGTGCAGGGTGCCGCGCTCAACCCCGGCGCGCTCGCGCTTGAGGATCTCAAAAATTATACGCCCAAGGAACGCGCCGTGATCTGCGGGCCATACCGGCTCATGAAGGTCTGCGGCATGGGCCCGCCGTCCTCGGGCGGCACCACGGTGCTTGGCATTCTCGGGGTGCTTGATCACTTCGATCTCGCGCAATATGGCCCGAACAGTGTGGAGGCCGCGCATTTGTTCGCCGAGGCGAGCCGTCTCGCCTATGCCGACCGTAATCGCTATATCGGCGACCCCGACAAAGTCAGCGTGCCGGTGGCCGGGCTCATCGATGCGGGCTATCTCAAAAGCCGTGCGGCGCTTGTGAACCCGGCGCGCAGCATGGGCATAGCCGCACCCGGCACCCCGCCCGGAGCCCCCGTGGCAGCCGAAAGCTTCACCCCCGAACTGCCCGCCACCAGCCATTTTTCCATTATCGACAACACCGGCGCCGCGGTCAGCATGACCACCAGCGTCGAAAGCGCCTTCGGCAGCCGCTTGTTTGTCGCCGGATTTTTCCTCAACAACGAACTGACCGATTTCGCCTTCGAGCCGACCATGGATGGCAAGCCGGTGGCCAATCGGGTCGAACCCGGCAAGCGCCCCCGCTCGGCCATGTCGCCGACGCTCGTCTTCGATGACAAGGATCAGCTCCGCATCGATATGGGCTCACCCGGCGGTCCGGCCATCATCGCCTATGTGGCCCGGGCGCTCACCGGCCTCATCGACTGGAAGCTGCCGGTCAATGCCGCTGTGGCGCTGCCGCATGTGATCAATCAGAACGGGGTCACAACGCTTGAGGAGGATACGCCGGTTGCAGCCGACGCGGCCGCCCTCCGCGCCCTCGGGCATGAGGTGGCCTTGCGTCGCATCTCAAGCGGTCTCAATGGTTTCGTGATCGAAGGCGACGGCGAGAACCGCCGCATCATCGGCGCTGGCGACCCCCGCCGCGAAGGCATAGCGTTGGGCGATTAAAGCTGTAAGTCTGGATCCTTCGGAGTCTAAGCCACCTGCGGCGCACTCTGCGGCGGCTCTTCCCCAAAGATATCGGCGATCATCCCGCGCGCAATCTCGCGTTCGCCCATGACGACGATCGAGGCCCCGCATTTCACCAGATGGTCGACTTCCTCATCCCCCTGGGCGCGGGCGATGATCTTCAGATCCGGGGCCGAGGCGCGGGCCTGAGAGACGATCTGCCCGGCTTCAAAGGTATCGGGCACGGTCACAAACAGACAGTTTGCGCCGGTCACATTGGCCGCCTGCAAAAGCTCTGCCGACACGCCATTGCCGTTCATGGTCTCGATATTCGCGGCGCGCAGCGCCTCAAGTCGCTGATGGTTCATCTCGACCACCAGAAACGGCACGGCCCTGGTCTTGAGCGCGCTCACAACCAGCCGTCCGACGCTGCCAAATCCGATCACGACCATATGATCGTGGAGGCTTGTGGGCAGCAGGGCGGCGGCTTCCTCGATCACCTTGGGCGGTATTTTGCTGTCTTCCGCAACCTCGCCCTCGGGTTTCTTCAGCTTGGCTTTCAGGCGGTCGATCAGGGTGAACAGAATCGGATTGGCCAGAATCGACAGAATGGCCCCGGCCAGAATGTAATCCTGGCCCGCTTTCGGCAGAATCCCAAGCGACACACCAAGGCTCGCAAGAATGAAGGAAAATTCCCCGATCTGCGCCAGACTGGCCGAGATGGTAAAGGCGGTGCTGGTCGGATGACCGAAGGCGCGGACGATGTAAAAGGCGGCGATGGATTTGCCGAACAGAATGATCCCGAGCGTGGCGAGGACCGGCAGCGGATCGTTCAGGAGAATTTTCGGATCGAACAGCATCCCCACCGACACGAAGAACAGCACGGCGAAAGCGTCCCGAAGCGGCAGGGTCTCCTCGGCGGCGCGATGGCTCAAGGGCGAACTGCTCAGGATCATCCCGGCAAAGAACGCGCCCAAGGCAAAGGACACCTCAAACAGCACCGCCGCGCCATAAGCACTGCACAAAGCGATGGCCAGCACCGCGAGCCGGAACAATTCCCGCGATCCGGTATGAGCGATGTGATGCAGAATCCAGGGAATGACCCGGCGGCCGATGATCAGCATGACGGCGAAAAAGGCGATGACCTTGCCGATGGTGATGGCCAGGGCGGCGACCAGGCTGCTATGGCTTTGGGCCACGCCTTCGGCGAGGCCTTCGGGGTGCACAAGTCCGGCGATGGCGGGAATGAACACAAGCGCCAGAATCATGGCCAGATCTTCGACGATCAGCCAGCCGACGGCGATGCGCCCGCGCTCGGTCTCGATCAGGCGGCGTTCCTGCATGGCCCGCAGCAAAACCACCGTACTCGCGCAGCTGAGCGCCATGCCGAACACGAACCCACTGATCAGCGGCCAGCCGAGAAGATAGGCAAGTCCCATGCCGAGCAAAGTGGCGATGGTGATTTGCACCACAGCACCCGGCACGGCGATGGCTTTGACGGACAACAGATCTTTAAAGGAAAAATGCAGCCCCACCCCGAACATCAGCAGAATGACGCCGACCTCGGCCAGTTCGGCTGCGATCTTGGTATCGGCGGTGATGCCGGGGGTCAGCGGACTGAGGATAACCCCGGCCAGAAGATAGCCGACGAGGGGGGAAATTTTAAGACGATGGGCAATCGCACCTAGAATGAACGCAAGCCCTAAACCGGACACCAGCATCGTGATTAGCGGCATGTGATGCGTCATCCGTCGGGGCGCTCCTCTCCACGTATGTGGTCTTGCAGGTCATGGCTTTATGTAAGGTCTCCTATATGGGGAATGGGTGCCGTTCCGACAATGCCCTTATGGCAAAAAAAGCATAAAAAATGCCCCCGCCAGCAATAAAATCCTAGCGCGGAAGCGTGATCCGGAAGGTTGTCCCCTCGGTGCTGCTTTCAAGCAACGCGATCTTGCCGCCATGGGCTTCGGTCAGCTCCTTGGCGATGGCGAGGCCAAGGCCGCTACTGCCGGTAGTGCTGCCGGCGGAAAAGGGTTCGAACAAATGCTCACGGGCACGCGGCGAGATTCCGGGGCCGGTATCGCTCAGATCAATGATGACATTCTTGCCGGAAAAGCTCGCGGTCATGGTGATGGCGGCGGGCCGGGCGGCGTTCGCGGCCGGGCCGGTCAGCGCCTGCACGGCATTCCGCGCGAGATTAAGCAGGATGCGATGCAACTGGGCGGGATCGGCATCAAGCACCATGTCCGGCGGCACGGCATTATGCCAGGCCACAGGACTGTCCGGCTGAAGCCCAAGGGCAAGTCCGATGTCATCGGCAAGCGGCCTCAGCGCCACCGGCTGATACTCCAGCGTCAGGTCCTGAGCCTGCCCATAAACAAGCGTCGACGAACAAAGCGCAATGGCGCGGTCGATGGCCTGCATCAAGCGTGGCGCCAGCGCCTGCACCATGGGATTGTCGGTGGTGGCCAGCCTGTCCGACAGCAACTGCGCACTGGCCAGAATATTGCGCAGGTCATGATTGATCTTGCTGACGGCGGTGCCGAGATTGGCGAGCCGGGTTTTCTGCGTGAGCGCCGCGCGCAAATCGGTCTGCATGTCGCTTAGGGCGCGTTCGGCCTGACCGATTTCATCCTGGCGCGGGCTCGGCGTCAGCGCGGAGCCGACCGCTTCCGGAGCCTCCCGAAAGGTCATCAGACTGCGGGTGATGCGGCGGATCGGTCGTACCAGAATGAGATGAAGCGAGATGTAAACCAGAATGGCGGTAAACAGCGAAATGATGATCGACAGCACCACAATGCCCCGGGAATAATCGGCCATGGCCTGCTTCAGATCATCCGGATAGATCAGAATCTGCACATATTCCCCGACTCCCTTCCGCGACGACCCGGTAACCTGAATGAGCCGCGAGTCATCCAGATAAAAGGTCTTGAAGGCATCAACCACCAGCGTCCAGGGCGCGGCCGAGCGCAGGTCATAGGATGAGGAAATTTCAAGCGGCATGTCATAGCCGAGAATAAGCTTGCGCAGTTCGCCGCGTTTCAGCACCACGGCATCGACCCCGGCGCTGGTCAGGAGGGCGTTCGCAAGGTCATGGCTGACCATGCGGGACGACGTCGCCTCAAGGGCGAGGGCGGCGATCTGCGCCGCCGCCAGCCGGTCCTCAAGCCAGTCGCGGCGGAACTGGGCGATGGATGGAACATAGATCAGGATTTCAGCCAACAGCACAAACAGCACCGTCAGCAGCAGCAGCCGCGCGGACAAGCCATATCTAGGCCGTCCTAGCAGACGGCGACCTGTAGATGTCTTGAGCAGCCGCTGTCCCCTGATCATCACAAAAATAAGGCGGTCCGTATGATTCGGAACCATAGCCCGAACGGGGCATTATACGCGGTGACTGCTGCGCTCTTCAAGTCGCGGCCTTTATCGACTCTGGGGCGGGTTCTGAGGCGGGCCGGGGGCTCGCCGACCGATCGGGCAAAAGCGCTCTGAGGTCAGTTGACTTCATCGGCCCAAGCCTCTATACAGCGGGCCTTAGTTCAAGGGTGGCAGCGGCCAATGATGTGTCGCGCCCAATCACGACGGAGTGATTTAGGTGAAACGTACATTTCAACCCAGCAACACGGTGCGCAAGCGCCGTCATGGTTTCCGCGCTCGCATGGCGACCGTTGGCGGGCGTCGCATCATTGCGTCGCGCCGGTCCAAGGGCCGCAAGCGCCTCTCGGCCTGATTTTTATCCGAGTTTCGTAAAGCCGCGCCGGCCCGGGCCTACCCGGTGCCGGCCGTCTTTGTTTTCCGGACCGATTGATGACTCCAGCCAAACCCATATGCCGCCTGAAGAAGCGCCCGGAATTTCTGCGCGTGGCAGAGGTGCGGCGCAGATGGTCGACGCCGGGTTTGATGCTGCAGGTGGCGTTGATGACGCCGCGCAAGGAAAATGACCCCCGGCCGCCTTACCGCTATGGCATCACCGCCAGTCGCAAGGTCGGCGGGTCGGTGGTTCGCAACCGGGCCAAACGCCGCCTTCGGGTGCTGGCCGAAAGCCTGCTGCCGGATCTCGCCCGGCCCGGATATGACTTTGTCCTGATTGCCCGGCCCGAAAGCGCCACCCGGCCCTATGACCTCTTGATCTCCGACTTGAAGACGGCCCTCACTAAGCTTAAGGTTACGCGCGCCAGACCGCCGGAAGGCGGGGTGGACAGGCTTGACGAGGTCTCGGGAACATGACGCTGCTCAAGACGCTGAAACAGGTGGGGATACAGGCGGTCTTACTGCCGATCCGAATTTACCGGCTGGTTGTTTCGCCGTTGTTGCCGCCGCGTTGTCGTTATATGCCGAGCTGTTCTGCCTATGCGCTTGAGGCGATTGAAAGCCATGGTCCTTTGCGGGGCCTGTGGCTCGCTCTACGCCGTCTGGCGCGCTGTCACCCCTGGGGTGGATCCGGTTTTGACCCTGTGCCGCCTGTGGGCGTCCAGGGACAGGACGTGAGTCCGGCCCCCCATAAACCTCATGGTACCGGTCACCGGCACCCCCACTGCGGTTGAGTTTCGGATGCAAGATAACAAAAACCTGATCATCGCCTTTGTGCTGTCGCTCGTGATTCTGGTCGCGTTCGATCATTTTTACATGGGCCCGTCCCGCGACGCCCAGCTCGCGGCGCAAAAGGCCGCGGCCGAGCATGCGGCGGTCACCAAGCCAGCCGCAGCCCCAGGCGCAAGCGGACCAGTTCCCGAAGCAGCCGAGGCCGGCGGGGTCCTGACCCGGGCGGAGGCGCTGGCCAGGTCGCCGCGAATCGCGGTGCACACACCGAAACTCAGCGGCTCGATTGCGCTTCAGGGCGCCCGTCTCGATGACCTCACCCTGACCAACTACAAAGTCACGCTCGACAAGGATTCGCCGGATGTGACCCTGTTGTCCCCGGCCGGCAGCGACGGCGCCTATTTCGCCGATTTCGGCTGGGCCACCGCGGGCAGCGCCGTGGCTGTGCCGGACGCGACCACGCTCTGGACCGCCGACAGCACCGAACTCACACCGGCCAAGCCGGTGACGCTCAGCTGGACCAGCCCCGAAGGGCTGCTGTTCACGCGCAAGATCTCCGTCGATGACGACTATATGTTCACGGTCGTCCAGCGTGTTCAGAACACCGGTGACAAGACTGTGTCGCTGACGCCTTACGGTCTGATTTCGCGCCATGGCACGCCGGTCACCGCCGACATGATGGTGCTGCACGAAGGGGCCATCGGCGTCTTCGGCGAAACGCTGGTCGAGGAAAAATACAAAAGCTGGCGCAAGGACGGCCGCATCGCCCACAGCGGGCAGGGCGGCTGGCTTGGCATGACCGACAAATACTGGATGACGGCGCTGGTGCCTGATCAGTCCAAGACCTTTGACGGCCGCTTCAGCTACACCAAGAAAGACGATCAGGACCGCTGGCAGAGCGATTACAAGATGCCGGCCGAAACGCTCGCCCCCGGCGGCAGCATCGAAGCCACAAGCCATCTGTTCTCAGGTGCGAAGGTCGTCAGCATTCTTGAAAACTACCAGGACAAGCTCAGCATTTCGCGCTTCAAGGATGGCGTCGACTGGGGCTGGTATCCGTGGCTGACCAAGCCGATCTTCATGCTGCTGCATTTCTTCCATAATATTTTCGGCAATTTCGGGGTGTCGATTCTGGCGCTCACGGTGCTGATCAAGCTGGCCTTCTTCCCGCTGGCCAACAAATCCTACGAAGCCATGGGCCGCATGAAACAGATGCAGCCCAAGATGAAGGCGCTGCAGGAACGCTACAAGGAAGACAAGCCGCGCCTTCAGCAGGAAATGATGGAGCTTTATAAAAAAGAGAAGCTCAATCCGATGGCGGGCTGTCTGCCGATCCTGGTGCAGATCCCGGTGTTCTTCGCGCTCTATAAGGTCATCTATGTCACCATCGAAATGCGCCATGCGCCGTTCTTTGGCTGGGTGCATGACCTGTCCGCGCCGGATCCCATGGTGCTCACCACCTTGTTCGGGCTCATCCCCTGGAATCCGCCGCATATGCTGGCGATCGGCATCTGGCCGCTGATCATGGGTCTGACCATGTTCCTGCAGCAGAAACTCAATCCGGCGCCGACCGATCCGGTTCAGGCCCAGATCATGAAGTTCCTGCCGTTGATCTTCATCTTCATTCTTGCACCGTTCCCGGTTGGTCTCGTGATCTACTGGACCTGGAACAACACGCTGTCGATTCTCCAGCAATGGGTGATCCAGAAGCGCGTCGCCGCGCGGGCAGCAGCGTAATGGGTGGGGATGAGAATGGCGCTCAGGACGCAGCCGCGCTCGCCCGCTCGATCGAGCATGGGCGCTGGCTGTTCGCCCAGTCCTGCACCTTCATGCTTGGCGTGGCGGGCCTCGGTCAGCTTCCGGATACGTCGCTGCCCGAGATCGCCTTCGCTGGGCGCTCGAACGTCGGGAAATCGAGCCTGATCAACGCGCTCACCGCGCGCAACACGCTCGCTCGGACCTCCAACACGCCGGGCCGCACGCGGGAGCTGAATTTCTTCCGTCTCGGTGGCAAGGATACCGCACTTCGTCTCGTCGATCTGCCGGGCTATGGCTATGCCCGCATTTCGCGTGACACGGTGGAGCGCTGGACCCAACTTCTGCGGGCCTATCTCGCCGGACGGCCGAACCTCAAGCGGGTTTGCGTGCTGATCGATTCGCGGCACGGGGTCAAGGAAACCGACCACGAGATCATGACCATGCTCGATGAAACGGCGGTGTCCTATCAGGTCGTCCTGACCAAGTTCGACAAGCTGTCGGCGTCCGAGCAGGCGGCTATTCACGATACTGTCGTCGGCCAGATCCGCCGTCACGTGGCGGCCCATCCAGAGGTCATTGTGACCAGTTCCGAAGATGGCACCGGCATTGCCGAACTCCGCGCCAAAATTGCCGCCTTTGCGCCCCGCAGCGTTTGAGTTATAAGGCGGCGAAATTCAGCTCCATACCCTGAGTAGAGAGGGCCCTTGCGTATGTCGGACAAGCAGGAATATCAGAAGCAGTGGCTCAAACAGGCCGGTGTGCTGATCGAGGCATTGCCCTATATGCGCCGCTATGCCGGCAAGACCTTCGTGATCAAATACGGCGGTCATGCCATGGGCGATTCCGAACGCGCGCGGGAATTTGCCCGGGACATCGTGCTGTTGAAGCAGGTCGGCCTCAATCCCGTGGTGGTTCATGGTGGCGGCCCGCAGATCGCCAAGATGCTCGACCGGTTGAAAATCCAAAGCTCGTTCGTTGACGGCCTTCGGGTCACCGATGAAGCGACGGTGGAAATTGTTGAAATGGTGCTTTCGGGCCGCATCAACAAGGAAATCGTCGCTTCCATCAATGAAGCGGGCGGCTCGGCCATCGGCCTTTCGGGCAAGGACGGCAATCTCGTTCAGGCGAAGAAAGTGACCCGCACCCGGCGCGATCCCGATTCGAACATCGAACAGGTGCTCGATATCGGCTTTGTCGGCGATCCCGATGTGGTCAACGCGGCCTTCCTGCAAAACCTCATCCGCTCGGACATCATCCCGGTCATCGCCCCGATCGGTTTCGGCGCGGACGGAGCCACCTATAACATCAACGCCGACACCATGGCCTGCGCCATCGCCAAGGCCGTGAAGGCCGAACGGCTGCTGCTTTTGACCGATGTCTCGGGCGTGCTCGGCGGCGACGGTGAACTGATCGAAAACATGACCGCCCCCGAAGCCCACCGCCTCATCAAGGATGGCGTCATCCATGGCGGCATGGTGCCGAAAATTGAAAGCCTGCTCGACGCGGTCGAAGGCGGCGTCTCCGGCGCAGTCATCATGGACGGTCGCGTGCCCCACGCCGTCCTCCTGGAAGTCTTCACCGAACACGGCGTCGGCACCATCCTCCGCCGCGAAGACATTTAATTACCGTCCCCCCGTTCCCTGTCATTGCCGGGCGTGGACACCGGCAATCCATGTCTCAGCCTGCTCGTCCTATGGATGCCCGGGTCAAGCCCGGGTGATGGTTATGATTGCGCCGGGATGTCCCAAAGCTTTGGATCGTCACGCCGCTTACGCGGCTCGCGATGACATTGACGACCTATCCGTCATTGCGAGGCGCAGCCGAAGCAATCCAGCCCTTCACTCCCCACAAGCCTTACCGCTGAAATGGCTCCATCAACGCCGCCATCTGGGCGGGGGACAAGGGGTAGTCTACCCCGTCCCGCGCGTTCACGAGTTGGCGGTGTGGCACATGGGCCACCTCGGCCTGCAGGCGGAAGGCCGTGCGCATGGACAGCTGCGCCCGCCAGGCCAGCGCGACGATGCGGCGGGCATTGCGGCTTTCGAAAATTTTATCGACGTCAGGGGCCGCGAGATCCGCAAGCAGCGCGAGCGCCTGACAGAGCGCATCCCGGCGTTGGCCATCGATGGCATCGATGATGAATTTTTCGTCGATCGCCCCGCGGACAAAAAGATCGGTGACGGTAGCCTGCACCTGAAGCTTGTCTTCGGCCCCGAGCGGTTCGCTCTGGATGCGCTCCCGCACCCTGTTCAATAAAACCGCGCCATCCTCGGGCGCGATATCCTGCGCGCGCACCATGACTTCGATCAGCGAGGAGGCGACAAACCCGGCAATGCGCCGCATCAGCCGTAGCGAAAGATTGGGACGCAGCACCAAAGGCGCATGCCAGTCTTCGATGGCGGCGGCGTTGTCGATGATGAAATTCAGCGTGTCCTCGCGGATATCCGCCTGCGGGTTGGCGAGGAGGGCGGCAACGGCGGGCACGTCGAGGGCAGCGGCGATGCCCTCGACCACGCTCTCGCTCACAAGGCCGCGGCGGGCGATAGCGCTGAGGGCGCCCTTCACACTGGAAAAGGCGATGATTTCCTTCAGATCCTCGTCGGACAGCAGCGGCGAATATTCAAGCACCGGCGCGGCCACGGCCAGTTCGGGGTCGCGCGCGAGACAACGGATCAGGGCCTTTGGCGCGGTGGTGGAGGCCTTCAGTTCCTCGGCCAGGATCTGGCGGATTTTCGGTGCTTGATCAAGGGCCAGTTGCTCAAGAAGCTCGATCGTGCGGTCGCGGAGCAGGGTGCGTTCCGCATCGTCGCTATCGGGCAGCAGGCGGGCGATTTTACGCGCGAGTTCGGCGCGGACCTCATCGACATGATCCGTGACCAGCAACTGGTTGGCCTTATGCGGCGTTGCCGGATTGCCGGCCACCGCCTGCCGCACGTCGGGGGCTGAATGGGTAGCGAGATAGTAGAGGATTTCGGGCTGGATATCGGTGCGCGCGGCAAGTGCCTGAAGGTTGCTTTGCTCGCGGCCTTCAAGGACCTGGCGTGCGCCTTCATAGCTCAGATCCTCCGGCAAGGATCGCGGCGTCCATAATTCCAGCAAGTTTCGCAACGGCTTCAGCATGTTCATCTCCCGCCGGTTCTAGTAATCAGCGGGGATGACGGCGCCAAGGGCAAAATTCCCCGGCCCCTTGCGTGTGGCATGACGGAGCGCCGCTTCGGCCGCCTCCATCAGACCGTTAAGGCTCGTGCCCGGTCGCGGTTCGGCGCCGACGATGCCGACGGAAACGCTGACCGGGCTGAGGCCGGTGACCCGTCCGGCGGTGATGTCCTCGCAACTGCGGATGATATGGCGGGCCTTGTGCACGGCGCCCTCGGTGGCGGTGTCCTCAAGCCAGAGCGCGAAGCGGCAGCCGCCAAGCCGGGCGATGGCGTCACCGGCGCGGGAACGTTGCTGCAACATATCGCCGATCTGCCGCAGCACGCTGTCGCCCGTGAGCGGCGAATGGCGGTCCTGCAAGGTCTCGAAATGATCGATCTCGAGCAGCAGCAGGGAGGACAACGCCCCGGTGCGGCGCTGATGGGTTATGCGCGTGGCGACGAAATCCAGAAAGCTGCGTTGATTGAGGAGTCCTGTCAGAGAGTCCAGGGTGGTCAGCCGTTCAATGACAGTCTGATTTTCGACCTGCGCGATGGTCAGGCTCAGGAGCTCGGCGGCTTCATCGAGGAGGGTCAGGTCATGGTCGTCAAACGTATGCTCGGGGGCACGGAGAACAATCAAGGCCCCATTGATCTGGCCATGGAGGCGGGTCATGGCAATGACCACCGGCTGCCCGTCCAGATCTTCGATGATGGGAGACTGACGGCGCAGGCGGTCGTTGCCAAGATCGCGGGTCAGGCTTTCGATCAGGCTTTCAATCTGGCTGTTCCCAATGTCGCCATCGGCCACAAGGTGGTTGTCCTCGCGGCGCAGGAGCCAGCAATTGGCGGCCATGGCGCTGGCGATGACGGCGGCGCTGGTGCTCAGGATGCGCTCGTTTTCCGCCAGATCGCGGGTGAGCGCGGTCAGGTCGGTGATCAGCTGATGGCGGGCCTGCAAGCGGATATAGGCGGTGTCCTGGTATTGGCTCATGGTCATGTCCCGACAAATGCCACGGGCCCCAAGCCAGTCACCTTTCTGGTTGAGGATGGGGGTGGCGGCCAGATGGACGGTCGCACGGCCGCCGTCATTGCGGCGGATGGTGATGGTTGTGCTCTCGATCCGGCTCTGCGTTGAAAAGGGCGAGCGGGTGGCATCCGGCTCGGAAAGATAGCTGCGGGCCGGGCGTCCGGTCAGCTCATGGGCAGGATAGCCAAAGGCTCCGCGCGGCGAGACATAACGAAAGATGCCCTGGGCATCGGTCTCCCAGGCGAAATCGGCCGAACAGGTCAAAAGATCCTTGAACATCTGCCGCGATTCGACCAGCGCATTGGTGAGATTATGTTCAAGGGTGACTTCCCGCCCGAACAGCAGCACCCCCAGCTGATCTGGCAGGGTCACCGGCAGAGCCTGAATATCGAACTGGCGCGTGCCGGATTTGCTGTTGATGGTCAGTTTTTGCAAGGTCGGCGCGCCGCTGGTTTTGCAGCGCTCCACCAGCGCCGCAAGGCTCGATTGCCGATCGGCGAGGGCATCGCTCAGAACGTCCGCATGAACATTGGCCTCAACCTGTCGGCCATCGCTCGCGATGAGCAGGGCCGGGCCCGGAAAACGGTCCAGGCTCGCATGGGCAAGTCCGGCCCAGACGTCCATTTTGGGCAGGTCTTCAGCGCCGGTAACCGCACTTCTCATGCCATTTTCCAGCCTCGTTCTGAGATCCGTTACCGTTGCATGCTGCTTTGCAGCCATCTGGACCACTTTCACTCTGCGGCGTCTTCTGTGGGTGGAGGCTACAGAGGACCAAGCAAAACCGTTATATAACTTCAATTTTGCCAGTATCAGGCTATACAGAAGGCGTTAAGAGATCTTTAAATTGGCGAGGCTGTCGGATGCTCTTTCAAGGCCGGGATACATGGGTCTTCGACCTTGATAACACGCTCTATCCGGGGCGCTGCAACCTGTTTGCCGCCATCGACCAGCGCATGACCGAATTCGTTATGCGGCTCGCGGGCTTGCCCCATGCCGAAGCGCGGCGGCTGCAAAAAAGCTATTACGTGGAATATGGCACCACCCTGCGCGGTCTGATGCTGGAACATGCCCTCGATCCGGCTGAATTTCTGGCCTATGTGCATGACATCGACGTCTCGCCGGTGGACCCCAACCCGCGCCTCGGCAAGGCCCTCGCCGGGCTCGCCGGGCGCAAGATCATCTTCACCAACGGCTCCGTGGCTCATGCCGAACGGGTGCTCGACCGGCTCGGGGTGCGCGATGCCTTTTCCGGGATCTATGATATCTGCGCCGCAAGCTATCTGCCGAAACCCCGGCCCGAACCCTATGCCGGGATGCTCGTGGCCCATGACATCGACCCGACCCGCGCGGTGATGGTCGAAGACATCATCCGCAATCTTGAACCGGCGGCGGCGCTTGGCATGGAAACGGTGTGGGTGACCGGCGGCGACGAATGGGCGCGGGCGGGGGTGCCGGATGACCGGCTGCCTGATTATGTCCATCATCAGGTCGACGACCTGACCGCCTGGCTCGAATCTCTGCTTCAGGTTGCGCCCTCTTAAGGTTGACATGACCGGCCCGCTTTGCCATCAGTTGGGCCATTCAATGATTAGGTAAAGGAACAGCATATGAGCGCGGCCGCATTGCAATCGGTTATCGAACAGGCTTGGGACCAGCGGGATCAGATTTCGCCCGCCACTAAGGGCGAAGTCCGCGATGCGGTGGAGACGGCCCTGCGTCTTCTTGATTCCGGCGAAGCCCGCGTGGCCTCCAAGGAAACCGGCTCCTGGGTTGTGCATCAGTGGCTGAAAAAAGCCGTGCTGCTGTCGTTCCGTCTGAATGACATGGAAACCGTCGCCGGTGGTCCGGGCGCGAACAGCTCGTGGTTTGACAAGGTGCCGTCGAAATTCGCCGGGTGGGACGATGCAAAGTTCCGGGCCGCCGGTTTCCGCGCCGTGCCGGGTGCCATCGTGCGCCGCGCCGCCTATATCGCCCCGGGCGTTGTCTTGATGCCAAGCTTCGTCAATCTCGGCGCTTATGTGGACAGCGGGGCTATGATCGATACCTGGGCCACCGTCGGCTCCTGCGCTCAGATCGGCAAGAATGTGCATATCTCGGGCGGCGCCGGCATCGGCGGCGTGCTTGAGCCGTTGCAGGCCGGTCCGGTGATCATCGAAGACAACTGCTTCATCGGCGCCCGCTCCGAAGTCGCCGAAGGTGTGATCGTCGAAGAAGGCGCTGTGCTGTCCATGGGCGTCTATCTCGGCGCCTCGACCAAGATCATTGATCGTGAAAGCGGCGAAGTTCACTATGGTCGGGTTCCGGCTTATTCGGTGGTGGTGCCGGGCGCTGTGCCGGGCAAGCCGCTCGCTGACGGTACCCCGGGCCCAAGCCTTTATGCCGCCGTCATCGTGAAAAAGGTCGACGCCCAGACGCGTTCCAAGACCTCGATCAACGAACTTCTGCGCTCGTAATTTAAGTCACTGTCATTCCCGCGAAAGCGGGAATCCAGCCTTACTTGCAGGCCCTGGATCCCCGCGTTCGCGGGGATGACATCGATGCCAGAGCTGTCACTAGATAAGGAGGCCCGCATGCTCGACCCCGTAGCCCTCGCTCAATCTCTGATCCGCTGCCCAAGCGTGACCCCGGCCGAAGCCGGTGCGCTCGATCTGTTGCAGCGTGAACTTGAGGGGCTTGGCTTCACCTGTCACCGGCTGCCGTTCGACGGCGACGGGACGGAGCGGGTCGACAATCTCTATGCCCGCATCGGCAGCACCGCCCCGCATTTCTGCTTTGCCGGTCATACGGATGTGGTGCCGGTGGGCGACGCCGCCCATTGGACGGTGGACCCCTTTGCCGGAACCATCGAGAATGGCACGCTTTATGGTCGTGGGGCCAATGACATGAAGGGGGCCATCGCCGCCTTCGTGGCCGCCGCCGCCGACTATCTGAAGGATCGGGAGCTTCAGGGCTCCATCAGTCTCCTCATCACCGGCGACGAGGAAGGGGTGGCCATCAACGGCACCCGCAAGATGCTCGACTGGCTGAAGGCGCGCGGCGAAGTGCTCGATGCCTGTGTCGTCGGCGAGCCCACCAACCCGCGCCTGTTCGGGGAGATGATTAAGATCGGACGGCGCGGCAGCCTCAACGCCGAAATCACCGTGATCGGCGCGCAGGGCCATGTGGCCTATCCGCATCTGTCCGACAACCCGATCCCGCGCATGCTGAAGATTCTGACGGCTTTGAACGAGCGTAAGCTCGATGACGGCACCGATCATTTCGATCCGTCCAATCTCGAAGTGGTGTCCATCGACGTCGGCAACACCGCCGCCAACATCATCCCGGCCGCAGTGACGGCACGGCTCAATATCCGTTTCAACGACCGCCACACCGGCGCAAGCCTGATCGACTGGCTGCGCGAGGTCTGCGAAATGTCAGGCGGTGCCTATGAACTCCGCCCGCATATTTCAGGCGAATCCTTCCTGACCGCGCCCGGCCATCTGAGCGATCTCGTGATCCATGCCGTTCATGATGTGACCGGCGTCATGCCGGAACTCTCGACCACCGGCGGCACCTCGGACGCCCGCTTCATCAAGGACGCCTGCCCGGTACTCGACTTCGGTCTGGTCGGCGCAACCATGCACAAAGTCGACGAACGCGCGAGCGTCGCCGACATCCAGGCACTGACCAAAGTCTATCGCCTGGTGCTCGAACGGTTTTTCGTTAAATAGGTCTGACGGGAACGGGCGGACAGATGGATACGCGGGTCAAGCCCGCGTATGACATGATTAATGAGGCCATCATTATTCCACAGATTTGTCATTGCCGGGCTTGACCCGGCAATCCATCTCTCCACCTTCCGCGTAATCCGCCGCCACAAAATAAAGCCCATGTGCCGGAGCCGTCGGCCCGCAGGCCCGGCGGTCCTTGGCCTCCAGCGCCCGGCTCACATCATCGGCAGTCCATTTGCCTTCGCCCACCAGCGACAGCGTCCCGACCATGGAGCGAACCTGGCGGTGCAGGAACGACCGCGACCCGGTATGGATGAAAATCTCCGCCCCACGCTGCTCCACATCAAGATATTCCAACGTCTTCCAAGGCGACGTCGCCTGACATTGGAGGTCGCGGAAGGTGGTGAAGTCATAATGCCCCACAAGCCGCTGCGCCGCCTCATGCATGGCCGCCACATCCAGCTCGCGCCGCACATGCCAGGCCTTGCCGTGATCGAGCGCAAGCGGCGTGCGGCGGGAGATGATGCGATAGGTGTAATGCCGCCGGATGCAGGTGAAGCGGGCATGAAAATCGCCGACCATCTCGGTCGCCGACAGCACCACAACGCCTTGATCAATCAGATAGAAATTGAGCGCCCCCTCGATGCGTTCGACTTTCTGGGCTTTTAGGAGATCCACATGGGCCACCATCCCAAGGGCATGAACCCCGGCATCGGTGCGCCCGGCGGCCTGCAGCCGCACTTTTTCTCCGCAAAACTTGAAGATGGCGGTTTCGAGTGTGGATTGCACACTCGCGCCATTCAGTTGCGCCTGCCAGCCAACGAAGCGGCTGCCGTCAAATTCAATATCGAGCTTATATCTTGGCATGGGCGGACTTTGCCGTCAGCCGAGCCGCAGGCCAAGAGGAATCGCACGTCCGCGCTGAAATTCCTCGGCGCTCATGGCGCTTTTGCCCTCGCGTTGCAATGTGGTGAGCGCCACAGCGCCCTTGCCACAAGCCACCGTAAAGGGCGCGGCGATGAGCGTTCCGGGCGCGCCGTCGCCCTCAGCAAGCCGCGAGCCGAGCACTTTGACGCGGGCGCCCTCATGTTCGAACCAGGCGCCGGGGAAGGGCGCAAGCCCACGGATCTGGCGGTCAAGTTCTATCGCCGGACGGCTCCAGTCGAGTCGGGCTTCGGCCTTGTCGATCTTTTTGGCATAGGTGACGCCGTCCGCAGGCTGCGGCACCGGCGTCAAGCTGCCGTCGGCCAGTCCTTGCAGCGCCGGATTGATGGTCTGAGCCCCCATCACAGCGAGCCGGTCATGGAGGCTCGCGGCGGTGTCGTCGGCAGCAATGGGTGTCTTTTCAATCAGGATCATCGGCCCGGTATCAAGCCCGGCTTCCATGCCCATGATGGTGATGCCGGTCTCGGCATCCCCGGCCATGATGGCGCGCTGGATCGGGGCCGCCCCGCGCCAGCGCGGCAACAGCGACGCATGCACATTGACGCAGCCCATGCGCGGCGCATCCAGAATGGCTTGCGGCAGCAACAGCCCATAGGCGACCACAACCGCCGCATCAAGCCCGAGCGCCTGAAAGCGCGCGGTTTCCTCATCTGATTTCAGGCTGGTCGGGGTGAAAACCGGAATCCCGGCGGCCTCGGCTGCGGCGGCGACCGGTGACGGGCGTTCTTTCTGCCCGCGTCCGGCCGGGCGTGGCGGCTGCGAATAGACGGCGACGACGTCATGGCCAGCATCAATCAAGGCCCGGAGCGTGGACACACTGAACTCCGGCGTGCCCATGAAGGCAAGCCGCAAACGGGTCATGCCCGGACCATGCGTTTGATTTTGCGCAGCATCATGTCGCGTTTCAGCCGCGACAGATGGTCGATGAACAGAATGCCGTCGAGATGATCCATCTCATGCTGCAGGCAGGTGGCCAAAAGCCCGGTGGCATGGATTTCCCGCGCCTGTCCGTGATAATCCAGAAAGCGCAGCTTGCATTCGGCCGGGCGTTCCACATCGGCATATTGTTCCGGCACCGACAGGCAGCCTTCGTTCCAGGACGCATAGTCCTCGGAGGTCCAGATGATCTCGGGATTGACGAAATATTGCGGGTCCTTCGCCTCGCCTTCGGGGGCAAGGTCGATCACCAGAATGCGTTTCGCCACCCCGACCTGAATGGCCGCAAGCCCGATGCCGGGTGCGTCATACATGGTTTCCACCATGTCATCCATCAGCGCGCGCAGGTTGTCGTCGACCTTGTCCACCGGGGTGGAGATGGTCTTGAGGCGCGGATCGGGGGCGGTCAAAATCGGTAGTATGGCCATGGTCATTCCTAAAACTGTCCTGCTAGTGTAGGTAATGCGTGGTGTCATGGCAGTCAAGATAAGGCGGGTTGAGTATGGATGTGACCTTGGGTGTGATGCTCGGTGGTTTCGCAGTGATTCTGCTGTTCGGGATCTTCCTGTGGCTGCGCGCGGACCGTAGTCGGCTCGAAGACCGCCTGCGGCTGGAACAGGTCACCCACATGGCACAGTCCCTTGATGTCACCAACAGGGAACTGATGGGCCGCCTCGCCCAGCTGGCCGAAAGCCAGAACCAAAGCTCGGCCGCGCTCACAAAGACGCTCGAAACCCGGCTCGACAGCGTCACCCTGCGCATGGGCGAAAGCCTTGAAAAATCAGCCACTACCACGGCCAAGACCATCGGCGAGCTGCAAACCCGGCTGACCGTCATCGACGAGGCACAAAAACGCATCGCCGAGCTGTCCGGTCAGGTGGTCGGGCTTCAGGATATTCTCGCGAACAAACAGGCGCGCGGCGCGTTCGGGGAAATCCAGCTGAACGCCATCGTGCAGAACGCCCTGCCGCCCTCGGCCTATGCTTTTCAGGTCGTGCTATCGAACGGCAAGCGCGCCGATTGCATCATTCATCTGCCGAACCCGCCGGGTTCGATCGTGGTCGACGCCAAATTCCCGCTCGAAAGCTATCACCTGCTGCGCGCCGCGACCGACCCCGCTTCGCGTACTGTGGCCGAGCGGCAGTTCACAACCGATATCCTGAAACATGTGGCCGCCATCTCGGACCGCTACATTCTTGAAGGCGAAACGGCGGAATCCGCCTTGATGTTCCTGCCAAGCGAGGCGATCTACGCCGAGCTTCACGCGAATTTCCCGGCGGTGCTTGAAAAATCCTATGCCGCGCGGGTGTGGATCGTCTCACCCACAACCCTGATGGCCACCCTGAACACCGTGCGCGCGGTCCTGAAAGACGCCCGCATGCGCGAACAAGCCCATGTCATTCAGCGCGAGGTGCGCACGCTTCTGACCGACGTAGGCCGGCTCGCCAAGCGGGTGGAAAATCTCACGACCCATTTCGGTCAGGCACAAAAAGACATCACGGAAATCACCACCTCCGCCAACAAAATCACAGCCCGCGGCGAACGGATCGAGGAATTGCAACTCGAAGAACCGGAAGTCACAGCGGTGGTTGCTCCGGCACGAGCGGCGCTGGAATTGAGCTGATCAGTCAGTTCACTCTCTGACATGTCATTACCGGGCTTGACCCGGTAATCCATGCTTCCCCCAGTACCGATGGCGCCGAGATAGATTGCCGGGTCAAGCCCGGCAATGACAAGTGGGCAGATGAAGCGCCCCCCTGCCACACATCCTGTCATACGAGGGCTTGACCCGCGTATCCATGGGGACGCCCCTCACAGGCCTCAGAACGGCCGCCGGCTTTTCAGCGCCGCAAGCAGTGTGCCTTCATCCAGGTAATCCAGCTCCCCACCCACCGGCACGCCGTGGGCCAGTTGGGACACCGTGAGGTCGAAGCGACCAAGCTTGTCCATCAGGTAATGGGCGGTGGTCTGGCCGTCTACCGTGGCGTTGGTGGCGAGGATGACTTCGCGGATGCCGCCGCCGTCGACGCGGTCGATCAGGCCGCGGATATTGAGATTGTCAGGGCCGATGCCCTCAAGCGCCGATAATGTTCCGCCAAGCACATGATATTGCCCGCGAAAAGCCCCGGCGCGCTCCAGCGCCCAAAGGTCGCTCACATCCTCGACCACGCAGATGATGGTTTTGTCGCGGCGCGCATCGCTGCAGATGCGGCAGGGGCTCAGGCTATCGAGATTGCCGCAGATTGCGCAGGGGCCGACCCGTTCCGCGGTTTCCGACAGGGCCGTCGCAAGCGGCAGCATCAGGCTTTCTTTTTTCTTCAGAAGGTGCAGCACCGCGCGCCGGGCCGAACGCGGCCCAAGACCCGGCAGCTTGGCCAAAAGCTTGGCCAGCGCCTCGATATCATTCTGTTGCTGATGATCCGTCATACTGCGTCAGGGTCCCCTGGTCCTTGAAAACCTCAGAACGGCATCTTGAACCCGGGCGGCAGTTGCAGGCCACCGGTCAGTTTGGACATCTGTTCGCTGGTGTAAGCGTCAACCTTGGTGCGGGCGTCGGCATGGGCGGCCTTGATCAGGTCCTCGACCACTTCAACTTCGTCCGGGGTCACAAGCGACGGATCGATTTTCAGCGCCGACAGCACGCCCTTGCCGTTGAGGGTGAC